>JBKJNF010000083.1:0-9090 GCA_046596155.1 Flavobacteriales bacterium | reverse complement strand
CTGGGCCAAAGCGGCATCATGAGCAGCGTGGAGGGCGGTAAGAGCTACCTCGGTTCGCCTGCGAGTGAGGCCAAGCAGAAGTTGCGGGAGATCGCCCTGACCGCGCGTTTGCCGGAGATCGCGAAGAAGCTGGGCATCTGAGATGACGCGTCTGGACCGCATCAACGAACGGTTGAACTTGAAGGAATTCCAGCTGCGTGCGCTGCTGGACATCACCAAGGCCATCAACAACAATCTACAGCGCGAGGAACTTCTCAAGCTGTACGGCGGCATCATGCGTGAGGACCTCGGCATCACACGCCTTATGCTCTTCGAGAACGGTGAGCAATGGAACTGTGTGCAGGCCTATGGCGCCGACGACCTGCAGATGAACTTCGCTGTCTCCACAGTGATCGGCAACTACAAGGACATTCAGTTCATCGGATCATCGGATGAGGCCTTGCTCAGCGGTTTCGACATCGCGGTGCCTGTCTTCCACCGCGAACAGCCACTGGCCCTGTTGCTCATCGGCGACATCGACGAGGCGGAGCGGCGCGTAAGCCCCGCCGTAAAGCACCTCAACTTCATCCAGACCCTTACGAACCTGATCGCCGTGGCCTTGGAGAACAAGCGTCTCGGGAAGATGGCCCTGTTGCAGGAGCGCGACAAGCGGGAACTGGAGCTGGCTGCGGAAATGCAGGCCATGCTGATCCCCCGTGAGCTGCCCAACGACGAAACGGTGCAAGCTGCGGCCTGGTACCAGCCGCACCGTCAGGTTGGCGGTGACTACTACGATCTGCTACGCCTGAACGAACACGAGCTTGCGCTCTGCGTGGCCGATGTGAGCGGCAAGGGGATCGCGGCCGCGCTGCTGATGTCGAACTTCCAGGCCACGCTGCGTGCGGTATTGGCACAACGCCACAAGGACCTTGAACGGCTGATGGCCGACCTGAATGAATTGGTGATGGACCGTGCGCAAGGTGAGCGCTTCATCACGCTGTTCATCGGCGTGGTGGACACGCGGAGCGGAACGATCCGTTACGTCAACGCTGGCCACAATGCCCCCATCCTGTGGCGCAATGGGCAGTTGAGCGAGCTGCGCGACGGCAGCATCGCGCTGGGCATGTTGCCCCAGTTGCCCACGTTGAAGGTGGGTGAAGCGGAGGTCTCCGGCGGCATGCTCATCAGTTACACAGATGGCCTCATCGAGCAGGAGGATGCCTATGGCACCGCCTTCGACACGTTACCCCTGCAGAAGGCACTTCGCGACTTCTCGGGGGCAGGCCCGCAGGCGGTCAACGAGGCACTGATCGCCACCTTCGAGGCGCACCGCGCCGGACTGCCCTATCTGGATGACATTGCGCTGCTGACCTGCAGCTTCGCCTAAGCCTGTAGCGCCGGCAACACCGCCTGCTTGGCCGGGTACTTCAGGTCCATCACAACCAGCATGGCCGTGAATCCCCAGAAGGGCACACTCGCCTTGTCGAGGTCCAGAAAGTTGTTCAGTATACCGTGTATATAGTAGGTGACCAGTCCGAAGAAGGCCGCCCCTACCATGCGTCGATCAATGCCCGGGGGCATACGCAGCCATAGCCGCATCGCTATCCAGCAACTTACCGTAACGAAGGCGATCACCAGGAGCAGACCCGGTACACCTTGCTCCGCCAGCGGCCCCAAGAACTCGCTGTGCGCATTGCCGTTCGTGCCGAAGTTGGTGCTGATGATGGTCCGGTCCTTCGCTGCCTGGAAGGGTGCGTACTGGAACATATAGGTGCCCGGCCCCCAACCTGTGATCGGTCGTTCCTGGAACATCCGCAACGCCGAATTCCACCGGTTGATGCGCTCCAGGTTGCTCGCGTCGGAGCTGATGTTACCGATGGAGCTCACGTGCTTGGCCAGGTCATCGCTGCTCTCGTCGCGGTTGCGTTCCAGCGCGATGGTGATCTGGTCCGTGTTCGCCACGTATGCGATACCAGCCACAGCCACGACCACGGCGATGATCCATCCGGGTATCCGCAACCGCAACGTGAGGTAGACGCCAAGCGCACCCACTACGCCGACCCACGCGGCCCGGGTGTAGGAAAAGATCATTCCGGCCGTGATGATCAGCAGGAAGACCACAGCCCCCGATCGCCGCAGAAAGGAATAGCCCGGCATGGAAACAGCCGTGACCGCGAAGGGGAAGAAGAACGCGATGATGGCACCATAGCTCGTATGGTCCTTGAAAAAGGGCTCCATCACCCAGTGTGCGGGGTCCTGTTCAAAGCGGAAGCCGGCATGGCGGATCAGGGTGTAGGACACCACGATGACCAGTCCGCTCATGTACAACCAAGCGAAGCGTTGCATGTTGCGTTCGTTCTGGAACAACCGCGTCGCCATGAAGTACATCGTGCACACGAACCACAGGCGGGCAGCGAGGTATTTCGCGCTCACCAAGGGCATGCTACTGGGCATGATGCAGAAGGCCATCCAAACAAGCTGCGCAATAAGCACCACGGTGATCGGATGGCGCCAAACGCGCGGATCGATCACGTTGCGCTCCAACCCGAGCTTCACCAGGAACATCAGCATGATGGCCACCATGAGCGGCTCCGTAGGGATGGACACGCCGATGCCGCCAAGTTCCAGCTGCTCCAGGTTGATCGACAGTGGTGTGGCGAAGACGATGAACAACAGCACTTTGTCGGATGCGGTCACCAAGGCCCAAGTGACGAGCAAGGCCACCGGCAGCAGGTTCAGCCAATAGAACTCACGCGCAACCAGAAGGCCGTTCACTAGCGCGAACAGCACGCAGGCGATCGCGATCCAATGGTCCCGGAGCTTGCGGGTGAGCATGATTCAGCGCGTACTGGGTTTCCACAAGCCGCGATCGCGAACGGCCACGAGCAGGAAGCAGAGGAAGACCGAGCTCACCAGCGCGACAAGCACGATCAGCCAGCGCAAGGGGTACACCTTCTTGTCCGGGATCTCCGGATAAACCACCACATTGGTGTAGGTGAGCACCTTGGTCATGTCATTCACGGCGTGCTCGTATTCTTCCAGCGACTTCGTGTACTCGCCGCGGAACATGTTGCTCAGGTCCGTAAGGCTTCGGAACTCGCCACCCTTGGTCTCCAATCCCGTGAGCATCTTTTGCACAGCGTCCTTTTGTGTCTGACTGCCACCACTGGTCACCAGTTTCATGTAGGCCTTGGTCAGTTCCTTGGTCTGGGCATCATAGGCCAGCAGGCCGGACTGGTTACGCAGCGTGTCCAATCGCTGTTCCACCTCAGCGAGCTTGGTCTTGGTATGTGCCAGGCTGCGTTCAGCGATCAGAAGCACTTCCTCGGACTTCTCTCGCTGCAGCCGCCGGGCCAGAAGGTTCACCTGATCGAGGATGGCCTGCACCATGTCACGGGCGACCACGGGATCCTCATCGGTCACCTCCACCTGCACACTTTCATACCGTGTTTTACTGACCTCCACCCGTTCCTTGTACAAGTTGTACAGTACATGGCGGTCACTGGCTACTGCAGTGTCGATGCGATAGTGCTTCACGAGGCCGAACTTCAAGCTGAGACTGTCGCGGATGCTGTTGCTCTCTATGAGTTGTAACAGCTGGTCCGCTCGCGTTTCGATCGAGTAACTGGTGAGGTTCACCGGATAAACAATGGCCATCGATCTGTAGCGTGGGCGGATGAACGAAGGTCCGCTCAGAAGGCCCGAAAGGATCACCGCCAAGAAGGCCACTCCGAGAAAGAGTTTCCACCGACGCGCGATGATGTCCACGAAGTAGGCAAAGGAGAAACGCTCATCCATGGGCCGTTCGGAATTTGGCGATGTTCTCCTGGATGATGATGAAGAGCAGGGAGAGCAGGAAGGCGCTCACGGTGCAGATCATGGTGACGAGCCAGCGCACGGGGTAGCTCTTCTTGTCCGCCGGAAGGGCCTTGTTCACCACGAACTTGTGTGGGAGGTCACTCTCCATGTCGGCGCGCGCTTGGGTCAATTTCGTGCGCAGCTGGTTCAGCCGCCAGAGTTCATTATCCATCTGGCCCTGCAACGTGAGGTAAGCCCCCCCATATTGCGCCAGCACTTTGAACTTTTCATCGAACATTTTGATCGCGCGGTCATCGCCTTTCACAATGGCGGCGCCCATGTATTCGTTGAAGCGTTCGCTCTGCGTGTGGTAGTCCTGCACACCCGCTGCGCGGATCCGCCCGAGGGTGTCGTTGAGGTCCGTGACGTTCTGCTCCGCTTCCTCCAGTTTCCTTTCAACGAGTCGAACGCCAATGCTTGCGCGCTCCATCTGCATCGCATTCCACACGCTATCGACCTCACTGGTGATGAAGTTGGCCATGTCCGCAGCGCGCTGGCGGTCCTCGTCCAGCACGGTCACCCGCACGCTGCCGAACTTGGTGTAGGCGAATTCCACATGATCCTCGTAGGCTTCGCGCAGTTCGGCCTGTTTGTGTGCCCCTTCCTTATCGATGCGGTAGGCCAACATCAGGTCGAACTTGTTCGCGGTACGATCACGGATCTCATCGCTTTGCAGCATCTGCAGGAGCTGTTCGGCATCTTCCTCATCGCCGAGGGCCAAAATGTCATCGCGCGAGCCGCTCTGTTCGTTCAGCAGGGAGCGGCTGGCACTGTTGCTGATGGCGGGGTACATGACGACCTCGCTTTTGTAGCGCTCGCGGATGACGAAAGAAGCGATGACACCCGTGAACAAGCCCAGGAGGGTGATGCCGATGATGAGCCTGCGACGGTTCCACAGGAAATGCAGCAGGTCGAGTGAGCTTCCGCTGGAGGCGGGCCGGTTGTCAGCCATGAAGTGCGTGGGAAAAATGGACGGCGAATATAGGCTGGGAGGACTTCAGGACCCGGCTCGGTCCGGGAGCAAGGCAAGCACCCGTCTCCACGGAAACAGACCGGTGATGGCGGCCAACACGATGGCCAGCAGGCCCAGCGCGACCGCAGCGGGCAACAAGGGCACCTGCTGATTCCGGAGCACCAAGGCCAGGGCACTGAGAGCCAGCAGGTATCCTAGTCCTCCGAACAGATGGCCGCGGTGCGGGCGCATGCGGTACCTGCGCGCGGCTATGTACAGCTGCCCCAAGGCCATGGCCCACTGTGTGATGAACCCGGCCCAGGCCGCGCCCAGCGCATGGAAGCGTGGGATGAGCACCAGGTTCAGCGTAACGCTCATCACCATGCCCGCCGCGGCCATGCGGTTCAGTGTCCGTAGGTCGCCGCTGGCCGTTAACAGCGTACCGAACACATAGGTGATGCACACAGCAACAAAGCTCCAGACCATCACCGCGAAGGCCGGTGCCGATGCATCCGTATGCTCGTGGTACCGAAGGTCCATGATGGGCCTAGCATACCAGGATCCGAGCACTGCGGCAGCTATCGTACCCACCAGCACCAACCGCAAGGCCAACCCCGCGAGCGGCCCAACGTCCGCGCCATCCTTCAGCATCCGGGCGAACATGGGCAACAGGAGCCCGGCCAGCAGAAAGCCCAGCATGTTGAAGGCCTCGAAGAACCGGAAGCCTTGGGCGTAGATGCCCGCTTGCAGCGCACCGTCTGGCAGTAAACGCTCCAGCAACACGGTGTCCATGCGATAGTAAAAGGTCATCAACAACACTAGGAGCGCATAGGGAAAGCTCTGGCGCAGGACACTGCGGAAAAAGTCCGGCTCCCAACGCGGCCGCGGCATTCCGGTGCGGCGCATCACTACGGTCAAGGCCACCAGGGCGGTGATGGCGTACGCGGCGGTCTGCGCCCAAGCGAACCAGGTGATAGGAACCGGAGCATTACCGCCGCGACCCCAAAGCAACCAGGAGCAGATCCCGATAAGCAGCGCCCGGTCCAGCACGGAAAGCAGGCTGTCCTGCGCGAACAGCTGCGCCCCGGCGATGTTGCTGCGCAAGTAGAGGATCAAAGCAACGAGCGCCTGGTTGAGCACGAGAATGGCCAGCAAGTGCAATTGTTCACCACGGTAACCGAGCACAAGCGCGGCCACTGCCATGATCCCAGCGTAGAAAAACACCAACAGTACGCGCAGCGTCAAAATGCCATTGACCTGTTCGCGCATCTGCCCGGTGTTCTGGGCGATATGGCGCGTGTTCCAGTTGGTGATACCCAGGTCCAACAAGATGTTCAGCAGGAAGCTTAGGCTGAGCAAGGCCGCGTAGGCCCCATAGGCCTCGGTTCCTGCACGCACCTGCACTTCGGCGTCAATGCCCAGGATGTAGAAGGGCTTCACCAGCAGGTTCAGCACCAGCACCAGGGCGAGGTTGGTTATGAAGACGCGACGCACGGTGCGAAGGTGGTGAAGTGGCACGCAGCGGAGATGGTGCGTGGTGGAAGATGGAAACGATCGAACGTTGGCGTTCGTATGTGCGGCGCAAGCGCTTCCCATCCCTTCCTTTGCCGGGTGCGCATCGCCGTGAATACCCGCCTACTGCTGCCCGACAAGCTCGAAGGCATTGGCTGGTTCACGCACGAATCGCTGCAGCGCATCGTGAAGGCGCACCCGGAACATCAGTTCACCTTCCTCTTCGACCGGCCCTTCGACCGGCGGTTCATTTACGCGGACAATGTCGAGGGCGTGCTGGTACCGCCGCCCACGCGCCATCCTCTCCTTTACCGCATCTGGTTCGAGTGGATGCTGCCCCGCGCATTGCGCCGCCACAAGGCCGATCTGTTCGTTTCGCCGGATGGTTTCCTGAGCACCAGGACCACCGTTCCGCAGCTGGCCGTGATGCACGATCTCAACTTCGAGCACTATCCGGCCGACCTGCCACCAGCCTATAGCCGCTACTACCGCACGTGGTTCCCGCGCTTCGCGAAAAAAGCAGCGCGCATCATCACCGTTTCGGAGTTCAGCAAGCAGGACATTGTTACGCGCTATCAGGTACAACCGGACCGCATTGATGTGGTGCACAACGGCGTGGGCGACATTTTCTCACCGCTCAGCACTGCCGACCGCACCTTGGCGATGGTCCGCTTCACGAAAGGCCAGCCTTACCTCGTGTGCGTTGGCTCACTTCACCCGCGGAAGAACACCGCCAACCTGCTGGCCGCGTTCGACCTTCTGGCAGCTGAGGTGCCGGATATTCAACTGCTCATCGTGGGCGAGCGCATGTTCCAGGATGCGCGGATGGAGCGCGTGCTGGCGAGCATGAGGCACGCGGACCGCGTCGTGTTCGCCGGTCGTTTGGGCCAGGCTGAATTGCGCACGGCGATGGGCGCGGCGGTGGCACTGGCCTATGTGAGCTACTTCGAAGGCTTTGGTATTCCTGTTGCGGAAGCGATGAAATGTGGCGTGCCGGTGATCGCCGCGCAAGCCACCAGCCTACCTGAAGTGGCCGGAGATGCAGCCGTCTACTGCGACCCGTTCGACCCAGCGGACATCGCACGGGCCATGCGCAGCGTGGTTGATGATGCAGCGTTGCGTGCGTGGCTCATCGACACAGGCTTGGAACGTGTGCAGCGCTACACTTGGGACCGGACGGCCCAAGGTCTTTGGGCGAGCATTGAAACGATGATCCAGGGAACACGACGCTGATGGGAAAGAAGGAGACAGCTAACACCCAGCGCAGGGCGATGGATCCTCTTTTCAGATCAGCGTTCATCTGCGCGGACCGCGTCATTGGCAACACGATCATCATCTTCGCCACACCATGAGGCTCGGGGCATTCTACACCAAGGGGCTGATGGAGGCCGGTTGCGACGAGGCGGGCCGCGGCTGCCTTGCCGGACCGGTGGTGGCGGCCGCTGTGATCCTACCCCTAAAGCTGCGCCTGCCGGGCCTCAACGATTCGAAGCAGTTGAGCGAGGCCCAGCGCGAACGCTTGCGGCCACTGATCGAACGCTCGGCCATTGCGTGGTGCGTAGGCCACGCGAGCGAGGAGGAGATCGACCGCATCAACATCCTCAACGCATCGTTCCTGGCCATGCACCGCGCCATTGATGGACTTCTGCAACGCCCGGAACTGCTGCTCATCGACGGCAACCGCTTCACGCCCTACCTCGGTATCGTACATCAATGCGTGGTGAAGGGCGATGGCAAATACCGCAGCATTGCCGCGGCCAGCGTGCTGGCGAAGACGCACCGCGATGAGCTGATGCAAGGGCTACACACTGCACATCCGGTGTACAACTGGACCTCGAACAAAGGCTATCCAACGCTGGATCATCGCGACGCGATCGCACAGCACGGCCCTTGCGATCATCACCGCCGTAGCTTCACCCTGCTGCCTGAATTGACCTGACCATTCGGCCGTCCACATCCATCTGTGAGCAGGGCCTCCCTCCTCACTGTTCAGGGATCATCGCGTGGATGCACCTTTGAGCGCTTACCTCATGCGTCGCCCGCTCATCATCGTCCTGTTGCTTGCCATTGTCGGTGCAGTGGGCTGGTGGCTGTTGAAATGGAACGGTGATGCAACGGCGAAAGCCGATCCGTGGAAAGTGCTTCCGGTGAATACCGCAATGGTCGTGGAGGTGCGCTCGCCGGTGAGCACCTGGGACCACTTCACCAGCACCTCGCAGTGGTGGACCGCTTGGGACAGCACGCCAGGATGCGCCGCGGTGAACGCTGTGTTCCTGAAGCTGCGCGATGAGGCCGAGGAGGATGCCCGACTGAAACAGGCGTTGGAGAGCAGCACGCTGCTTGTCGCCTTTACGCAAGTCGGCGAGGACGCCTCCGTGCTCCTCGTATGGCCCATGGTCAACGACGCCAAGTTATTGGAACGTGTTGGCCTGGCCCTGCATACGGACCTTGGCCCTGCTTCCGAATTCGCGCGGACCGGCCATGCAACGCTCCGGACCGAACCGGCATTCCCCGAGCTGCTCATGGCGCGTTCCGGCGGGCTCCTGCTGATCAGCGACGACCGCAGCACCCTCGATGATGCGGTGAACGGAACCAACGCGAAAGCCGGACTTTCCGCCGACAGCACCTTCCTCCGCGCGCGGCGATCGCTCGGTGCCGGCTCCGATGCGCACGTGCTGCTGCACAGCGGAAGGGCACAGCGGATGTTGGCGAACTGGCTGATGCCCGCAGCACTTTCCAGGCTCAATGGCATAGAAGGATGGGTGGCCTTGGATGTGCGTGCCCGGCCC
>JBKJNF010000139.1:0-20496 GCA_046596155.1 Flavobacteriales bacterium | reverse complement strand
TTGGTTCCGCTCGTACCCGCGTTCGCAGCCGGATTTACCGTTACTGCTACCGTCGCTGTCGCGTTCGTGCAAGGCGCCGTGCCCGTCACTGTGTAGGTGTAGGTCTGGGCCGTGTTGGTCCCCGGTGTGAAGGTTCCGAGGCTTCCTCCCGTGAGACCGGCTGGCGTCCATGTGCCGCCCGCTGCTGGTGAGCCGCCCAAGGAACTGAACAAGTTCGCCGCAGCGCCATTGCTACAGAAGACTTTGGTTCCGCTCGTACCCGCGTTAGCCGCTGGGTTGACAGTAACTGACGTATTACCTGACGAGTTCCCGCAAGCATTAGTAACCGCACAGCTATAAGTTCCGGTGGAGGCTCCAGTTACCGTTGGATTCTGCGCAGTGTTACTGGGGCTAAAAGTCCCGGTGCCCGTCCATAAGAATGTCGCTCCCGTGCTCGTTCCCGAAAAGCTCACGTTCAAAGACAACGAGCCTGTAGAACAGATCGGACTGTTGCTCGTTGGCACCACCGCACTTGGTGGTATGCAGGACACTGTACCCAAGCACACGCAATTTGCCGTGATGATATCGTTCGTCGTATTGGGGTTCAGGTCATCACAAGGGTCACCTTGCACGCCAAAAAGGTTCGGGCAGTTGTCCAATGCGCTACAAATACCGTCGCCGTCCGGATCACCGGACTGCGTACCTGTGCAGATACAATTGGCGTCGAATACATCATTGATCGTGCAATCATCGAGATCGTCACACGCTGAACCCGGACCGGCGGTACCGCCCGGAGTGCCCGTGCAGTCCGTGGCGAGGCAGTATTGCGCTACAACCGCATCGATCGTCCCCGTCTTTTCCACTCCCCCCAGCGAAATGAAATAGTTCTTGTTCTGGCTTGTGGTATATGTATCGTTGACGATATTGAAGTTCTTGCACACAGCCGTGCTCTGCAGGATCGGTATGGTCGCGATCGTCTTGTACACACCGGCGGTGAGTGCGCATGATCCGAGATCGGAAACCCCAAAAGCGTTATACGTCACATAATTGAACCCATTTCCGCCAGGGTTCGTGACTTGGGCAATTGGCACCAAATTGATGGCCGAACAAATATTCGTTGGACTACCCAGAATGGTCGTGGAACCCGTTTCCCAGCGCACCGTGAATGTCAAGCCGGACACGTTGGATGTGTACCCTTGGGTATTCGCCCGGATACGCACCTCCAATCGCGCAGGACTCGGAGTACCGAACATCCGGAGGTCAATATCCACCGACGTAGGGTTTTGAGCATTGGCAGCACCAATGCCGAGGAGCGAACCACAAAGGCCGAACAACAAGCCTTTCCAGTTCCGGGAATTCAATTTAAGCATCGTGATCGGGTTTGGGTCTTTCAGGTTGGTCAAGGGTGGAGCAAGGTAAGGCAATGGCAGATCCCTGCGGATCAGGGTATTTGTTCAGTAATGACATTGTTGGGCGTTGTTCCGCCCACGTTCACCAAGATGGGATCGCGGTCGTTCCCCGTGCCGGTGTATTTCACCACCCCATCGAGGTTTACGTCGATAGGTTGGTAACCAGCAACCGTATTGGTCGGAACGGTGCTGCCCACACCTAGGAGGATGGGATCGCGATCATTCGCAGAGCCTGTGTACTTCACTTGGCCGTCCATGAAGGCATTGCCTGCCCACAGGACCAGTTGGCCGCTCACCGACTTGCGTGCGTTAGTACCCCACGTGCTCGTGGTGGCGCTGGATAGATCGAGTGAGAAGGGCGAAGTGCTCAATGCGATCGCGGATGAGGTCATGCAGCCTAAATGGTTCCTATGACGCAACACCACGTAATAGTTGCCCGTTCCTATACCCAACGATATCGGAGAAACCCCGTCAGTCGCCACCACATCTCCATCGCATTGCAAGAGCGCCTGTCGTGTAGCCACGATCGTTCCCGGAGAGGAGGAGGACCTCAATTCAACCCGCACCCAATCGACGATGGCGTTGTTCCCTGTAACGTTCAACACACCAGGAGCGAGCGTTTCGCCACCACCACCTGCCACTTGTGACATTCCAGCTGCAGTGTAAGGTTCGCCTTGGGGGATCAACGCCGCAACCCTGAGTGCATCGCTCATCAGTCCGCTCCCCACGTTATAGGGTCCGTCCAACTTCACCTTCAGACTTAGGGCCACAGAGTTCACCACCGTAGCCGTGGCCTGCGTGCGTACGCTGGCGGACACCACTGCATCTGTGGTCACCTCCCAATCATAGAGATAATAGTAGTTGGCACTACCGCCCGTGGAGCCAGTGATGCTGCCCAACGTCCCAATGGGATACGGATAGCTAACCCCCGCATTGTTATACCACAAGTTGCGGATCACCTCGGTATTGTCGTCGAACGCACTGATCTTATACTGAAGGCCGGCAGGAACATCCCAGTCCACCACCACGGTGTTCGAACCGTTGGGCAACTCGATATACTTCTCTCCGATCATGTTGCCCAAACGATCCACCAATACGAAGTGGCGCTGGCCCACGCCGCTCGCGTTCACTTTGAAAGCATGCAGTCTGAACGGTGTGGTCACATCAAAAAGGAGCCACTGTTTTTCCGATAGGTACGCCCCTTGCGTGGTGTTGGCTGTGCGACCCACGGTGAGGGCCTGCCCAGCGGAAATGTTACGCGCTTCCACCCAATAGTTGGTGGTATTGGAGATCATCGGAGTAGTGTACGAGGAACCCGTGCCCAGTTGAGTTCCACCCGTGAATGCATCGTACCAGGCCAATTCCGTACCTGAGCCGCTCGCTCCCAATGTGGCCTGACCTGGGCCTTGGATCGTGGCACCCGTTGCAGAGGGTGCACTTGGGGCTGAGAGGAATGTAAGGGTCAGACTTG
Source organism: Flavobacteriales bacterium (assembly GCA_046596155.1). Lineage (GTDB taxonomy): Bacteria > Bacteroidota > Bacteroidia > Flavobacteriales_F > PHOS-HE28 > PHOS-HE28. The sequence continues at coordinate 17,637 of JBKJNF010000139.1, read as the reverse complement.
GCGTGCTCAGGCTTCCGCAGGGGCAACTGACCGTACACGAGTATGTTCCTGCAACGCCGACCGTGATACTGCGCGACGTGGCTCCTGTTGACCAGCTGTAGGCGGTTCCTGGTGATGCAGTGAGGGTACGTGTCTGACCAGCACCGAGCACTGTGCGTCCACTGCACTGGATGTTGGCTGTACCGCCATTGTTTGCCGTCGTTTGCTGCGTGAGCGTGAAGGGGATCGATGTCCAGTTGTTGGCCTCATTGGATTCAATGAAATCATTGGCCGGATCAGCTTGAGCAACGATGTGGTACTGGCCATTGCAAAGCCCTGGTAACAAGTTCAGCCACATGCCATCCAGCGTTTCATCATAAATATCGCCCTTGCCCACCACGATGCTCTGCACATCATCCGAGCATCCGGGCTCGGTGCCCAGCGCATAGTTGCTGCCCCAAAAGGTGCTCGGAAAGTTGGTGCCCTGACCGTACAAATTCGAGTCCTTGCAATAGTTCGGGCTGCTTTGGCAGGTGAACAGATTGGTCAGGCAGAATCCCAGTTTGCCGCCGGTCGCCAGGATGGGCCATTGGAGCGGATCCGAAACCCCCGGCTGCGCCAAACGCAATGTCATGGTCGTCCATCCGTTCACATGATAATGCGCGTGGGTGGGGTGATAGGTCATGGTGCCCCGCTCGTACTCATTAAAGGACATCGTGTTGCCATTCTTGTGATAGATCCGTTGATACAGGATCTGCTTCGCATTGAAACCATTAGGGCATGTGAAACCAACGTTGTTCGCAGTGGGGGAATACACAGAATCGACCTCGGTACCACACAGGAACTTCCGGTATCCATCAGCACGAACGCCGCGCACTTCCAAGGGACCCATCCCCACGTTGGGTGTAACGCCGGAGATCCGCAGTCGGCCTGCATTCGATGTGGCCGTTTGCGCGTACTCGCTTGGACCTGACGAGGTGTTCGCTAGGCCATACCAACTGATCATGATGTCTGGCAACAGGTCACAATCCGTTTGCCCACCAGAGGCGCATGCGCAACTAGTCGCGCTCGTGTTGGGCCCATTGTTCAGAATGTCATCGCATTGCGCTAATACCCTCCCCGATGATGATACCAAAACAAGGCAGGACGCGACGAATTGAGCGAATCGTGTTTTCATGGAGCGAAATGTAGAGGGACGGAGCCATCCCGACGTATCCTCCAAATGTAACCCTTGGACGCCTTACATGTCAACCCGGAACGGATTATCGGACGACCGGGATATGTAGCGCGACAGAAACGCCACCTTCAATGATGAGCAAGGTGTACATGCCATCCCGCACACTCGACACGTCGATCTCCGACTGGTCTCCTGCCAATTGTCCCCATCCTGTCCTCCGGCCCTGTGCGTCGTACAATTCCCACACCGAGCCCGGGGCAATGCCATTTCCCCGAATGCTAAGGCGAACGGAGCAGGGTATCGGATACGCCTGAAAGGTTCGCGGCTCATTGTTCGCCACCGCCTCCGGAAAGGTCAAATGGGCAAGTCCACCGTACCCGGTACCGATCCACACCGATCCATCATGGGCGATGCGGATGGCATCCACCGTGTTGTTCGGAAGGTCTGAGTTGGTGGTGAGGTAATTCGTGAAGCTTCCGTTGGTCCTTCGTACGCCAACACCAGCCAGCAGGGTCCCGAACCAGATGTTGCCCGCATCATCCTCGTCCAGGCAATTCAGCGCGTTGGACGGTATAGTGGAGTTGTTCGAGTTGTACTGGAACCAGGGACCATTTGTCCAATCCCCTCCCTGCCTCAAAAGGCCCTGTGCCGGAGTCGCCAACCAGCGCTCATTGTTCACCTCATCGAAGATCACGGCGTTCTGCGTGTTGTCCGGGAACTGATCATCATATGTCGTGAGGAACTGTATCGACGTGTCCGTGAGGTAATGAAAACCGCCATTCTGGGTGCCAATGGCCACTAGTCCGTCCGATCGCACCGCCACGTCCTCGATCGTATTCCCGTGCAGTTGCAGCCCTGCATAACTGGTATCGGATGTATTGTACAAACGCCAATCGGCTCCTGTGTAGCAGGCCACGCCAAGGTATCCCCCGATCCAGGCCCAACCGCGGTGGTCAATGGTGATGCAGTTGATCTCGTTGCCCGGCAACGGGGAATTATCCATGTCATACCCGCCCCAATCCTGGCCATCGAAGATCACCACGCCACTCTGCTGCGTGCCCACCCAAACCCTGTCCAAGCTATCCACTGCCACGGAACGGATCACATTGGAGGGCAAACCGGACGTGCCGGCTTGGTAAACGGTCCATGTTGTTCCATCGTAGCGCGCCAATCCCCAATTCGTTCCCACCCAAATAATACCCTGCGAGTCCTCCGCAATGTCGGTGATGCTATTGCTCGGCAGACCGGCCGTGCTCATATCAAAGACCTCCCAGCTCTGGGCGGACGCCGCTCCATGGCACAAGCTCAAGACCAATGCAACTTGCACTACACGCATCATGGAGGAGTATGTCATGTTCTTTCGCTGAGCAACGAAAATGGGATGTGGGTCTGGACCCTGACCTTACGAAAGTCGCATTCGCCTTGCTCGCATGTCATGGGATCTGTTCGTATCGCACGTTGTTCGGCACAGTGCTACCAATATTCACTAAGATGGGATCGCGGTCGTTCGCGGAGCCTGTGTACTTCACGTAGCCGCTCAGGTTCACGTCCTCGCGCATGTAACCACTGACGACCGAGGTAGGTGTACTCCCGCCGAGGGCCGTGAGTATGGGGTCGCGATCATTATTCGCTCCGGTGTATTTGATCTGCCCAACAGCACCATCGTTGAATACGTTGCCACACCATAGCACCATGTTGCCATTGACGTTCTTACGCGCTTCGGTGCCGTAGGTGGGCGTTGCTGCGGAGCGCAGGTCCACTGTGGTGATGCTCCCGCTCAGCGCCAGTGTTGTGGCGCTCATGGCCCCAAGGTGATTGCGGTGACGAACGACCACTTTGTAATTGCCCGGTGTTGCGGGGATCACCAACGCAGAGGTACCGTCAAGCCCCACCACATCGCCATCCCGCTGCAGAAGTCCGCAACGTGTCGCCATGATCTGCGACGGCGTGTTGGCATTGCGCAGTTCCACCAGCACCCAGTCCACGATCGCGTTCGCGCCTGTCGTATTGAACACGCCCTGGCCGGCAGATTCACCAGTTCCACCAACCATGGTGAAACCTAGACCGCTATAGGGCTCAGTGGCTGGCAGAAGGCTGGCGGCACGGAGCGCATCGCTCATCATTGAGGTGCCATCGAAAGGACCTTCGAGGAATAGCTTCAACCCAAGGGAGACCACGTTGTTGACGGTGGCACAGGGCCCGACGATGTTCGTGGTGACGTTGTTGGCGTCCTTGTTCACGACGTCCTGGATGCCGCTGATGCAGATCTGGTTGGAAGTGATGCTCAGGTAATGCACGCGGCACAACGGAACGAACGTGGTGTTCTTTGCGAGCGAACTATCGATGTAGCACATGCCGATGATCTTGTTGCCACCCAATGAACTGTTCCACATCATCTCTCCCTGTACCTGCGCATTCAGGTTCTCCACACTCTGAATGGTGATACCGCTCATGGTGAATTCGAAGCCGAGCGCGCGGCAGGTGTTGTTGCGCACCCAGATGTCCACATAATTACCGGCCGGATCGAACGCACCGATGGTGAGGTTCACCGTATCAACGGAGCTCACGAATCCACGCGGAAAATCGCACCAGGGATGATAGTGGATCAGGTGCGTCTGGGCGTCATGCTGGGCCTGCTGGTTGTAACAGTTGGCCATGAGGGCAGCATCGGTGACGGTGATCTCGCCGTCCACGTTCAGGTCGGTGCACGAGGACACAACCGCATCGTTCCCAAGGATCTCCTGCACGTACATCTGCGCGTCGGGTTGATCCTGCATTCCATTGTTGTTCCGGTCGCCGCTCTTCACGGTTCCGTTGCATGCACCGGTGCAATCCGGAAGGGCACTTCCGTATGGCTGGCCCATGCAATCAACCACCGGCGTACAACCTGTGGCCACAGTGAACGCACGCGTCCCGCCCGGCTCGCCTATGAGGTTGATGCAGGCCGATGTGTAGTTGTTGGCATAGTTCATTTCTTGGCGGCCGAGGGCATCCGGTCGTCGCGACCAGTTGGTGCGCAATACCAGCGTGTAGAGCCCTGCAGGAACATCCGTGACATCGATCCAATTACACGTGGTACCACTCCCGTATAGGTCATAACAGCCCTTACTGATGCCCATGTTGCTGCAACCGTAATGTGATTGAAAGCCGACGCCGCAACCCACATCGATCACACAGTATCCGTTCTTGAATCCCACAGGTATCGGATCGTTGTTCTGATCAAAGAGAAGGTAATCCGCATAGCCGGCATAGTGAGCATGCCCGTGGCAGTTGTTCGTACTGAACATACCTGGCTGCGTGGACGGACTGCCGATGTAGTAGTCCGCTTGCCCGATGTTGTTTATGCGCGTGTTGAAACGGATCACCGAGCGGTTGCCATAGCCCTTCACACACCCTTCCTGCACCGCGCAAAGATCACTGTTGGCGATGTTCACCACCTGTAACGCGTTGGCTGCGTTCAAGGAACTGATCAAGGTCGGACCATCCATGGTCAGGTCAGGACCGGCCGGGCAGTTGGGGTTGCCTACGGCCAGGCAGCAGTTGCTGCAGGCCACAGTGGCCAACGGATCGTAGTTGCAGGAGTTAACGTCCATGCAGCCGACGGCTGGCCCATTGTAATCGATGCGGAAGCTTACAGTGGCACAACTGCCACCATTGGTGCCCACGCGGATGTGGTATAGCTGGCCCGCTGGCATGTTCGCAGTGATGCGGGCTTGCTGACCACAACCACCCAGATCATCATCGGCGAAGGTGGAACCCTCCAGTCCGCTGCTCAAGGTGATACTGCCGCAAGCCATATCATACATCCACAGTTTCGTGTCGCACGTGTTCAACCCACAGGTGGTGATCGTGTAGGAACCGGTCTGGCTCGGCGTCCAGTTGTACCAATATTCCACAATGGGCGACGTGTATACCTGCCCAGTGACAGCGGTGCCTGCTGTGCTGCAGGAATAGCCTGGCGGACAATTGAAGCTGGTCTCCTGGAACTGGCCGAACTGGCCGCCTTGGAACACTTGGACCCCATCGAGGAAGAGCCAGTATTGGCCGTAGCCATAGCTGGCATGCCAAATGCCATCACCTGCGGCGTCGCTGATGCGGAACACGAGACAGGTCGTTTCCGGCACACAAAGCGAAGTGCCCGTGGAAGTGCCGCTCGCCAGGACCACACCTGTTGATGCGTTCTTCAAGGTCCAGGACGTCTCCTGCGGATAGTTGTCCGCCACGATCTTGATCGTTACCCGCTTCTGGCCGGTCGGACAGGTGTACGAGCAAGAGCCATTGTTCACGTTCACGGTGCTGCCATAATTGCTCGCCAGGGGATCGGGACAGCCGAACACGGGGATCAGGTTGCCCACGACCACATCATCGATCGCGATGTCGCTCAATGCACCGGATCCGGTGGTGGCGCGGAAACGAAAGCGCAAGTTCGTCTGTCCCAAGTAGGGCGCCAGATCCAACCAGCCCTGTTTCCACTCTAAGCCCTTATCACCGCTGGTGGACCAGACATTGCTGATAACTGTGCCGTTGTTGTTGATGTCCACCACCAGGCTGCCCATCTGGCTGCCACGCATGTGATACCAGAACGTGAGATATGGGCTGGTCAGTGCTGCGATGTTGTAACAGTTGCTCTGGAGGGTGGCCACCTTGGATGGCGATGCTCCTGTATTCCCGGCCTCCACATACATGTAGTTCCCACCGGTGTTATTGCCGGTGTGGTCGCCGATCGGTCCTGTCAGCACGGTCATCACGCCCGAATTGGTGCCGTTGTTGTCCACATTCCAGTCGAGGTCGTCGCCGGTAAGGTTGCTCCATCCGGTGACCAGCGTTCCCGGAACACCCACCGTGCCGGCGGTGAAGTTCTCTGTGGCCGGGAAGGTCGAGATGCACTGCGCGGAGAGTGCCCCGTAAACGAAGAGGCATAGCGTGAAGGATGAAAACCGGACCATGGCGAAAGATTTGGGACGCCTAAAACTAAGCGGTATCGGGATAGCGCCTAGGTCGGACCCACACTTGAAAATGTCGGGTATTGAGATCTTAGGGACGGAAGACCCTCCGATCCACCTAAAGGACCCTCGGACACGGTTATTTACTTGTTCCGAAAGAGTTACGGAAAAATGGCGCGAAAAGACGGGAAAGTTGAAGCGCCTAAACTATCGCTTCACCACAGGTAGAGTGCGTGCTCCTTTCGTCGTGCTTGCCCGCAGGATGTACATACCCGACCCAACGGTGCTAAGATCGAACACCTGTGCACCCTTGCCAGCGACCAGCTGGAAGCGTGCGCTCATGATAAGTTGTCCGTTCGGCGAGATCAGCTCCAGTTCAACCGGACCATCCTCCTCCTTGGTCTCGAGCGTCACGGTTATGCGCTCATCCGCAGGATTCGGAAACACACTTAGTTGGCCAGCGAGCGCTGGGCCTTGCTCCACGCCCGTGGAGGTATCGTAGATGACGCCCGTGGAATTACTGCCGTTCAGCGACACGTAGTAATCCGCGTTGTTGCCTGCGGTCCATGGGTCGTTCACGATGCTGAATACATCCAAGGCGTTGAGCACAGGGATGTGGCAGAGAACGAATTCCTGCCCGCCGGAAAAGGCGAACCCCACATCCGTCAACACCGAGAACCCGAAGCCCACATAAACCTGATAACGATAGTTATCGTCCACCTGTTCCGGTCCACTTGTGTTGATGTTCATCACATCGAGCTGTGGCGCTGTCTGCTGGACAGCGCCCAGATCGGCACCCGAAGCATTGCTCCAGCGCACCGTGAACACCAGACTGGAGAACACCTCATTGAAGTTCTGGTCCGTACGCACCCGCACTTCAACATCATTGTTCTGGCCAGGGACCAGCGTGATGTCCATGACCGCAGCGTCCATTTGGAACGCAGAACCAAATAGCAGGAAAGTCGCAAATAGAGAATGAAGGACGGTACGCATAGAGGTGGCTTAATGATCCGTACTCCAAATTTACATTCTCCCGATGAATGGAGAAATGACTGTTAGGAACTTGCCCTAAAATTCAAAGTACCGATTCCACGATGCGATCCACCGTGATGCCCTCGGCCTCGGCCTTGTAATTACGCACCAAACGGTGGCGCAAGATGGGCTTGGCCACGGCCTGCACATCCTCGATATCTGGGCTGAATTTGCCCCGGGCGAGGGCACGGCACTTTGCGCCGATCACCAGGAACTGGCTGGCGCGTGGCCCGGCACCCCAACTGATGTGTTCGTTGATGATGGCCGGAACGCCTTCACGACCAGGCCGTGTGCGGCTTGCCAGCTTCACGGCATACTCAACCACGTTATCGGCCACCGGGATCCGGCGCACCAGGCCTTGGTAGAATTGGATCTCCTCGGCGCTGAGGACGTTCTTCACATCGGGCATCACATCACTGGTGGTGGCCTTCACTACGGCCACTTCCTCGGCAAAGGAGGGATAGTCCAGTTGGATATTGAACATGAAACGATCCAGTTGCGCTTCGGGCAGCGGATACGTTCCTTCCTGTTCGATGGGGTTCTGGGTGGCGAGCACGAAGAAGGGCTCGGGCAATTGCCATGTGCGCCCCGCAGCGGTGACCGACTTTTCCTGCATGGCCTCCAGCAGTGCAGCCTGTGTTTTTGGGGGGGTCCTGTTGATCTCGTCCGCCAAGATGATGTTGGCGAAGAGCGGCCCTTTGATGAACTTGAACTGGCGATCCTGATCGAGGATCTCTGATCCGATGATGTCGCTCGGCATCAGGTCCGGTGTGAACTGGATGCGGTTGAAGCCTAGGCCCAGTGCGCGGCCCACGGTGTTCACGAGCAGCGTTTTCGCTAGGCCCGGCACACCCACCAACAGGCCATGGCCCCGGCTGAAGATCGCGATGAGCACATCATCCACCACTTCCTCCTGCCCGATGATGGCCTTGCCGATCTCCGCCTTCAGCAGGCGGTATTTGGTGCCGAACTCCTCTACTGCACGCGTATCGTTGGTGCGTTCGCTCATGTGGTTGCTTGTTGAGATACTGGGTGGCGCGGATCAATCTACGGAAGGTGCGATCCAGGGGTGTTTAAAAGGGCACGCAGCGTAGTCCGGGATCACCCGCACATAGGTGCCTTGGAGCCGTTCCTTCACCCACTTGTCCACGGCCCGTTGTTTCGTTTCGTTCTCAGCTGCCTCACTCACCAGCGGATAGTCCTGCACCAGGTCCATGACATGTGGCTCGGTGCGTTTGGTGAGCAGGAAGATGCGAAAGCCCTTCTCCCCACCCGGTGCATCAAAGGCCTGGCTGGCGCTAATATCGCCCACTTTCAACTTGTCGATCACGAAGAAGGTCTGTTGGTCCAGGTCGCCCACGGCCCAGCGCGCGCTGTTGCTGTTGGGTTCGATCACTGTGCCGTTGGAGCCTTTGGTATCCTCGTCGTCGTTGAGCTCGGTGGCCGCCTTGGCGAACGAGAGCTGACCTTCGCGAACGAGCGTGGCCACACTGTCCACGTATCGCTTGGCCCCACTGAGGTCCTCCGGCTTGATGTCCACTTTCATGAGGATGTGACGGGCCTTGTACTGCTCGCCACGGCGCTCGATGAGCGACATGATGTGGTACCCGAAATCGGTGTGGAACACCTGGCTCACCTCCCCTTCCTTCAAGCTCAAGGCTACGGCATCGAACTCGCCCACCATCACGCCCTGTGGCACCAGAGGCAGTTCGCCGCCCTTGGCAGCCGAGCCTTCGTCCTTGCTGTACAGGATAGCCGCAGTGGCGAAGTCGATCTTGCCTGTGGTGACGCGTGTGCGCAGGTCCTCCAGCGCTTTCTTCGTGCGACGGTCCTCCGCTTCGGACGGACGCGCATATTTCACAATGCGCGAGAACTCGACGCCCGCATTGATGAACGGCAGGCTGTCCTTGGGAATGTCCTTGTAGAACCGCTCGACCTCCTTTGGAGTAACACGCACGTCCGCGGTGATCTTCTCCTGGATCTGTTGTGTTATCAGCTGTTCGGAAACTGGATCGCGGAACTCAGCCTTGATCGCCTCGATGGGTTTGCCGTAGAATTTCTCCAGTTCCTCTCGGCCGCCGATCTGCTGTTCGAAGTAGCGGATGCGCCGTTCGAGTTCGGCTTCCACTTGCTGCGGATCGGCCACGGCACTGTCGATGCGGGCTTGCTCCTTGAGCAATCGCTGGTACAGCAGGTCCTCGAGGATTGCGCAGCTGGCCTCGGCCGGAAGAACACCGCCACTGCGTTCCTCCTGTAGGATCTGGGCCGCCAGTTCGCTGTACAGCACGATGTGGCCCGCCACGTTGGCGACCACGCGGTCCACCAGCTGGCCCTGGGGTTGCGCGGCGACAGGAAGCCGCACCAGCAGCGCCAGCAGGAGGAGGTACTTAGTGTATGACGACATCCTTGTTGGCGAGTGCATCCTTGAACAGGTCTTCGCGCATACGCTCCAACAGCTGGAGCTTGCGCTGGTTGATGATGATGGCGCGGATGTCCGCGCGCACAAGGTCGGGGGGCGAGATGCTGTTCTTTAGCCGGTGCTCCAGGAACTCAACGTAATACGTTCCAACGCTGTCGCTTACCACCAAGCGATCGTGACGCTCCAGCCAGTCGGTAGGATTATCGGGGCGTAAGGGCACTTGTTGTTGCAGTTCCGTGAACGGTATCCAATCGTCGTGCGTGTCGTTGATCGCTGAGCCACGCTGAACGATGAAGACCTCCAGTTGGTGGCGGTCCTCCGGCTTGTCGCTGCGCCAAAGTTCATCCACTTTCCGCAGTACACGCTTGTCGTCCTCCCGGAGTTTGAACCAGCGGACGCGGACGATATTGTCCTTGAGCTCGAAGTTCTTGGTATTGGCCTCGTAGAATTCCGTGACGTCCTGGTCGGTGATCACGGTGTCGAGCTTCTGGCGCACGAGGGCCTGCTCGTAGGTGTAGGTAATAAGCGAAGTTCGGTATTCCTGGAGTTGCCGGTCCACATCCTTCTGCGTTTCGGATAGGTTGAGTTCGGCCGTGTGCAGCAGGACGCGTTCGCGAAGCCAATTATCGATGAAGCGTTGCGCCAAGGCCGCACTGTCCTCGGTGGATGTACCGGGTGTTACCATGGACCGCAAGTCGCTCTGGAAGAGCTGTTCACCATAGGCCTCGGCCACTGCGCCATCGGCCGTAGCGCCCACCTTCCCACAGGCGCAAAGAACAAGGGCGGCGATCGCCGCCGCCCCTGCCACGCTCATGGGAAGTCCCATCATGCTTAGTGAATGCTGTAAAGCACGTCCTGCACCACCGATACCGGGTACTTCGCGCGCAGTTCCTTGATCCAGTCCTTCTCCAGTTGGTCCTGATAAGCAGCGGTAACCAGTCCACGTGCTTCGCTCAACGGTTTCGGGCTTGGGGCCACCACCTTTTTCATATCCAGGAACACCACGCGTCCATCGGCGTTGGTATCGGCCGTTAGGCCGGGGAGCACTACACCCTTCACCATGGGCTTCTCCTCTTCGCTGAAGATGCCGCTTTCCACGGTGAGCGCATCGGGCTTCGTCTTGTTCACCACCTCGGCGATCTGCGTGCCGCGCTTGCCCTTTTTGTAGAGCGCACGCACCTGCTTGGCCACATCGGCATTGGCGCAGGAGTAGATTTCCATGTCGTAGCGCGTGGGATAGAGATAGTCCATCTTGTGCGCGTCGTAATAGGTCTGCAGGCCGCTGCTGTCCTTTACCGCCTTGCTCCACACCTTCTGGTCCGTAAGCTCGAACAGCAGGATACCATCGCGGTACTCCTTCATGAGCATGCGGAACTCGGGGTATTTCATTTCCAACTTCGAATCCTCGAAAGCGAGTACTTCCTCATCCACGAACTGGTCGAATCGGTCCTGCACGTATTGGGCCGTAGGTACCTTGTTCTCACGCTTCTGCTTGCTTTCCAAGTAGTCCAGGAACTGCTGCTGTGTCCAGCTGCGGCCGTCGATGGTGAAGACGTTCTTCGTGAGCTTGGCGGCCTGCGGACGGTCATAGGTCCAGCCTTCGCATAGGTCCTTCACCACCACCGTATCCTCAGGCGTCTGCTTCAGCTCATCGTGCTTGCGGCTGCGCACGTTCAACAATTTGCCGTTCTGCAGGGTGCCGTTGATCTCGCGACGGTAGCGCAGACCATTGTGTGTAATGCTGCCTTCCACAACATCCTTCCGGGCCATGGTGTCCGTCACGCTCAGGCCCTTCTTGAAAATGGTGGTGTCGATCAGCGGATACAGGGCCTTGAGGGACTTGGGGTCCGCCTTGTAATGATATTCGGCCTTTAGGTCGGCCAAGAACTTCTTGCGGGTGATCTCCGCACGGCTGTCGCGGCTGATCTTCGCCTTCAGATCGGCCTTAGCCTCATCAAAGGTGGGCGGGGCCTTGTATTCGAGGCGCTTTGCGATGTGCCAGCCATAGCGGGTCTTGAACGGGGCGGTCATGTCACCATCCTTCTTCAAGCCGAAGGACTGGTCCTCGAACTCGTCGATCATCTTGCCGGTGCCGAACATGGGCAACTCGCCGCCTTTGGTGTTCGTGCTTTCGTCGTCGCTGTATTTGAGCGCTGCGTCCGCGAAGGTGAGTTCACCGTTGTTAATGCGGGTCATGGCCTCGTTGATCTTCTGCTGGGCCGCGGTCTGCTTCTCGGGGCTGTCCTGGTCGGTGCTGCGCACCATGATGTGGGCCACTTTCACCTGTCCGCGGGCCGGACGCTTGTCCACCACTTTGATGATGTGGTAACCGAATCGCGTGCGCACCGGCCTGCTCACCTGACCAGGGGCCGTGTTGAAGGCGGCGGTCTCGAAGGGATATACCATTTGCAAGGCGCTGAACCAGCCCAGGTCGCCGCCGTTCTTGGCCGCGCTGGGATCGTCACTGCCGCCTTTGCTGCTGGCCACACTGGCCCAGTCCTCACCAGCGAGTACACGTGTGCGCAGGGCCGTGATCTTCTTCCACGCGGCCAGGGTATCGGCCGGGGTGGGGTCGGCGGTCAACTGCGCTAGGATGTGGCTGGCGCGCACTTCCAACTGGCTGCGGTCGTACGCCTCTTTCATCAGTTCATCGTTCAAATTGCGGTCGATGAGGTAGGGGCGCGCAAGCTGCTTGCGGTAGCCGTCCAGCTCGGTCTTGAACTTGCCAACGGTGTCCATACCCAGCTCTTCAGCGGCGCGCACCTTCAGCTTGTAGTTAATGAAGAGGTCGAGGTACTCGTCCAAGGCCTGCTTGGTGACGGGCGCGTCCTTGTTGTTCTTCTTATAGATGGCCTCGAACTCGCTGCGGCTCACGGGACGGCCGTCCACGGTCATCAGCGCGGGGTCATCGGTGGGTACTGGGGCTTTGGGAGCCTCTTTCTGTGCGTTCGCGGCAGCGCTGATCAGCAGCATGGCGCTCAACAACCAACTCTTCATCATGGTGGGTATCCGTTGCAAAAGGGAGCCAAATGTAACCGGATCGCCCGGGCGGGCTTGGCCGCGGCGGATCGGGGGCGTTAAAAAGATCCAAGCTGGGGAGATCGGTGGCCCCGATCCTGGCTCAGCCGGTCAAGGCAGTGCCCGTCTACTCGAGCACAATGCTCCCCCGATGTACCGCTGCTCGCCATTTCCCAGCTCCACGTGGTAAATGCCTTTGGCTTGGGTGCGAATATCCAGCTTGATGCCCTCGTCGCTGGCGGAAAGCGGAATGCGCTGAACCAAGTTGCCTGTGTTGTCGAATACCGACTTCAACAGATGGTGTCTCATGCGCCCGCTAGCAGGCACTCGTAATACGCGAGCGGTTGCGGGTGTGGATGTGCAGATCACAACTCGCGTCGCGGGAAAAGTGATCACAGACCCTGGATGCCGCTTGCGAACACGGTTAACCCCCGGAACCCTACACTTGTGCATGCTCCGCTCCCTCTTCCGCCGCAAACCGATCGATCGGGCCCTGCACGAACATGAGCCCGGCGTAGGGCACGTGCCACCGGAAGGGCACGCCAGTGGCCTGCATCGCACCTTGGGTGTGCGCGACCTCACCTTCTTCGGCATTGCGGCGATCATTGGTGCGGGCAGCTTCAGCAGCATGGGCCAGGCCTGTGCCAGCGGTGGTCCGGCCGTGGTGCTCCTGTTCATCATGTGCGGCGTGGCCTGCGGCTTCACGGCCCTCTGCTACGCCGAGTTCGCGGCGCGGGTGCCCGTGAGCGGGAGTGCGTATACCTATGCCTACGTGAGCTTCGGCGAGCTCTTCGCATGGATCATTGGCTGGGCGCTGCTGATGGAATACAGCATCGGCAACATCTACGTGGCCTTCAGCTGGAGCGGATACTTCACCAATCTGCTCGAAGCGTTCGGTCTGCACCTGCCGGCGTGGCTCACCACGAACTATACCAGCGCGCACGCCATGACCTTGGCCAACACGCCCAGCGAAGGCATGAACGCCTGGAACACATCCCCCCTTATCGGTGGCCTGCACATCATCTTCGACCTACCCGCGGTGCTGATCAACGCGCTGATCACGGCGCTTGTGTATGTAGGCGTAAAGGAAAGCCGCAACGCGAGCAACGCCATGGTGGTGGTGAAGCTGCTGATCGTGGGGCTGGTGATCGTAGTGGGCGCATCGCACATCGACATCCACAACTGGACGCCCTTTATGCCGAACGGCTTTGGCGGCGTGATGGCGGGCGTAAGCGCGGTGTTCTTCGCCTACATCGGCTTCGACGCGGTGAGCACCTTGGCCGAGGAGAGCAAGGACCCGCAACGCGACCTGCCGCGCAGCATGGCCTACGCGCTGGGGATCTGCACCGTGCTGTACATCCTGCTGGCCATGGTGCTCACGGGCATGGTGCCTTTCGCCAAACTCGGTGTCAGCGATCCGCTTGCGGAAGTATTCGAGCTCACCGGCGTGAAGTGGATGCTGTTCATCGTGAGCATCGCGGCCGTGGTGGCCATGACCAGTGTGATGCTCGTGTTCCAATTGGGCCAGCCGCGCATCTGGATGAGCATGAGCCGCGATGGGCTGCTCCCTCCCCGCTTCGGCCACCTGCACCGCAAGTATCGCACGCCCGGCTTCAGCACGATCGTTACCGGTCTGGTGGTGGGCATCCCCATTTTCTTTACGGACGAGAGCTTCATCCTGGACTTCACCAGCATCGGGACGCTCTTCGCCTTTGTGCTCGTGTGCGGTGGCGTGCTGCTGCTCCCGAAGCGGGACCGGACAGCCGGTCGCTTCCATCTACCCTACATCAATGCCAAGTTCATTGCACCGTTGCTCGGATCCATACTTCTGGCCTTGCTCATCTGGTTCGATCCGAACCATTTCCACCGCATCCTGGGCCGCACGGGCTTCGCGCCGAACATTCCGCTGGTCGTGTTCTACGTGGTGTGCACCGTTGTTGGCATTTACAGCTTCCTACGGGAATGGTCGTTGATACCCGTACTTGGGCTGATCAGCTGCTGCTACCTGCTTACAGGGATGGCCGTGAGCAATTGGACCTGGTTCGGGATCTGGTTACTGGTGGGGCTGGTGTGCTATTTCCTCTACGGATACCGGCACAGCAAGTTGGTGAGGCCGTGACCGCGCAACTGTGGTCCGGGACCACAGAGCACGCTATCGAACTTGCCGCTTATGCGATCCTGGTCAGCTCCTACACCGTCCCAAAGGCGGACCGAACGGAGCTGCGGGTCGACGAACCTCCTCCTAAAAGATCGCAACGGCGCGGTGGCGGTATCGCGGGTATGGCTGCACGACCGATCTTCGCGCACCTGAATGGCCTTCCTCTTTCCCTCCTTCCTTTGGGCGCTTGCCGCGCTGGCCATTCCCGTCATCATCCACCTTTTCCAGCTGCGCCGCTTCAAGCGGATCGAGTTCCCCAACGTGCGCATGCTGCAGGAGGTGAGCCAGCAGACCCGCAGCCGCCAGCAAGTGAAGCATTGGCTGGTGCTGCTCGCACGCTTGCTCACCTTGATCTGCCTGGTGATGGCGTTCGCGCAACCTTACCTGCCCAACGCCAACGGGGCGGTAATGGCCGGACAGCGCGCCGTGAGCCTCTTCGTGGACAACAGCTGGAGCATGGACGGCACCAACGCGCAAGGCCGCCTGCTGGACCAAGCCCGCCGCCATGCACAGGATGCCGTGATGGCCTACAAGGCCACGGACCGTTTCCAGGTGCTCACCAATAGCTTTGAAGGCCGCGAGCAGATGCTCACCGGCCGCGATGAGGCCCTGCAGGCTGCCGCACAGGCAGACGTAGGACCGTACAGCCGCCCGCTGGCACAGGTGATGCAGCGCCAGCGTGAAGCACTCGCGCACAGCGATGCCCCTGTGAAGCACGCCTTTCTGTTCACTGACCTGCAACGCTCGGTGTGCGATGTGGAGAACTGGACCAACGACAGCACAGTGACCACCACGCTGGTGCCCCTCACACCCAACAACGCGAACAACCTCGCCATCGATTCCGTGTGGTTCGCCACTCCAGTGCGTCGGCTGGGCCAGCAGGAAGCGTTGCATGTACGCATCCGTAATCATGGCGACCTGGCCTTGGAGAACGTACCACTGAAGCTCACCATCGACGGGCGCCAACGCGCGCAGGCCACCTTCGCCGTAGAGGCGCAGGCCAGTGTGGACACCGTGCTGCACTTCAGCAACGACAGCCCCGGCGGTCATGGTGGTGAGGTGAGCCTTTCGGACAGACCAGTGACGTTCGACGACCATTACTACTTGGCCTACCGCACTGCTGGACAACTGCGCGTGCTCCTGATCAGCGGAGGTGAAACTGCAAGCGACAAGAGCATCGCGGCCATCTTCGAAGCGGATAGCACACATGCGTTCGGCATGCAGTCCTACCGGCAGGTGGACCTGGCGTCCTTCTCTCGTCAGGACCTGATCGTGCTGAACGCGCTGCCCGATATTCCCAGTGGCACAGCTGCTGCGCTGGTAGATCACGTGAAAGGTGGCGGCAGCCTCGCGATCTTCCCCGGCTCAGAACCGAACGCAGCTTCATGGGCTGCTGCGCTCGCACCGTTCGGCACAAGCATTGGCCCACGCGACACGGCCATGATCAAGGTGGAACGCATCGACCTGCAGCGCCCGTTCTTCGGCGAAGTGTTCAGCTCGATGCCGCGGAATGTGCAACTGCCCGAGGTACACCAGCGGTTCCCACTGCGCGTGCCGCCCCGCGCTGATATGTTGCTGCGCCTGCAGGATGGCAGTCCCTTCCTCGCTGCCACCCCGCTTGATCGCGGACAGGTCTATCTGTGTGCCTCCCCTTTGACCGCCACAGCCGGCAACTTCACTCAGCACGCGCTCTTCGTGACCTCGTTACTGCGCATGGCGGAACTGAGCCGTCCCATGGGCGCGTTGCAACACGCCATCGGCGATGGGTCGGTGATCCCGCTCGAAGGCGTTGACATCGCCGGCGAAGCCGCACCCCACCTGAAAGGACCGGATGGCAGCGACCGCGTCCCGGAACTGCGTCGCCTGCTCACCACTACGGCTATCGCCCTGCATGATGAGGACCTGGCACCCGGGGTGTACGCGCTCACTGCAGGCAAGGACACCGTGGCCACGCTGGCGTTGAATCTGCCGCGCACAGAGAGCGATCTGAGCACCTATTCGGCCGATCAGCTGGAACAGCTGCTCCAGCAAAAAGGCCTGACCTCCTTCCGCGTGATGCAGGCAGAGGGGAACGACCTTTCGGTAAGTTTGAAGGAAATGGACCAGGGCGTGAAACTGTGGAAGTGGTTCGTGATCGCCGCGCTCGTGTTCCTGTTCCTGGAGATCCTGTTGATACGACGCATGCGATGAACGACCTGCTCCTCCGCCAAGTACATGTGATCGACCCCGGAGGTCCACATCACGATGAGGTGGTGGACGTGCTGGTGTCGAAGGGCGTGATCACCAAAGTGGGCAAGCGCCTGCCGAAGGCTGCAAACGAGGTGAGCATTGAGGGACTGCACGCTTCCCCCGGGTGGGTGGAGACACGCGCGCACTTCCGCGATCCAGGCGAAGAGTACAAGCAAGGTGTGGAGAATGGGCTGGATGCCGCTGCCGCCGGTGGGTTCACCGCCGTGGCCGTGCTGCCCTCGACCACACCCGTGGCGGATACGCGCTCTGGAGTGGAGTACCTGAAACGCAAGGCGCAGGGCCATGCCGTCCGCCTGCTGCCGATCGGGGCGCTCACCAAGGGCCTCAACGGCGAACAGCTAGCGGAGCAGTTCGACATGCTACAGGCCGGTGCCGTGGCCTTCTGCGACGACCAGAAACCTGTGCACAACAGCCGCCTGATGTTGCTGGCGCTGCAGTATGCGATGAACTTCGACGGCCGCGTGATCAGCTTCCCGCAGGACACCGATCTGCTAGCGCAAGGTCTGATGCACGAGGGGCAGATGAACGTGCGCCTAGGCATGCGCGGCATCCCTGCACTGGCCGAGGAGATCCAACTGGAACGTGACCTTGCCCTGCTCGCTTACACGGGCTCCCAGCTGCACGTGGCCACCGTGAGCACCGCACAGGGCGTGGAACTGAT
>JBKJNF010000084.1:0-8237 GCA_046596155.1 Flavobacteriales bacterium | reverse complement strand
GCGATCCGATCTTGGTCCTGGTCGGGGTGCAACACCGAATCATCAAATGACCGGATAGTCCAAGAATGATGTGAAAATGGACGGGACCGTGAAGTACAACGGATCGGGACCTGTTCTTGCTGAATATGGGCCGTTCCACCCCGAACAACGCACGGGTCGAGCAATTGCCCTGAGCATTCGTCATCTTAAGGGTTGATCAATGGCGGATCTCGAAACTGGTGAACCCAACGATGGGTCCGGCATTGACGATCACCCTATCTACAAGGGCCGCAGGCGGTCCGGTACGGCACCAAGTAACCAAGGCATCGAGGGCTTCCTCCGGCCCTTCTACCTCGATCGCGACCGAACCGTCCGGTTCATTCATCGTATACCCGCTCAAGCCGAGCTCGCGCGCGACTTCTAACGTCCTCTGGCGATAGAACACGCCTTGAACCTTTCCCATCACCCGTATGTTCCAGTGCTGCATGCCTTTCGTAGGACGATCGGTGCCAAGTTTGTACGAAATGAGACATCAAAAACATCGTATTGTGGAGAATGGTCATCACCAACGGTCTTGTGAGACCTCTGCTATTGGGATAATTTTGGCAACTTCCTTATTCATGTTGCGCGAACGTACTGACACCATCTCCGTGTTGCCGCATTTCGTATTGAACGGATTGCTCGCTTTGCTAGTTCTGATGAGCTGGGGCAATAACACGCATGCGCAGGTCCCTAGCGGGTTCAGCAATGCACAGATCTTGAACGGTTTTCAGGAACCCGTTGGCTTCACCTTCGATGCGAATGGGCGCTGGTATGTGTGGGAGAAACGTGGCAAGGTGTGGATCGTGGAGAACGGTGTGAGACGCTCACAGCCTCTGGTTGACATCAGTGCGGAGGTGGGCAACTGGCGCGACCATGGTTGTTTAGGATTCACCCTGGATCCGAATTTCCTGATCAATGGGCGGATCTACCTTCTGTACACGGTGGACCGTCACCATTTGATGAACTTCGGTACCGGAAATTACAGCGCGAACACGGACCAGTATTTTGCTGCCACGATCATGCGCATCACGCGCTACACGGCCACGGGTCCGAACTTTAATTCCGTTGATCCCGCGAGTCGCCTCATTCTGATGGGCGAAACGCGGCAGACGGGCGCACCCATTTTGCATGAATCGCATAGCACGGGTCAGTTGGTGTTCGGATCCGATGGAACGCTGTTGGCAGGTATAGGCGACGCTGCGGATTATAGTGTCATGGATATCGGGAGCGATCCCAATACCTACTACTCCCAGGCCCTAGTGGATGGTATTCTGACACCCGCCGAGAATATCGGGTCCATGCGATCGCAGATGGTGAATTGCCTGAACGGAAAGATCCTTCGTTTGGATCCGAACACGGGGGATGGAATTCCATCGAATCCGTTCTACGATGCTGTTGAACCGCGGGCTCCGCGAAGCCGTGTCTGGGCATTGGGCCTCCGTAATCCGTATCGGATGAAGTTGCGGCCCGGGACGGGAAGCACCGATCCCGCGCAAGCGGATCCAGGTGTCCTTTACCTGGGCGATGTTGGAGCTAGTACATGGGAAGAACTGGACGTGTGCTCGGAAGGAGGTCAGAACTTTGGATGGCCGCTATATGAAGGCATGGAGAGCAATACGGGTTTTATGTCTGCACTTGTTCAGAACGTGGACGCGCCGAATCCCAGGTTCGGACAGGATGGATGCACGCAACAGTACTTCAACTACAATGAGCTGATCGTGCAGGACAGTCCCTTACACCTGAATGCACATCCCAATCCATGTGACCCCGGTTTACAGGTGCCGGTGAACATTCCGACCTTCTTCCACCGGCGACCTTCGGTCGATTGGGAACACAGTAACCGCAGTCGTTCAGGAGGTTTCAATGGCAACGTGGCCGTTACCTATGACCTGGATGCACCTGGCGCTCCTGTCCCAGGTCCGCGATTTGGAGGGAACGCAGCGTTGGGGGGAACATGGATAAGGGGGATCGGATGGCCTATCGGATACCAGGACGTTTACTTACACGGCGATTATGGTCAAGGCTGGGTCAAACGGTTCGATTTCAATGAGGCCAATGAGCCTTTGTCGGTCGCAAACTTCGCATCAACACTCGGCGGCATCGTTTTCATGAATGAGGGGCCGGATGGAGCCCTGTGGTACGTGCGATACGAATCGAATGCCATCTGGAAGATCTCGCCGATCGGCGTAACCAATCTTCCGCCCATCGCTATGGCGGATCAATCGGCTCAGTACGGCCCAGGCCCGCTCACGGTGAACTTCAGTGCAGCGGGAAGCTCGGATCCGGAGAACGGAACGCTGACCTATTCCTGGAATTTCGGCGACGGGAACTCGGGCTCCGGCTTCAGTGTTCAACATATGTTCACAGCACCACCTGGCGTTCCTACCAGCTTCACGGTGACACTGACGGCTACGGATCCGCAAGGCGCGCAGAACACGCGCACGTTGCTTGTGAGTGTGAATAACACTCCTCCGGTGGCAGCCATCACCAGTTTTCCGAACGGTCATTTGTACCCACCTGGAGTCGACACTACCTATGCGCTTCAGGCTAGCGTATCGGATGCAGAGCATCCACCGGGCCAATTATCCTATTCCTGGCGGACCATCCTTCACCACAATGATCACGTGCATCCAGAAGCGCAGATCACCACAACCTCCGGAAGCACTATCATCAGTGGGGTGGGTTGCTACGGCGATGAGTTCAGCTTCGAGGTCGTATTGACGGTAACGGATGCCGGCGGGCTTAGCACCACGGTCACCAATTGGCTGTATCCACGTTGTGCTGCCATTACGCCCACAGCTGTGATCTCCGCCACACCTGCATTCGGCTTAGGTCCATTGAGTGTTCAACTCAATGGATCCGGCAGCGTGGATAATGGGATCATCTCCGGTTATTCTTGGGATTTCGGCGACGGCACAACGGCCACCGGTCCTCAAGTCACCAAGGTCTTCACCGCACTTGGCGAATATCAGGTTGCACTTACGGTGACGGACAATGACGGACTCACCGGTCACGTGACCAAAGTGATCACGGTACTGAACTCCCTGCCGCCACAATGCGCTGGTGCTGCGGGAAGCTTACTACGGCAGTATTGGAACAACGTAACGGGCAGCAGCGTCTCGAGTTTGATCAGCTCGCCGAATTACCCCAACTCGCCAACAGGCAGCAATTACCTCACGAGTTTCCAGGGGCCGTCGTCCTTCGGCAATGACTACGGCACCCGCGTGCGTGGGTACATCGTTGCCCCGACAACGGGCAACTACGTCTTCACATTGACGTCAGATGATGATGCCGTGTTGTATTTCAGCGCAAACGCCGATCCGCTTTACAAGCAGTCGATCTGCAGTGTTTCCGGCTTTACCGATCCATCCGAGTTCAACAAGTTCGCATCCCAGACCAGCGCCTCTGTTCCACTGGTGGCAGGCCGGTACTATTACATCGAATTGTTGCACAAGGAGGGGTCCGGCTCCGATCATTTTGCCGTTTGGTGGCAAACGCCGAGTAATTCCACGCGCACCATCATTCCTTCATCTGCACTCGTGGCCTGGCAGGATTGCATGCCAAGCGTCGAGCTCCGCGCATTCCTAAAAGGGCCTTTCGACCTGTCGAACAACCTGATGAATGACGCTCTGCGCAGTGCATCCCTAGTGCCGGGCACCGAGCCTTTCTCGGCATTGGGCTTCACACAGGCAGGGGGTGGTGGGGCGGAGACCGTATCGGCAGCAACACTGGCCGTAGGGGGCAAGAATGCTGTGGTGGATTGGGTTCTGGTCGAACTGCGTAACAAGAACACGCCCGCGACCATTGTGGCCACACGCGCTGCCTTGCTGCAACGTGATGGCGATATTGTCGGTTCGGATGGTTACCAACGCCTGCTCTTCAATGTACCTGCGGACAACTACTACATTGCCGTGCGGCATCGGAACCACTTCGGGGCGATGACGGCAACGAGCGTACTACTGGGCCCACTGGCTGCGGAGGTGGATCTCACACGCACAACCACGGCTACCTATGGCGTGAACGCCCGCGTGCTGCTCAACCCAGGACGAATGGCCTTGTGGTCCGGTAATGTTGTTCGTGATGCCCTGTTGAAATACACCGGCCAGAACAATGACAGGGACCCCTTACTTCTTCAGGTGGGATCTTCGGTACCCACCAGCATGGTCAGTGGGTACTATCTGTCGGATGTGAACCTCGATGGTGTTGTGAAATACACGGGCATGAACAATGACCGCGATCCGATCATCGTGAACCTAGGAGGGAGCACTCCCAACTTGACACGCCAGGAACAATTGCCGTGAGGCAGTGCCGGGATCATCGGGCCGGCATGTTGTTCGTCATGCGGTCAAGGCATGTGAAAGGGTGTGCTGAAGCTTTTTGAACTGGATCGTTCCCGGCGAAGACCGAGCGCAGCCGTTCGCCCGGTCGTGCGTCGAGGATGCGGACCAAGCTCTTATCATGCATGCGTTGGGCATAGCGCTTTCCAATGGTGGCCAGGGGCGGTGGTTCAAGTGTGCGAAGGTGTATAGCCGCGGAGGCCATCGCCATACCACGATCAGTGTATTGGGGAGGGACTTTGCGAACAGGGGCCCGTTCGATCCTGTATCCTGTGGCGGATACCTTTGGTCGCATGCGAGCGCGCGCAGTCTCTATCTTCTTGCTATCCACCATCGGTGTGTTATCCGTGCCCTTCTTGTTCGCATTGCGCTTGGGTCACGTTGAATTGCACATGGCCGTGAACCGTTGGGTGACCCCGTCGCTGAACGGGATCTTCGCGCATGGCACACACCTAGCGGACGGACTCATACCTACGGCCATTGCCTTGGTCTTCCTTTTCGTGCGGTGGCGTTGGTTCTTGATGATGGCCGTATCCGTGGCCGGTAGTTCGATCTTCATCCAACTTCTCAAGCACATGGTCTTCGGGGCAGTGGATAGACCTTTCCTGCTGGTAGGGCATCTGCCAGGCTTCAATCTGGTCCCGGGCGTGGAGCTGTACATGCATAATAGTTTTCCCAGCGGGCACAGCACTACCGCATTCAGTATGTGCTTGGCATTGGCCGTGATCATTGGCCGCCCGGGCGGGTCGGTGGCTTGGGCTCTGTTTGCGGCCCTGCTAGCCTTTTCGCGCGTGTATCTCTCCCAACATTTTGTGGAGGACGCGGTCACGGGTGCGGCTATCGGCACGCTCACGGCGTGGGCGACCTATCAATGGTTGTACGTTGCCCCTTTCAGCCGAAGAACGTGGCTCGATCGTTCGCTGTTGCGTCGTCAGAACCAATAACGACCACCGATCGCGGCGTCCATCTCGAACCAGGTGCTGGGGGTTAGGTCCAGCGTGGGAACCACCTCGAGGAATACGTCCACAGGGGCCCCGTCAAACCAATAAGCCAGACCCACGGGAAAGCGGATGGCCAGATCCGCGCGAGAGGACCTATCCTCATAGTACCATCGGCCTTTTTTCCAGTAGCGTCCGTCGTTCCAGAACTGCATACGGAGGCCGGGGCCATAATAAAGTGGCAGCCGACCCTTGCCCACCTTGATCAGGTCTGGCTTGTGGAACAGGAGATCACCGTGCAGGTGGAAGGCCGATCCATGCCAGAGCGACCAAGCGATGGCCCCATCGATGGCCTTGTTTCCGCCGATCCATCCTTTCATCGAAATACCGGTCGGTTCGCCAACGATAATGCCCAGACCAAAGCCCTTGTCCTGCCCGGAAGTGGTAAGGATCGTCGTCAACAGAAGCGGGAGTAGGAGTATGCGTATGATGGATGGGGACATGAGGCGTTGTACGGACTTTCAGGGAAAAAGATCGCACCAACTGGGCGTGGCGTAATAACGAAAGGCGCCTTTCGGCGCCCTCCGCAACGGCTCACAGTGGATCTCGCCCTTCCACAGCTTGCCGAAGCTTTTATTCTAGACGGCTTAAATGTCCGGGGTCACACCGAACGGTGAAATATTTACGGATGAAGCAGGACCGCGGTGTTACGACCAAGCGAAATGACCGTCCAGGTACTGCGTGCATTAGACCATCGCGGCATCAGGTCAAGGCTTCCGATAGCTGATGCGATAGACCTTATCGGCCGCATCATCACTGACCAACAGCGATCCGTCGGGCAGTTCTAGCACATCCACAGGCCTTCCGCCGGCGGCCGTTCCGTTGAGCCAGCCTTCCGCAAATACCTCGTGCTGGGCAGTTCCATCCGGTCTGGGGAACGCCACGACCACCCGGTAACCGATGGGCGTGCTCCGGTTCCAGCTACCATGCTCGGCGATGAAGATGGCGCCCTTGTATCGCTCTGGGAACATGTTTCCACGATAGAACCGCATGCCAAGGGGTGCCACGTGGGGCCCGAGCTTGGCGGCTGGCGCCACGAACTCACTGCAGCTGTGGCCTTTCCCGAACTCGGGGTCCAGCGTATCGCCTTGGTGGCAGAAAGGATATCCGAAATGCTGGCCGCGGTGGTCCACGTGGTTCAACTCGCAGCTGGGCATGTCGTTGCCCATCATGTCCCGTCCATTGTCCGTGAACCAAAGCGTGCTGTCGCGGGGATCCCAA
Source organism: Flavobacteriales bacterium (assembly GCA_046596155.1). GTDB lineage: Bacteria > Bacteroidota > Bacteroidia > Flavobacteriales_F > PHOS-HE28 > PHOS-HE28. Next base: position 1,660 of record JBKJNF010000084.1, on the reverse strand, counting down.
TCGAAGCCGACGCTATTCCGGACGCCTTGCGCCTCGATCCGGCGATCGCTCCCATCGGGCTTTATCGAGGTAATGCTCGCATAGATGCTGTCCTCGCTAAGGCAGATATTGCAAGGCGCACCCACCGGCACGTATAACCGGCCATCGGGCCCGAAGGCGATGAACTTCCAGCCGTGATGGGTGGCCGTCGGGAACTGATCCGTGACCACTTCGGGCGCGGGTGGGTCCAGCAAATGTTCATCAATGTTCCGCAGCGCCAGTATCCGGCTGACCGCGGAGACAAAGAGATCGCCATTGTGCCAAGCGACACCGACGGGCATTTGCAGACCGGTGGCCACCACGATCACAGTGTCGGCCACGCCGTCCGCATTCCGATCGGGCATAGCATACACTGCGCCTTCATCCATGGAGCCGGCATACACGATGCCTTTCGGGCTCCAGGCCATGGCCCGCACGGTCTTCACGCGCGTGGCAAAATCGGAAATATGGAAGCCGACAGGGAGCTTGATGTCCGATACTTCCGTGGTTCCTCCAAGCACCGTCGGTTTGCAAACGCCGCAACAGAAGAACGGAACAAGGAGGATGGAGGCGAGGGTGTGGCGCATGTGCAGAAAGGTAATTATTGGAACGAATGAGGGCGGAACACGTGTCCCGCCCTTCTCCCCGTTCAATGGGCGAATTCATTCGTCCTTCGTGAGAACAAGTTTGTCGTAATGCTGGCGGCGCAATTTTCCGCTGCTGCTGAAGAACCAGTCCCTCAGTCCGTAGTGATAACCACGGCGCAATCCCGTATGGTGGGTGCCGAGCAGTCCTTTTTTACTGCTGAGTTTCTGCAGCGTCCGGGTCACATATTGTTCCACCTCGGCTTTTTTCACGGAGGGCTCGTTCGTGGACGCCCATTTTGCAGCGTGGTCCATGATCTCCTCTTTGGGCTGCAGCCTACCTGAGGATCTGATGGAAGCGAGCACCATCTCATCCCAGCCGTTCAATTGCCGCTCGGGCTGTACGCGTTTCGGCGGGCGACCAGGCCCGCGTTTCACTTTCTTGGGAGCGGCAGCATTCTTACGTGGCCTTCCTGGACCTCTCTTTACGCCACTATCGACTGTTGCGGACTTCCGGGCGTTCTTACCGGTGGGCTTGGTACCGGTCTTTGGAAGGCTGGTCAATGCTCGTTTCAGATCCTTCAGTGCAAGGCGCACATGATCGAGCTGGAACATCAATCGGCGGCGTTCCGATCGATAAAAGACCAACAACTGGTCAATGTCCTTTTCACCTAATCGTTTCTTGGCCATTGGAGCAATAGGTTTTTGGGTTTGTCTTAGTACCTGCGGATAGGCTAATGTATAGGACATCCAAAATAAAAAACAGCACGCAATATGCACCCAGGCCTAAGGTCGGACCGGTTCATACCTCGAACAGGCGAATGAACGCTTAACGTACGTGGATCATCGAGGCGGAACCCGCGCTCGGGAGGAGCCTTCCGATAGACATTAAGGGCGCGGAGTGTGCGTCCAGCGTGTCCTTTAGCACGTTGATCTTACCTTGTGCGCAAGCGATCAATAGGCCTCCACTTGTTTGCGGGTCGCTGAGGAACATCATGCGCTCCATGTCGGAGGCTCCGCTGATACGCTCGCCATAGCTCTTCCAATTGCGGAAGGAC
>JBKJNF010000080.1:0-4018 GCA_046596155.1 Flavobacteriales bacterium | reverse complement strand
GATGTTCTTGCCGATGTCGTGCACGTCGCCTTTTACAGTGGCCATCAACACCTTCTTCGCTGCCGCTGGCCGAACAAGGTGGCGGAGCGAAGAAGGTGTTGATGGCCACTGTAAAAGGCGACGTGCACGACATCGGCAAGAACATCGTGGGCGTGATCATGGCCTGCAACGGATGGGACGTGATCGACCTCGGCGTGATGGTGCCCTGTGAGAAGATCCTGGCCGCCGCGAAGGACAGGAACGTGGACATCATCGGGCTCAGCGGGCTCATCACACCGTCGCTGGACGAAATGGTGCATGTGGCCAAGGAGATGGAGCGCGAGGGCTTCACAACGCCGTTGCTGATCGGTGGCGCAACCACCAGCCGGGTGCATACCGCCGTGCGCATCGCTCCGCACTACAGCCAGCCCGTGGTGCACGTGATCGATGCCAGCCGCAGCGTTCCCGTGGTGAATAACCTGCTCAGTGAAAATGAACGTGAGCGCTTCGCGGCCGGCATGAAGGCTGAGTATGTAAAGGTCCGTGCCCAATATGAAGGCCAGGAGCGACTAAAGGAATACCTGCCACTGGCCGAGGCCCGTGCAAAGCGCTTTTCCATCGACTGGTCCGCCCAGCCGCCGGTGGCCCCCAAGAGCAGTGGTGTTTTCACCTACCGCAACTTTCCGCTCGCGCAATTGGTGCCCTACATCGATTGGACGCCGTTCTTCATGGCTTGGGAGTTGGCCGGCAAATACCCCCGTATCCTCGCGGACCGAGTTGTCGGTGTGGAGGCTACCCGTCTGCACAACGATGCGCTGAAGATGCTGGATCGCATCGTAAAGGAGCAATGGTTGCACGCCCACGGCGTGGTGGCCATCTGGCCAGCGAACACAGTGGGAACGGATGACATCGAGGTGTATAAGGACGTCTCTCGAGCCACATTGCTCGGGCGCTTCCACGCCATGCGCCAGCAATCGAAGAAGGCGCCCAACGTGCCTTACATCGCTTTGTCCGACTTTATCGCGCCCAAGGAAGGCGGAACCGTGGACCACATCGGAGGCTTCGCGGTGACCACCGGCCACGGCGTGGATGAGCGGGTGAAGCGCTTCGAGGCGGACCACGACGATTACAACGCCATTCTGCTGAAGGCGCTGGCGGACCGGTTGGCCGAGGCCTTTGCCGAGAAGCTGCACGAGGTGGTGCGCCAGGAGCTATGGTGTTATGAGACCACCCGCCTGAACAACGACCAGTTGATCCGTGAGGAGTACCAAGGCATCCGCCCAGCACCGGGCTATCCGGCCTGCCCTGATCATACAGAAAAGCCGGAACTTTTCCGGCTGCTCGATGCCTCGACCCATACCGGGATCACGCTTACGGAAAGTCTTGCCATGTCACCGGCAGCTGCGGTCAGCGGCTGGTACTTCGCCCACCCACAGGCCAAGTATTTCGGCGTTGGACGCATTGCCAAGGATCAAGTGGAGGACCTCGCGCGCCGCAAAGGCATACCCTTGTCCGATATGGAACGTTGGCTGGGTAGCAACCTTGCCTATTCGCCTGCGTAGAAAGGGGTCAGACCCATCGTGAGGCCGACCATTCAAATACCGATATCGCTCCTGTTGACCTGCTTGGCCGCGACTTCGGCATGGGCTCAGGGCACCCTTACTCAGGACAATGGCGACTGTACCGGGGCGGTCTTCATTGCGGACTCCGTTCACGTCTGTGATCAGCCCATCCGGGGAGTAGGTAACATTCTGGAGATCAAGGAGAACCCTCAGGAGGACAAGGCGTGGTTCGAGCGTGAGCATAATACCACGTGGTATATGTTCCGCTCCCCTGCAAAGACCACCATCACGATGGACATCATTCCGAAAGACGTGGAAGATGATATCGACTTCCTCATCTTCGAAGGTGCTGTTCCGGGGATCTGCGACAAGGTCCAGAGCAAACAGGTGGTGCCTGTCCGCACGAACATCAGCCGCAATGACAAGAGCATCGGGAGCCAATGCGGTCTTTCCAAGGACGCCACGGAGGACTACGTGCGGTCGGGACTAGGTAGCTCCTACAGCAGCGCGCTCCCTGTGGAGGAAGGAGAGCTCTTCTATTTGGTCGTCGACTATCAGGATTGGCCCAAGGATGGATACACGATCCGCTTCCATTATGACCCGCCCTACAAACCCGTTGAGCCCGAGCCGGTGGACCGACGGCAGGACCTGCACGTGAAGATCACCGATGCCAAGACCGGCAAACCCCTCGATGCCGCCATTTCCATCGCGGGCATGGAGTTCGACTCCATCGTCAAGGCATCGGGCAAGAGTGCGTATGATCTCAAAATGGAACCGTACCGCAACTTGAAATACTCCTGTCTGCGCAAGGGTTATCTGTTCTGCAATGGCAAAGTGAAGGGCAGTACCGATCCTGCGGTGGAGGTGGAGGTCAAGCTTACTCCCATTGCCCCTGGTGAACATGTCACCCTGGATGACATCCGATTCGTAGGGAACGACACCAAAGTCATGCGGAGCTCTGAAACGGCCCTCTTGCTCCTGGTTAGTTTCATGCAAGAGAACCCTACTGTGAAGGTGGAGATCCAAGGGCATGTGAATGGTCCTACCTACAAGAACACCAAGGAGTTCATTGCGCTGAGCACCGGGCGTGCACGAACGGTCTACGACTTCCTGCTGGTGAACGATGTTGACCCCGCTCGGGTGACTTATGTGGGCATGGGGAACTCGAACATGCTATATCCCGAGCCCCAGAACAAGGAGGAGAGCGAGGCCAACCGCCGGGTGGAGGTGAAGGTGCTGAGCAACTGACCGTTCTGCCTTCCGACCCCCGCAATGCACCGTTCATCATTGCGTGTGCAGGGGCACTATGGCCCGGGTAGTTTTGTGCGATCCGCACATCCCGGCGACCATGACCCTTCCCACGCGAGTTCTCAGCTTGTTCGTTCTCGGCACCCTGACCAGCCTCGCTCAGGCCCAGCAGAATTGGACCCTTGAGCAATGTGTGCAGCGGGCAGAAGTGAAGAACCTTTCCGTCCGTGATGCGCAATTGAATGCCGAACTCGCCACCGAGGTGCATGATCAAGCGTACTGGTCTTTCCTGCCGAACCTCAACGCCGGAGGAACGCACGGATACAATTATGGCCGTGTGATCGACCGCTTCACGAACACCTTCGCGACAGACCAGGTCCGCACCAACAACTTCTGGCTCAGCAGCGACGTGTCCTTGTATGAAGGAGGCCGCAAGCGGAACACCTTGAAGCAGGCCGAACTGGATGAAGCCGCTGCGTCCAAAGGGCTCGAAGCATCGTTGCGTGCGGTTCGCATGGAGGTGGTCCGCAACTTCCTCAATGTGCTCGGCTTGCGCGAACGGATCGTGGCCGCGCAGGCACAACTGACCACCTCGCAGGAGCAGGTAAAACGCGTTCAGGCACTGGTGGATGCCGGACGCTCCGCGCGAGTTGAACTGCTCGATATCACCGCACAACTGGCCAGCGATCAATACACGCTGACGGACCTGCGGAACCAACAGGAACAGGCACTGCTGCTGCTTGGGCAAACACTCTGGTTGGAGCCTGCGGAACAGGCCACCTTCGAGATCGAAGGACCGCAGTTATCCACCCTGGTGCTCACCGAGCCGACCGCCACGGAACAGGAGATCCTGCCCCGTGTGCTATCCAGCGATCCTGCCTATGCGCGATCCGACCTCAATGCACAGAGCGCGGCGGTCGGTGAGTATATCGCGCAAGCCGGGCGTTTGCCGTCACTCGGATTCAATGCTTCCGTGGGTACTGGTTACAGCGGGAGGAACACGGAGGTCGTCGGTGAGCCCATCATCTCGCAACAGCTGATCGGTGCAACGGGGAGCGGAGAGCCCGTGTATGCACCGACCTACGATTTCAACACCCGGAAACGGGCCTTCGGCAAACAGCTGGATGATAACCTGAACGAGTCCATCAGCTTCACGCTGACCATCCCCATCTTCAATAATCACGTGAACGCACTGGCCATTAGCCGCGCTCGTATCCAGCAGGAGCAAG
>JBKJNF010000340.1:0-5911 GCA_046596155.1 Flavobacteriales bacterium | reverse complement strand
CGCCAAACACGCGTTAAGAGCCCTGAATGTCGATGCCCACGGCCTGGACGAGATGGACAACCGCATCCTGCTCTGCAAGTAGCCTTCCATGATCAGGAAGGGTTCGTACACCTCTTCAATGGTGCCGCTCTCCTCGCCCACCGCCGTGGCCACCGTGTTCAATCCCACCGGTCCACCAGCGAACTTGTCGATGATGCAGAGCAGGATGCGGTTGTCCATCTCGTCCAGGCCGTGGGCATCGACATTCAGGGCTCTTAACGCGTGTTTGGCGATGGCCATATCAACGCTGCCGTCGCCTTGGATCTGCGCAAAGTCGCGCACACGACGGAGCAGTGCATTCGCGATCCGGGGTGTCCCCCGGCTGCGTCGTGCGATCTCTTGCGCGGCATCGTCCACGATGGGCACCTTCATAAGTCCTGCGGATCGATGCAGGATGCCCTTCAGCGTGGCCGCGTCATAGTAATCCAGCCGACTGTTGATGCCGAAGCGGGCGCGGAGCGGAGCCGTGAGCAGACCACTGCGTGTGGTGGCACCCACCAGCGTGAACGGATTCAGTGCGATCTGCACCGTGCGTGCGTTCGGCCCGGCATCGATCACTAGGTCGATACGATAGTCCTCCATCGCGCTGTACAGGTATTCCTCCACGATCGGGCTGAGGCGATGGATCTCGTCGATGAAGAGCAGGTCGTTGGGCTGTAGGTTCGTGAGAAGGCCTGCGAGGTCCGCAGGTTTGTCCAGCACCGGCCCGCTGGTTATCCGCATGCTCACCCCCATCTCTTGCGCAATGATGCCAGCTAAGGTGGTCTTGCCCAGTCCAGGAGGTCCGTGAAGGAGCACGTGATCGAGCGCCTCGCCCCTTTGCTTGGCCGCCTGCACGAACACCTTCAGATTGTCCGTTACGGCCTTTTGCCCTGCGAATTCCTCGAAGCGCCGTGGACGCAACACCTGCTCCATGTCCTTGTCAGAGGAAGCGCGTTGCTCACTGCGGACGTCGAACGGCTCGGGCATGGGCGCGAAGGTATCACCCCGGAACAAGCGGCGCGAACGGCTGACCTTTCGAACAGACGCACCAGTACCATCGGGCCACCATTTCAAATGCGGTGCAACCCGTTGAGCGATTCCCGTTCTCTGGGAAAGCCAGACCACATCAGCTCGGCATCGGCTTCCACACTAGCAGTTCCTCTCCCGGCTCGGCACCGCCACTACTGGCCGCGTCTACCGATCATTGGCGCTGGACCCCGACCTGCTACGAACTATTCCGCGGGCCTCACATCCTTCCACAGATCCCCGAAGAACACCTTCAACCCGAACGTGTAGATCGGTGCAGTGAGTCCTTCGGCCAAAGGCGCGCTGCGCAGCACTAGACGATAACCCCAGCCAGCACCCAGCCCGAAATACGTAAGAAAGCGATACTGCACCGTCATGCTCGGCTCGTAGAGGAACACGATGCTCTTTTGCAGTTCCTGTTTGCGTCCACCGGCATCATCGTACACCACGCTGCCACTGCCTATGCCGAACTGCACGGGCATGCGCAACTCCCATGGACCCTTGCGATAGAAGGCGTATTCGACATATGGTGTCACATACCCGAATCGCAGTCGCGTGGTCACAGCGCCATCCACCGGCACCGTTTCCGTCCTCTCCACGCGCGACCACAGAAAACTGTACCCGATGCCATATTGGAAGCGCGCACCCTGTTCGAGGCCGAACTTGATGCCCGCGAACTGCACCCGCTCGTTGCTGATGAATGAACCGCGCAGATCCAACTTCACGATCGGCAAAGGCTCCTCTGCCAAAGCAGCGCGGATGTCCTTCATCATGCCTTGTGGAAGCGCCGCTTGGGCCGCTAGGCAAACGATGAGCAGGAAGGGTCCTCGGAGCCGCATGCAAAAGGAAATGTCCGCACCAAAAGTGCGGACATTCCGAGCAGTTAGGTGTTGTTGTGCGTCAGCCGTGGATCTCTTCCTCGCCGGGCTCCAAGGGCACGGTCTGAGGCACAAAGTCCTCGGGCTTCCCGGGTTTGCTGTAATCGTAGGGCCAACGGTGCACTGCGGGGATCGGTCCAGGCCAGTTGCCGTGCATGTGCTTCACAGGGGAGGTCCATTCAAGGGTGTTGCTCCTCCATGGGTTCTGAACGCTCTTCTGCCCACGCCAGATACTGTTGAAGAAGTTGTAGGTGAACAGGATCTGTGCCAGCCCCCCGATCATCGCGAAGATCGTGACCACTACGTTGAGGTCGACCACACCGTTGAACATAGGGAATTCACTGTAGCTGTAGTAACGGCGCGGTGCACCTGCAAGACCGATGTAGTGCATGGGGAAGAACACCCCGAAGGCACAGATGAAGGTGATCCAGAAGTGCGCATAGCCCAGTTTGGTGTTCATCATGCGCCCGTACATCCGCGGGAACCAGTGATAAATGCCGGCGAACATGCCGAAGATCGCGCTCATGCCCATCACGATGTGGAAGTGGGCTACCACGAAGTACGTATCGTGGATGGTAATGTCCAGCGCGCTGTCGGCAAGGATGATGCCCGTGAGCCCACCAGCAATAAAGGTGGCCACGAGCCCGATGCTGAACATCATCGCCGGGCTGAGCACGAGATTCCCGCGCCAGAGGGTGGTCACATAATTGAAAACCTTTACTGCGCTGGGGATGGCGATGAGCAGGGTGGTGAACACGAAAACGCTGCCCAGGAATGGGTTCATCCCGGTGATGAACATATGGTGGCCCCAAACGATGAAGCTCAAGAAACCGATCGCCAAGATCGAGCCGATCATCGCCCGGTAACCGAAGATAGGTTTGCGCGAATTGGTCGCGATCACTTCGGAGGTGATGCCCAAAGCCGGCAGTAGTACGATATACACTTCGGGGTGACCTAGGAACCAGAACAAGTGCTGGAAAAGAATGGGGCTGCCGCCAATGTGGTCCAATGCCTCACCTCCAATATGGATCTCACTCAAGTAGAAACTCGTGCCCATCGTCCGGTCAAGCAGGAGAAGTAATGACGCACTCAGCAGCACGGGAAAGGATAGTACACCCAGAACGGCAGTGATCAACAGCGCCCAGACCGTGAGGGGCAGCCGCGTCATTTTCATTCCACGCGTGCGCAGGTTCAAGACCGTCACAACATAGTTAAGACCTCCCAAAAGGGCGCTGGCGATGAAGATCGCCATGCTCACCAACCAGAGGGTCATGCCTGTGCCGGAACCGGGCATCGCTTGGGGTAGCGCGCTCAAAGGAGGGTAGATCGTCCATCCACCCGAGGCCGGACCACCTTCAACGAAAAGTGAGGAGATCATGATCACACTGCTCACCAAGAAGAACCAATAGCTCAACATGTTCAGGAAGCCGCTCGCCATGTCCCGTGCGCCTACTTGGAAGGGAATAAGCAGGTTGGCGAACGTCCCGCTCAGGCCTCCGGTAAGCACGAAGAACACCATGATAGTCCCGTGTATGGTGACCAAGGCGAGATACATGTTCGGATCCAGGATCCCGCCTGGTGCCCACTTGTCGCCGAGGAAGAAGTGCGTGAATGCGAAGCTTTCGCCTGGCCAGGCGAGTTGGAGGCGGAACATGATGGACATGACCACCGCCACCCAGGCCATGATGATGGCCGTGACCAGGAACTGCTTACTGATCATTTTATGGTCCTGCGAGAAGACGTACTTCGAGATGAAGCTCTCCTCGTGATGATGATGCGCCGCATGGGCGTGACCTTCAGCGGGGGCGGGGGCGTGGGCAACAGAACCCATGATGTCAGTGCGTTTTCGGTTCGTTCGATGAACTCACAACCTGAGCGGTGGTGGTCGTAGTGGCCGCAGGGGCCTCAATAGCAGTAGGAGCAGGCATGGCGGGGGTGTCAACGGTCTCAAAACCTTTTTGGGCGGCGAGCCAGGTCTTGTAGGCCGCAGGCGATTCCACGATCAAGGGCATCTGCATATTGTAGTGGCTTGCACCGCAGATCTTGTTGCAAAGAAGAACGAAGTCGAAGGCCGGGTTGTTCATCACCATCCGCATGCTGTCCGTGCTGATCGTGGGCTTCATGTGGATGCGGGTGGTCATGCCCGGCACTGCGTTCATCTGGGCACGCATGTGTGGCATATAGGCGCTGTGGATCACGTCCTTGCTGCGGATCAGTAACTCCACGCTCTCGTGAAGCGGCAGATGGAATTCCTTGATGATGACATCATCACCTCCATGCTTGTACTGGCTTTCCTCCCCCTTCTCGGCAATGTCCTGTTCCATCAGGGTCCGCAGATTCACGATGCGCCCAGCCACACGACGCACATGTTTGATGTGGTCCTCCATCTCCGTGACCTTGGCAAGTGGAAGCATATCGTGCTCCTCGGCCAACCTCTTTTCCTCGGCGACCGCCTCGCCCAAGAGCTCATCAATGCGCAACTTGATGGCCTTGGGCGTTACAATGCCCATGGGGTTAACATCGTTGATCAGACGGAAATCGGTGGCGCCGAGTTTTCCGTCCTTGCCCGGATAGCGAGCTGTCCAATTGAACTGTTGAGCGTACAACTCCACCTCCGGTGTTCCGGCGGGAGAGGGCGCCACGATGCGGTTCCACACGGCCAGGCCATAAATGATGATCCCGATCATCACCACTGCTGGCACCACGGTCCACGCCAGTTCCCACTTGTTGTTATGCGGGTAGTAATATGCACGGCGGTCCTTGCGGAAGTAATACTTACCCGCGAAATAGAACAGCAGGATGTTGGTGATGAAGAAAGCCACGATCAGAATGGCCCAGTTGAAATTCATAAGGTCATCCAGCCACACCCCATGTTCACTGGCGGACACAGGAAGCATGTGCTTCTTGTAGGAAACCGTGAGCCAAAGGAAAAATCCGAAATAGGCAAAGGGGAAGGCCCACATCAGGCGGGCGTTCATCTTGCTATCACGCTCGGTGATCTCTTCTTCGCGCTTGCCGCGCAAAGCACTGGTCAGCTCGTACACACGGCTCAACCGGGTCACGGCCAAAAGACCGAGCACGATCACCGCGAGGATCAACAACGTCATCATGGGGTCAAAGGATCAACGCTTGAGGCGATGGGTGAGTTCATTCAGATGCTGTGATGTACGCTCTCTTCGAGGTACGGACTGTTCACCACGGTGAGCGGGGCCTTGGTGAGGGCTGTAAGGACACGGTTGACAAAGAGACCGAGGAAGAACACGAATAGGCCCACTTCCAGGAACCCGATGGTGTGAAAATGCTCGCCCAGCGCACCGGGAAGCACCAATTGGCACAGGTCTAGCCAGTGGCCAATGATGATGATGGTGCCCACGCCGATGAGGAAGCGCGGGTTGCGCTTGGCATCGCGGCTCATCAATAGCACCATCGGAACAGCGAAGTTGATGAAGAACATGCCCCACATTAGGCCGGCGTGGTGGTCGATCCGCTGCTGGAAATAGACCACCTCCTCGGGAATGTTGGCATACCAGTAGAGCATGAACTGGCTGAAGTATAGGTAGGTCCACAGAAAGCTCGTGGCGAACACCCACTTGCCCATGTCGTGGATGTGGCTGTTGTTCACCTGCGGCAGGTAGCCCTTGCTCTTTAGGTAAAGGACCACAATAACACCGGTGACCATGGCGGTGCACCACATGCCTGCAAAGACATACCAGCCGTAGAGGGTGCTGAACCAGTGCGTATCGATGCTCATCAGCCAATCCCAGGCCAGCACGCTGCTGAACACGGCGAAGAGCACCAGGAACAGCGCCGAACGACGGTAGGTGAGCAAATGTTGCGTGCGCAGGTCGGCACCGGTGAGCTTGTCCATTTTCAGGCTCTGCTGGCGGAACCAGTTACCGGCGAAGATGAAGGTGCCCAGGAACAACACCACGCGGAACCAGAAAAAGGGTGCGTTCAAATAGGCGCTCTTGCCTGCGATGATCGGG
>JBKJNF010000242.1:0-3606 GCA_046596155.1 Flavobacteriales bacterium | reverse complement strand
GATCTGTAAACACGGCGGTGATGGTGAGGGTCTGCGCCATCGCCGTGCCGCTAAGTGCGATCAATGCGAGCATGGAAGATCTTTGCAGGCAGTATGGCATACCGGGTATATTTATGGGGAAGGTATACAGTGTATTTGGTACTGAGGACCGACGGTTAATAACTATGGCATTCCCGCCATCGCCACTCCGCGTGCTCCCATCCCGGACATGTGACCATGAGGACAAGCGGCATCTATTTTCGCACCCCGATCGCCAAAGCGCACCAGTGCCCAGGCGCCTACCATGCTTTCGATGGACACCTTCCACTTCAAGGGACGCAAAGCGCTTGTGCGCGTGGAACTCAACGTGCCACAGGACGCCACGGGCAAGGTGACGGACGATTCCCGCGCCCGGGCCATCGTGCGTACGGTGAACAAGATCCTCAGCGATGGGGGCAGCGCCATCCTCATGAGCCACTTGGGCCGCCCCAAGGGCAAGGTGAACTCCACGATGAGCCTGAAGCCCGTGGCCGAGCACCTCGCTGGACTGTTGGGCAAGCCCGTGCTCTTCGCCACCGATTGCGTGGGACCCGATGCCAAAGCGAAGTCCGCTGCGCTGAAGCCCGGTGAAGTGTTGGTGCTGGAGAACCTGCGCTTCCACCCCGAAGAAGAGGCCGGTGATGAAGGCTTTAGCAAGAGCTTAAGTGAGCTGGGCGACGTATACGTAAATGACGCCTTCGGAACCGCGCACCGCGCGCATGCCAGCACCACCATCGTGGCGAAGTTCTTCCCCACCGACAAGCTCTTCGGCTACCTGATGCAGGCCGAGATCGACAGCGTGGGCAAGGTGTTGGGCAGTCCTCAACGCCCCATGACGGCCATTGTGGGCGGCAGCAAGGTGAGCAGCAAGATCGAGGTGCTGGAGAACCTCCTCAGCAGTTGCGATGAGCTGATCATCGGCGGCGGCATGGCCAACACCTTCGTGAAGGCCATGGGCGGACAGACCGGCGCCAGCCTGGTGGAAGAGGACCTGCTGGACACCGCCCGGAACATCATCGAAAAGGCCAAGGCCAAGGGGGTGCAACTGCACATCCCCACCGATGCCGTGGTGGCCGACGCCTTCGCCGAGACCGCCAACACCGATCAGTGCGCCGCGGACGCCGTACCCGACGGTTGGATGGCCTTGGACATCGGCCCCAAGAGCATCGCCGCCTTCCGCGCGGCCATCCTCGGCAGCAAGACCATTCTGTGGAACGGCCCCATGGGCGTTTTTGAGATGACCCCCTTCCAACAAGGCACCATCGCCATTGCGAACGCCGTGGCCGAGGCCACACAGAACGGCGCCTTCAGTTTGGTGGGCGGAGGTGATAGCGTGGCGGCGGTGAACCAGTTCGGCCTGGCCGACAAGATCAGCTACGTGAGCACCGGTGGCGGAGCCATGCTGGAGTACCTCGAAGGCAAGGTGCTGCCGGGGATCGCGGCGGTGAGGGGGTGATCAATTCACTCTAGTTTCGTCAATTCCACTTCCTCCTTCACCTGATCGATCGCTTGCTTCACCCACTTCGCTTCGCCCAGGGCGGGCAGGATGATGGGAGCGAAGGCCCGCAAGGGCGCGAAGAACGTCGACTCCTTCTGCGTCCCGAGAGATGGTGCCCAGACGCTTTCCTGCTTTGCGAAGGCGATGTTGAGCAACACGCTGATGACAAAGGCCTTTCGGAACACGCCCAAGGCCATGCCGGCCAACTTGTTCGGAATACCCAACTGTGCAGCGTCCACGAGTTTGGTGATCAGCCGGCCCATGAGGTGCACGGCGAGCATGATCAGCGCCATGGTCACCAGGAACGTGAGCGCCTCCTTGGAGGGATCGAGCCCGAGCCACACGGCCACCTGGTCGTTCAGGTGGATGCCACCCCAGATGCCCAGCACCAGCGCCACCAGGCCCGCAAGTTCCACGATGAAGCCCCGGATGAAGCCGCGCACGGCAGCAATGCCCAGCAACAGGAGGATGGCCCAGTCGATCCAGTTCATGTAGGTGGAATGTGGAAGTGGTGAAGATGCGGAGATCCCGCGAACCATCTTTGCGGCCCCGCTCACGCGCCCGTTCGTACCCTTTCACCCTCGCATCCCACGTGGACCTTCAGTTCGAAAAACGCTGGCGCGACCTCCAGAAGAAGTTGGAAAAGCGCTTCGAGGGTCCGGTGGACCTCAACGGCATCATCTTCCTGATCGGTGTGCAGGAATTGGGGCAGCATGCCCGCGAATTCAAGAAGGACGAGAAACTGGCCTTGATGCACATCGCCATCTGCGTGCTGCTACGGCCCTTTGGCTATTACAAGGAGCTGGGCCGCGATGCCGATGGCTGGCCACACTTCGAACGCGTGAAGGAACTGCCCGCGCTGGATGCCGCCGGACAGGAACGGTTGATGAAGGAGGCGGTCCTTGAGTACTTCGAGGAGTAGGGGGCGGTTGGCGCGCCAAGGCGCGAGTTTTCACCGCAGATGCAAACAGATGGACGCTGATGGACGCAGATGAGTTCAGGTGCGGCCTAACACTGGGGCGCAGCGGGCTTGGTCGAAATGTATATTTCTTACACCGCGACGATGCAACGTCGCAGCGTTAACGCCACGCCGGTCTCATCGCTTGTCTGACGCACATCCGTGTTCATCCGTATTCACCTGCGGTCCAATAAAAAGACAAAGCCCGCCAAAGGCGGGCCCTGCGGAAGAGATGAATGCTTGGATCAGTTCACTGGCTCCAAGGTCACGGTCTCATCATTCATCTCCTCCTCGAGGATCTTGATGATGCCTTCGCCCACGGCGCTGTCCTTGAAGCTCACGATGTCCAACACGGCAAAACCGGCCTGGCCTTGCTTGTACTGCTGGGTGTAGTCGAACTCCACCTCGCCATTGCTGTCGGTGGAACCTTCGCGACGTAGGCGGCTAGCATCGCCTTGTGGGTAGGCCAGGTTGGCGAAGAGCTTCACGTAGGCCCCGGCCACCGGGTACCCATCCACATCCACCACCTTGATCCGGGCGATGGTGTCCTTCTCCTTGTTGCAGCTGGTGCCAACGAACACCAGCGCAGTAAGGCTTAACAGGCGGAACAGGGTCTTGATGGTCATGGGTGGAGGCTTCGGTTACTTTTGACCGCCTTGGCGGCCGGTTCGTTGCCTAAGGCACCAAAAATAGCAGCATTCGCCGATGTGCGCCATCCCCCGCCCCCCGATCTTGCTGGTGGTGCTCGCATTCCTGCTGGTATTCACCCGCGCCCAGGCCCAGGATGCACCCCGTGCCACCCGCACCCTGGTGGAGCTGAACACCACGGCCGGCCGCATGGTGGTGGCCCTGTACAACGAAACGCCCCAGCACCGCGACCACTTCCTGGCGCTGGTGAAGGCCCATGCCTTTGACAGCTCCCTTTTCCACCGGGTGGTGCCCGGTTTTATGCTGCAAGGTGGCACGGTGAAGGACGCGGGCGACGGCCTAGCACCGGAGATCCGGCCCGGCTTACTGAACGTGAAAGGTGCTTTGGTGGCCGCCCCGGGCCAGGACCCGAACACTGGCGAGCTGCGCGATGACCCCAGCGAGTTCTTCGTAGTGCAAGGTCAGCGATGGAGCGCGGAGGAAC
>JBKJNF010000286.1:0-5061 GCA_046596155.1 Flavobacteriales bacterium | reverse complement strand
GCTTCCCAGTGCGTTCATCTCCGGCGCGGCGTTGCGCTCCGGAATGAAGGCGCCCAGCGGGAACAGGAACTGCGAGTGGATGGTGACGCCTTTGGCGTTGAGCGCTGCGATGCCGGTAGGTGCGAGGATCACGTAGCGCTTGTGCGTGCGTTCCGCGAGCTGCCGGAGGAAGGTGGTCTTGCCCGTTCCGGCCTTGCCGGTGAGGAACACGTGGCGGTCCGTGCTGTTCACGAAGGCCGCCGCTGTGGCGGCCATTGCGGTCACTTCGTGTTCCATCCCGTTGCGTTGCGGGTGCAATATCGCCCTTGACAGATGCACTTCCTCGGCTTTGGGGAAGTGGGGAGGGAGCGGTCGGATCTCGAAATGCTTTGCAGAACGTACTACTTCACTGTACATAAGTTAAGGTTGAACAGAACGGCTCCGGTCGTCACTGACGGAAAAACCGCCACCGGCACGGCGTCAACATACGCTATCGGGCCGAAAGGACGAGGTGCCAATGGCCATCATGCCAGTTGTTCCATCCGGCCCTAACAGAAAATGGATGGACACCCGATCTTTGCCGACGATCATGAACTGGACCAAGCTCACCGACCACGCCCAACTCGACACCATTGATGCGGCCTCCACGGCAAAGCCCATCCTGATATTCAAGCACAGCACGCGCTGCAGCATTAGTTCCACGGCGCTGGCCCGAATGGAGCGCGGTTGGACACCTGAGTTGAGTGCCACGCACACGGTGTATTACCTGGATCTGCTTGCGCACCGTCACCTCTCCAACACGATCTCGCAGCGGTATGAACTGGAGCACGAGTCGCCCCAGGTGTTGGTGATCCGCGAGGGCAAGTGCGTTTACTCGGTCTCGCACCTCGCCATCACACCTCAGGAGGTGGCGCAGGCACTGGCGGCCTGACCGACCTGGACGGGCCAGGGCGGCCTTTCAGCAAAACATGTTGCATTCAGAATCACCCTGATCGGGTATGGTTCCGGCTTGGTGTTATCAGACAGCTTTGATGTTGACCATCACACATAACATCCAGGCACATGAAAACGCGAAGCACTACACACAACAGCTTGGGCTGGTTGATCAAGATGGCGCTTATGGCGGGGATGGCCTTGCCGCAATGGTCAGCCGCCCAGGATGACGCTTGGGACCAGATGCAGAGCCTGCCCGGCATCGCTCGACAACAGGCCGTGGCCTTCTCCATCGCTGGCAATGGATACGTAGTCACCGGCACCGATCCCGGCGTGCGCGGCGACCTTTTCGCCTACAACTTCGAACAAGGCATGTGGACGCGCAAACACGCACTCACCGGTCCGCGCTTCGCAGCCGTCGGTTTCGCTATACGTGGCAAAGGCTATGTGGCATTGGGCCAGGATGGTTTCCAGACCTTTTCCGACCTGCAGGAGTACGATGTACAGAGTGACACTTGGAGGCAGCGCGCAGCGTTCCCTGGTCGCGCCCGCATTGGTGCAGTTGCGTTCTCGATCGGTAGCAAAGGCTACATCTGCACCGGAGCTGTGGGGCGCAACTACTCTCGCGAACTGTACGAATATGATCCACACTCGGACCTGTGGAAACGCAAGGCCGACTTCCCGGCCAATGGGCGAACTAATGCAGTGGCCTTCAGCATCGGGGGTAAGGCCTATGTGGGTTTGGGCACCACGGACGGCCATGCAGTGAATGATCTGTGGGAATATGACCCCAAGGTGGACCAATGGAAGGAAAAGGCGTCGTTGGATGAAGTGGGTCGCTATTCAGCCGCCGCGTTCTCCTTTAGCTACAAAGGCTTTGTGGTGGGTGGTATGACCCAGGACGGGTACCTGATGAAAGATTGCTGGATGTATGATCCCGCTCGTGATACGTGGACCCGTAAGCTGGATCTGTTCGCAGGACGGATGGCGGCGGTGGGCTTCGCCTCGCTTGATCGCGGTTATGTGGCCACCGGCTTCGATGGACGTTCAACCAAGAACGATCTGTGGGAATACAAGAACGCATCGCTGCTCCAACGCAGTCCTGAGTTCGTTGCTGAGGTGGCCCAGGAAGCGGTCGCCATCTTCGCTTATCCGAACCCGACCCGTGACGAATTGTCCATCACTTGGCCATCAGGACTCAGCGGGCCGGCGAGCGTTGATCTCTTCGACCTGACCGGCAAGGTGGTGTTCAGTTCACAGGCGAGCTTGGCAACACCGTACCGGCTTGACCTACGTGACCGGAGTGAAGGCACCTATTTATTGCGAGTGACCGCGCCGGCCATCGGAGAACGAACGCTTCGGGTCCAACGAACGGAATAAGACCTCTCTCCCGACCTGCAATTGCGAACGGCATCCGATGGGTGCCGTTCGCACATACTGCCTTCACTACCTCCTTGGAGAACCGATGCGGCTATGCAGCATCGGTTTTATTTTCCAGAACATCGCATCGATCAGTGCTTGCGGAGCTACCTTGTTCCCACACTTGGCTTCGCTTCCAAGCTTCTGAAGACCTGTAGTTGTTCTTCATCCGAAGGCAGGTTCCTCCGCGTCCTTCGATGTTCATCTACGATCATCAGATCATCGCGCAAGTTGCAGCAGGTGTGCAGACATGGAGACCATCAAGCCTGACCTTTTACCGCTGCTTTTCAAGATCGCATCCAACTCATGGGGCGACAAGAAGTTCAAGTTACGGAACCGCTTTGCCGTTTTGACCGACGAAGACCTCTACTTCCGTGAAGGAGGCGAACAGGAACTGTCCTTGCGGCTCCAAGCCAAGCTGAACAAGAGCGCGGCCGAGGTGAATGCGTTGATCGCCGGACTCTGATCACATGCCTGAAGGATCCACTTACCCGAAGAACAAAACACATCGTGCATGATCGACATGAATGAGCCTATGATCGCTATTGTGCCGCTTCGCGCGATCATGATCGATCCCGAGGACCGCAGCATCCGCTTGATCACTATCCTGCCCGATGCGGTGGCCGCCACACTCCGTTCCGATACCATCAGCACCATTGATCTTGACAAGGACCATTGCCTCGTGATGGACGATGGTAGCCATACCGCCGAGCATGCCTCCCGCTTCCGCTTCGCGAAGGGCTATGTATCGCGGCCCTTCTTTGGTCCTGCCATCATCCTGGGTATTGAACACGGGAACTGGGTGCCCTCCACCTTGGAAGTGGCGAAGCTGAAAGCGGCCATTACCTGGGAGAAGTGGGACAGCACCACTCGGGATTACGCGACGCAGGCCTAGCTCATTTCTCAAGCGATGCCGGTGTGTCCGGAGGTGGTGAAGCAGGGGTTGGCCCTATGATCCTTTGACAAAATACATCGCCATTTCACCCTTCCGCTTCGCCTGAACTTTTCCGCGCGGTGTAAAGGTGAATGCCGGTAACATCCACGATAACATCGGCGAAGATCAAGGGAGCACATTGCAGCGCGCTCATGCAGGCAAATGAACGCGTGGAAATGACTCCCGAGCGGTCAGGAACGGGAACCGGTCCATAAGCATTCACGCCTGTATGAAAGCGACGAACTTTGATCCATGGCCCGCTCATTCCTTGTTTTTGCCTTGCTTGCTTTCCAATGTGCCGCTGCACAATGGACATGGACGCCGTTGGCAGCCCTGCCCATGCCCATATCCAACCACGCTATGTGCGCCGGGGAAATGAACGGGCTCTGGTATGTATATGCGTTCGGCGGCATCACCTCCGGCTTGCAGGAGAGCGACATCCATCGTCATGCATTTCGATTTGATGTGGCAGCGAACAGTTGGAACGCACTACCCGACGTGCCCGACACTTTGGGCAAGATCGCGTCCGCGGCCAGCGTAGTGGGCGATACCGCGTATGTGATCGGCGGCTACCACGTGTTCCCAGGGCCGCCGTTCGAGGTGAGCAGCAACCGCGTGCATCGCCTCGAACTTTCCTCCAATACGTGGATGCCGAACGGTGCGGACATACCCGTGGCGATCGATGATCAGGTGCAGGCGATATGGCGCGACAGCCTGATCTATGTGATCACCGGGTGGAGCAACACGACCAATGTGGCGAACGTGCAGGTATACGACCCAGCGCATGACCAATGGGCCGCTGGAACGCCCGTACCGAACAACACACAGTACAAGGCCTTCGGTGCCAGCGGCGTGATCATTGGCGATACGATCTACTATCATGGTGGCGCAACCACCGGCAGCAACTTCCCTGCGCAGGACCGCTTGCGCATCGGGATCATCGATCCGCTGGTCCCCACGTCCATCACGTGGCTTCCTTCCGTGAACGGTCCTCTGGGTGCGCGTTATCGTTCGGGGGCCATTGCGGTGAATGATGAGCCTGTGTGGGTGGGTGGTTCGTCGGTGAGCTACAACTACGATGCTGTGGCCTATAACGGCAGCGGTGTGGTGCAACCGGCCACGGAGATGCTGCGCTGGAGCCAAGGGGCATTCAGCAGTGCGGGAACAACGCCCACCATGGTGATGGATCTGCGTGGCCTAGGCGACATCGGTGGCGGTGCATTCGTAGTGGCCGGTGGGATGGGTCCACAACAAGCGGTGCTGGACAGTGTATGGTTGGTGCAGGTTGAACCTAGCGGGGTCGAGGAAAGTCCTGCCCATAGGCTCGTTGCTTATCCAGTTCCCGCGTCAGATCATGTCCTCATTCCGCTGCCGCTTGAATTGCGCAATGGTCCCTACGGCCTTTACGATGCACAAGGCCGTGTTCGGGTCACAGGATCCACTACAACTGAGCTGTTGGCGATCGATCTGCGCACACTAGCATCGGGGCCTTACGTGCTGCGCATTGCGAACGGGACCGTATCCGCCACGTGCCGGATCCTCGTTGTTGCGGATCTGTAGCTACAGGCAAGCGATCAATGCACCACGCTGAAGCGCCGGTACGCGCCACCCGGTGTGCCGACCATGTAGATGCCTTCCGGCAGCACGGAGACATCCACGGAACGAAGCGTCGATGATGCCTTGGTGGTAGGTGCCGACACTGAACGGCCAGTGGCATCGCGGAGATCGATCAGTACGTTCCCTGTGCCTATGGAGGGTAGGAACAACGTGCTGCTCGTTGGATTCGGATACGGAAC
>JBKJNF010000256.1:0-4752 GCA_046596155.1 Flavobacteriales bacterium | reverse complement strand
TGTGGCCATGAAGGCGGCATTCGGAACGGGATGCACGAGGATCGAATGCGTCACGGTATCGGTGCATCCATACGCCGATGTGGAGACAAGCGTGACCAGGAAGTTCTGATCAGCCGTGGTCGTGTTCACATAGGTGTGCGTAATGCTGCTACCCGCCAACACGGAGCCATCGCCCATGTCCCATGTCCACTGCATGGCACCGGTGCCTTGATCGCTCAGGTCCACTGTGAAGGGCGAACAACCCTCCGCAGGCGCTGTGAACTCCGCAGAGACGATCGGGTACACCACCACCGTGGAGGAGGCCGTGTTGCTGCAGCCCGCAGCTGAGATGGCCTCCAGTGTCACAGGGTAGCTTACCGGGCTTGTGCTTTGGAAGTTGTACCAGTCGTGATCGTGTTGCGCCGCCGTGGTGGTGGAGGACGCGCCGTCACCATAGGTCCAGTTGTAGTCCGTGGCACCCAATGAGGTGTTGGTAAGCGTTGCTGTGAGCGGATGACAACCCGGCTCACCCGTGATGTCGAACTGCGCCACAGGTGCTGGAAGCACGGTGAGCGGCGCCGTCAATGTGTCGCTGCAGCCGAACGCGTTGCCGGCGATCAAGGTGATCGTGTAGCTCGCACCCGCCCCATTGTTGTCCGTGTAGGTGTGTGTGGGGGCCGCACCGCTGCCCGTGGTACCATCACCAAAGTCCCATTCATAGGTCACCGCGCCCAACACCGGCGGGAACGTGGTAGTGAACGGACTGCAACCACTATCAGGATCGGTCACGAAAATGAAGTTCGCCGTCGGGAACACCGTGATGACCTGTTGCGCCGTATCCGTGCATCCCGCCGCACTGATGGCCACCAGTGTTACGGTGTTCATCTGCAGGAAGAGCGTGTTGTTCACGAACTGGTGCGACGGGTTCACAGCCGTGCTCGTGGACCCATCACCGAAGTTCCACTGGTAGCTCGTAGCACCCACGCTGTTATTCGTGAAGTCGGCGTCCACGGGGGCGCATCCCGGCACCGCATTGTTGGTGAACAGCGCCGTGACCACCGGCGATACCGTGATGTTCACCGTGGCCGTGTCGCTACAACCGAAGGGCGTGCTCACAATGAGCGTGACCGTGCGAATGCTGTCCGCCGTGCCCAAGTTCACATACACGTGCAAGGGCGAGGTCGCAATTTCCCCTGCGCCATCACCGAAGTCCCACACATAGTTCGTTGCGCCACTGCTCGTATTCGTGAAGTTCACCGTCATAGGTGAGCAGCCCGCAGTAGGTGTAGTGATGAAGGAGGCCGTGGGTTTGGCCTGAACGGATACCTGTTGCGTGCCGGTGCTGCTGCAATACGGCGTGGTCACCGTAAGCGTCACGGTGAACGTGCCTGCACCAGCATACTGATGCACCGGGGCTTGCGCCACAGATGTGTTGCCGTCGCCAAAGTCCCAGCCCCATTGCACCACGGGATTGCCCGGCGCGGTGATGCTCTGGTCGCTGAACTGCGCCACATCACCCACACACACGTTCTGAGCACCGATCATCACCTGCGGTGGCGCGTACACATGCACCACGGTGGTCGCTTGGTCCGGACATCCGTCCGCGTTAGTCGCTGTCAACGAGATCGTGTAGTCGCCGACCGTGCCATACGTATGCGGCGGCGGATCGAATTGCGTATCCGTGGTGCCATCGCCAAAGTCCCATAAGTAGGTAATGGCGTTCAGCGAGGTGTTCGTGGGATCCGCAACGAGTGTGACGCACGCGGCATCATTGTCCAGTGTGAATTGCGCCGTGGGACTTGGCAGCACAGTGACCTGCACACTGGCCGTATCACTACAGCCCAGGGAGGCACCTAGGATGCTGGCGGCATAACTCACGGTAAATACGCCCGCCGTGTTGTAGGTGTGCGCCTGATCCCCGCCACCGGTCGTATTCCAGCCGCCGCCATCACCGAAGTTCCAGCTGTGGTTGTTGGCACCACCCGTGGTGGTCTGGTTGAAGAAGATCGTCTCCCCGGCACAGATAATGGCGGGCAAGGCCACCAACGACACGCTAGGCGGGGGCACAATGTTGATCGTGATGGTAGCCGTATCGATGCCGCAGTAGTTGCTGTCCAACAGCGTTACCTCATAACTGCCGATGCCCGGATAGGAGATGGTACGCGGGAAGGTTGGCGGCCAGGGGCTCCAGTCGATGGTGCTGTCCTGGCCGGCGCCCCAGTAGTCGCCGAAGTTCCACTGCTCGAAACGCTGGTAGATGTTGCCCTGGTTAAGACAGTTGCGGTCCGTGGTGTTCACGAAGGTCACCGTGTTATCCGGCCAGCATAACAAGGTCGCACTCGGTGCGATGGCAGCATCGTCCAGGTCCCATACGCGGATCGGGTTGAACGTGGCAATGCTGGGACCACCTTGAAGTGTGTTGCAGTTGTTTTCCGCGTACAGACGCACTGTCGTTTCGCAGTTCACCGTACCCTGTAGGTAGGTGTGCGTTACCGTTTGGCCCAGGTTCGTGAAGTCGTAGACCTCCAGCGGTGATCCATCACCGAAATCCCAAGTGAAGATGGTGTTCGGCGATGTGTTGGTACTGCTATTGATGAACTCCAAGGCCTTTGGCGCACACACTTGCGTGAGGCCGCCGACCGGGATCTGGATCGAGGCGCTGGTACTCTCCTCCATCACCACCGTTCCCGTTATCACACAACCGGACACGGCCTCGGTGAAGGTCACCGTGTATTCGGCCACGGCCGAAGAGTATACATGGTTCACGCTCATCGGTGGGATCAGCGCGGCACCCATCTGCAACAGCGACCCATCGCCCCAGTTGATGCTATATCCACCCATGCTTGTGGGCGATGCGATCAGCAAGGTGAAATTCGACCCGCTACAACTATACCACTGCGGTGTGCTGCTAGGCGTGCCGTAATAGTCGTACAGCTGCGGACACTGCGCGCTGGCGCCCTGCAAGAGCAGCGCGTTCAGACCAGTAAGGAGCAGATGGCGGATGGTCATGGGCAGAGTTTCCCGTCCGTTCTAACGGCCCTTCCCCCATAAAGGATACCCACACACACCACGAACCACATTTTCGCGTCGACGAACCATATGGCCTGCTCGACGTATGAACCGGACACTCGCACCTATGGAACAGTATGATCTCTGTGTTATCGGTGGTGGCCCAGCCGGGTATGCCGCTGCTATGCGCGCCATCGACCTCGGCCTGCGCACCGTGCTGGTGGAGCGCGAACGTATCGGGGGAACGGGCATTTATAACGGTGCGCTCACCAGCAAAACGCTCTGGGAACTGAGCCAGCGAGTGACCAGTGCCAACGAGGTGATCCGCCAACGGGGGCGTGAACCCTTCCGCCTTTCGTGGGATGAGATCACCAAGACGCTGAATGAGGCCGTGTTCGAGCGGAAGTACCTCTACGCGTGCCACATGCAACTACTGGAGAACACCACCGACCCGTCGGGGCAAAGCAGCGATCGCTTCCATCACCTACGTGGCGTGGCACGCTTCACCAGCGACCATAATGTGGTGGTGGACCGTGCAGGTGAGCGCACGGAGATCCATGCGGACCATTTCATCATTGCCACGGGCAGCCGACCGCGCACCGTACCCGAGATCCATGTGGATGAGAAACGCATTCTCTCCAGCGACGGCATCTTCCGGATCGACGACCTGCCCGAAAGCATCGTCATCGTAGGCGCGGGCGTGATCGGGTGCGAATTCGCCACCATCTTCAGCAACTTCGGTCGCACGCGCGTGCACCTCATCGACCGTGCTGACCGCATCCTGCCCTTCGAGGATGAGGACGTGAGTGGTTTGATCGCACGTCAACTCGAACGTAAGGGCGTCACCATACATCGCAACGCCAAGCTCGAACGCATTGAGGCGATGCCACACGGTGTGGAATACACCCTCTCCTATCCCGATGGAAGCTCGGAAAGTGTAACGGTCGAAAAGGCCTTGTTGTCCGTAGGCCGCGTAGCTAACGTGCACGACCTCGGCCTTGAGCACACCGGTGTGGTCTTCGACCCGGTAAGTGGCAACATCGTCGTGAACGATACGCTTACGAGCGTGCCGCACATCCACGTGGTCGGTGATGCCACAGGTAGCAATATGCTCGTGAACCTCGGGGAACTTGAAGGCCGCCACGCGGTGGAATTGATGTGCAACGCCGTGCAGCGTCCACTGACCTATGACAACGTGAGCACTATCATGTTCCTCGATCCCGAGGTAGCTGGCGTAGGCCTCAACGAACAAGAATGCATCAAACGCGGCATACCGCATCGCACCGCCCGGCTTGATTATGCCTGCCTCGCGCGCGCCATCGCCATGCGTAGAACGCGCGGCTTCTTCAAACTGCTCGTAACGGATGATGATGAGATGAAGGTGCTCGGTATGCGCGCTGTTGGCGAACACGCCAGCAGCGCCATCCAGGCCGTGGCCCTCATGATGCGCACCGGGATCAGCATCCGCGAGCTCGCCGACCTCATCCACCCGCACCCCAGCATTACCGAAGGCGTACAGGAGTGTGCACGCATGCTCCTTGGTACCAGCCTATTCAAAAGCCCCGTGTTCGGCGACAAGATGCGCTGCACCACATGGCGACCAGCACCGGAACAGGTCAAGGAGGAGGGAACCAAAGCGGCGTGAACTCGGCTAGGGTGGCCCCGGGTCCGCAAAGGCCGGTTCGTTCACGAAGTCCATATCCGTTAGCGCGTTCAGGAATGCGATCAGCTGTGCGCGTTTTTGCGCGGTAAGCTCCAACGTCA
>JBKJNF010000104.1:0-12406 GCA_046596155.1 Flavobacteriales bacterium | reverse complement strand
AGATATCGACCTCAGCGATCGGCCCAAGGGTATTTACTTCATCCAACTCGATGATCAACAGGGCCTACTGACGCGAAGAGTGATGATCCAATAGGCTGCTTGGTGACCGGAGGATCCCGTTGAACTTTTTGAATGCCCGGCCTTCTTGCGTTGACCTTGTGTCAAATTGAGGGCATGAGCTTTTCACGATGGCTTCACGGTTGTCCCCATATTAGCAACCATGACCAACAACGACATCCTCAAGAAGCTTCGGGTGGCCCTGAAGTTGCGCGATACCGACATCGTGAAGATCCTGGCGTTGGTTGATCACAAGGTGACCGAAAGTGAACTGGGTGCCTTGTTCCGTGCCGAGGATCACCCGAACTACATGCCCGCCGGCGATCAGATCCTGCGCAACTTCCTCAACGGCCTGATAATTCACCTGCGCGGGCCCATGGAAAAGAAAGCACCTGCACCCGGCGCTCCTGCCAAGCGACCCTGACGGACGACAGGAACGGAATACTGAAGAGGGCTTCCCGGTCTTCCGTCAACGACAGGCACGACTGAACGCAGCTATGTAACGTCCTATCAAGTAGCAGTTCATTGGACCTGCCGAAGCACCGCGTTGTGCGCAAGCGCTAGGAGTGCATCTAGGCCATCTGGAACCATGAGTTCGATGAGACTGATTCAGCTTAGGAGGTCGTCTCGGGTACTTCGCGAGGCGCGCTAAAGTGCATAAGGGCTTAAAAAATACAAGGGGCTGCAGGCAGGCAGCCCCTTGTTCACTCTCACTTCCCCCGGCTAAGACCGGTCAAACCAATAACAAGGTCGTCACGTGTGGAGGACGACCCAAAAGCGTTCGTCCGAAGGCATCGCATCGGATGCCGAAGCGGGCAATGCGCGCGATGAACAGGTAGTGATCTTTACGGCCGGTTCCGCATCTTCGCCCCCCAAGCGTTCTTCGATACCGTAACATGCACATCCTCGTCACCGGATCCAATGGCCTCCTTGGGCAGAAGCTCCTGGCCGCCTTGCGGAATGACCCGCAAGTGAAGCTGATCGCCACCAGCCGCGGCGAGGATCGCACACCCGACCCTGGAGGTTACGTGTATATGCCTTTGGACTGTAGCGATGAGCCCGCCGTGCACCGCGCCTTCGATGAGGCTCATCCTGATACGGTGATCCACACCGCCGCCATGACCAATGTGGATGCCTGCGAACTGGATCCCGTGGCCTGCCGACTGCAGAACGTGACGGCCGTGGAATACCTCACCCGGGCCGCAAAGAACATCGATGCCCACCTCATCCACCTGAGCACCGATTTCATTTTCGACGGTGACAACGGGCCGTATCGCGAGGAGGACGAGGCGCATCCGTTGAGCATCTACGGGCGGAGCAAGCTCGATGCGGAGCGGGTGGTGACCAGCGCCGGACTTGCGAAGTGGGCGATCGCCCGCACGATCATCGTATACGGCGTGGCCAAAGGGCTGAGCCGAAGCAATGTGGTGCTGTGGGCCAAAAGTGCGTTGGAAAAAGGTCAGCCGATCAATGTGGTGGATGATCAGTGGCGCATGCCCACGCTCGCTGAGGACCTGGCCGATGGTTGCATCCGCATCGCGAAGCAAGGCGCCACGGGCATCTTCCATCTCAGCGGTCCGGATGGCATGAGCATCCTAGAACTTGTTCAGCGGGTGGCACGCTTCTTCGATCTGGATCCCAGCGTGATCACGCCCATCAGTTCGTCCTCGCTTTCACAGCCCGCCATGCGACCCCCGCGCACCGGATTTGTGTTGGACAAGGCACGTCGTGAGCTGGGGTATGCGCCTCGTGGCTTCGAGGAGGGGCTGACAGTTCTACGCGATCAACTGGTTGCGTTGAACGGATGATGAAGTCTCCTTCCGATCGGAACTGGCGCGAGGAACTGAAGGACCTCTTCGCCTTGCATGCCGGTGAGCGACGCGGCGTGATGTGGCTATTGACGCTCTGTTGCATGGCCTTGATGTGGGTGTTCTACGAGCAGTGGTGGCGGGCTGATCCGGTGGCCGATGCGGCCTCGATCAACTTGGTGTGGGCGCAGCTTGACACCTCGACCGGTCCTCCGATCCATGCAGCGCAAGGATCGGATCTTGAGGGGGATCGAGCGCTGCAGCGCCTGTTCCACTTCGATCCCAACAACCTGCTGGTGGAGCAGTGGGTACTGCTGGGATTGAGCGAGCGGCAGGCCGAGGTGATCCACAAGTTCGAAGCCCGGGGCGGGCGCTTCCGCACGAAGGCCGACCTAGCGAAAATGCGCGTGGTGAAGCCTGAACTCTTCGCCCAGTGGCTGCCCTTCATCGATCTGCCGGACAGCCTCGCCCGATCAGCACGTGCGGGATCTCCGGCGTACACCTGGCGTCCGGACTCTGCGAGTGATCGGGGGACACAGGTGCACACCGTGCCGCTCGGAGCGCGTAAGCAAGAGCGCGTGGAAGTGAACGGTGCCGATACCATTGAGCTGGTAGCCGTGCCCGGCATTGGTCCCGCCTTTGCCCGGGGCATCGTGAAGTTCCGCGATCGCCTCGGCGGCTTCCATTCCTTGGACCAACTGTCGGAGGTGTATGTGCTGATCGACAAGCCCGATGCCGTGGCGCGCATCCGGGAGAAGCTCACCCTGGATGAAGGGAAGGTCCATCGCTTCCTACTGAACGCGTTCACCGCCGAAGAGCTGGGTCCGCACCCCTATGCGGGCTGGAAGCTGGCGAAGGCGCTGGTGGCGTACAGGAAGCAACACGGCCCTTTCCGCGAAGTGGCGGACATCAAAGGTTGCGTGCTCGTTACCGACAGCGTGTACCGTAAACTTGCGCCCTATCTCAGTGCAGAGTGAAGCTCGAAGAACGCTTAAAGGCCGCGATCCGCGCGGTGCCGGACTTTCCAAAAGCGGGCATCCTTTTTCGCGACATCACCCCGGTGCTCGAGGACCCCGTGCTTTGCCGCGCCGCAGTGGATGGCTTCCGCGAAGCTCTGCAGGACATACCTGTGGACGCCATAGCCGGCATCGAGAGCCGTGGCTTCCTCTTCGGGATGCCCTTGGCCCTGGCGCTGGGCATCCCCTTTGTAACGGTCCGTAAAAAGGGCAAGTTGCCCTGGCGCACGGTCTCCTACAAGTACGATCTGGAATATGGAAGTGCCGAGGTGGAGATGCATGTGGATGCCGTGAAGCCGGGCATGCGTGTGCTGGTGCACGATGACCTGCTGGCCACCGGCGGCACCGCCATGGCCGCCGCCGAACTGATCCGCATGCAGGGCGGTACCGTTGCCGGCTTCTCCTTCCTTATCGAACTTTCCTTCCTCAACGGCGTTCAGCGGCTGAAGCCCTACAACGCCCCGATCATCTCCCTCGTCAACTACTGAACAACGCCTGCGCCCCACCCCGTTGGAGCGTTCCACACATGCATTTGACCACCACCGAGAACCAGGCCATGATCGCACAAGCTGTGCGTGATCTTGTTGAACGCGAAGTGCGCCCCAACGTGATGGAATGGGATGAGCCCCAGTTCTTCCCCAAGAAGCTTTTTACCGACCTCTTCGGTCCCGCAGGTATGCTCGGTGTTTTCGTACCCGAGGAATACGGCGGTGCAGGTCTTGGCTACCACGAGTATGTGGATACCATCGTAGAGGTTGCGCGTGTGTGCGGCAGCATCGGACTCAGCGTGGCCGCGCACAATTCGCTCTGTACAGGCCATATCAACTACTTCGGCAACCACGAGCAAAAGAAAAAGTGGCTGACCAAACTGGCCACCGGTGAATGGTTGGGCGCTTGGGCGCTCACTGAGCCGAATACGGGCAGCGACGCCATGCGCATGAAGTGCACCGCGAAGAAGGACGGCAAGGACTGGGTGTTGAACGGCACCAAGTGCTGGATCACACACGGCATCAGCAGCGATGTGATCGTGGCGATAGTGCGCACAGGTGAACTGTTGGACAGCAAGGGCATGACGGCCTTTGTGATCGAACGTGGCACCCCGGGCCTGAAAGCAGGCAAGAAGGAGAACAAGCTTGGCATGCGCGCTAGTGAGACGGCCGAGGTGATCTTCGAGGATTGCCGCGTACCCGAGGAGAACATCCTGGGGGAGGTGGGGGAAGGCTTTCAGCAGGCGATGAAGATCCTGGATGGGGGGCGTATCAGTATTGCCGCCTTGAGCCTCGGCATCGCGAAAGGCGCATTTGATGCCAGCGTGAAATATGCCAAGGAGCGTCAGCAGTTCGGCCAGCCCATCGCCAATTTCCAGGCGATCAGCTTCAAACTTGCGGATATGGCCACCCGCATCGAAGCGAGTGAACTGCTTATCCGCCAGGCCAGCGACCAGAAGAACCGCGGCCAGCGTGTCACGAAGACCGGTGCTATGGCCAAGTACTACGCCAGCGAAGTATGCGTCTACGCCAGCAATGAGGCCGTGCAGATCTTCGGCGGCTATGGCTATACCAAGGATTTCCCGGTCGAGAAATTCTATCGCGATAGCAAGCTGTGCACCATTGGCGAAGGCACCTCGGAGATCCAAAAGCTGGTGATCGGCAGGGAGATCCTGAGGTAGGGGTGTTGGCTGGTAAGAATCGGTGAAATTATGAGGAAGCCAAGAGGGAATGCCTGCGCCTGCGCCTGACAAATGCCAATTTGCATTTGGTCCGATCCATTCTCCCATTATATTCGCACCCCGTTTTCAAAGAACCATGCTGATCATCCCCGTTAAGGAAGGCGAGCCCATCGACAAGGCGCTCAAGAAGTTCAAGAAGAAATTCGAACGCACGGGCACCTTGCGCGCCTTGCGGAAGCGCCAGGCCTTTACCAAGCCCAGCGTGAAGCGTCGTCAGCAAGTGCTGCGCGCCACGTACAAGCTGGTGACTTACGGAGGCGAGCAGTAGAGGCGGGAAATGTCCTGTCCGTTCTTCGAGGAACTGAAGATCGGCCACGGACTGTCAGCACTACCCTGTACAGAACATACGTTAAGAGGCGAGAGGACCTACCGGTCTTTTCGCCTCTTTTGTATTGATGTTGGTCGATCGCTTTTTGGAACACCTGGCGTTTGAGAAGCGCAGTAGCGCCCTAACCGTAAAGGCGTATGGCCAAGATCTCGAGCAATTCTCCGCTTTCCTGAAGGGATCCGTGGGCCTGGACCGGCCGGAGCAGGCCAACGACAAGGTTGTGCGGCGCTGGATGATGCAACTGCTGGAAGGTGGCACCGGGGCGCGCAGTGTGAATCGCAAACTCAGTTCCCTGCGGGCCTTCTACAAGTTCGCACGGACGGTGGGTGAGGTGAGCGCTGATCCCACGGATCTGATCGAGCCCCCCAAGACCCCCAAACGCCTGCCGGAATTTGTGGAGGAGGGTCGCATGGACGCGCTGCTTACCTCCATGGAGACCGCGGACGACTTCGTGGCTCGACGGGATCGCTTGATCCTCGAAGTGCTTTATGGGACCGGGATCCGTTTGGCCGAGCTCCTCGGCCTCACGCCGGCCGATGTGGACATGCGCCGCCGCACCATTCGGGTGCTGGGCAAGCGGAATAAGGAGCGCATCATTCCCTTGGCCGAGCCGTTGGCAGCCCTGCTGGCAGCGCATCTCACCGAGCGGGCGGCCCTGTCCACAGCGCCGGGAGCGGATAGTGCCCTGCTTTTAGATCCCTCGGGGAAACCGTTGCAACGCCGTAGCGTACAACGCCTAGTAACGTATTACCTTGGTACTGTCACTCCGCAGCGCAAGCGAAGTCCCCACGTGCTAAGACACACCTTCGCCACTCATTTATTGGAACACGGGGCCGACCTCAATGCCGTGAAGGAACTTCTGGGTCATGCCGGATTGGCGGCCACTCAGGTGTACACCCACAACACGGTGGAAAAGTTAAAACGAACGCATCAACAGGCCCATCCGCGGGGTGGGTCATCATCTGTAAGAACCAACGACCCCGGCTCCAAGGCCGGGTCTAAACCGTGAAGCCATGAACGTGAACGTGCAATCCATTCATTTCGACGCCGACAGCAAATTGGTCGACTTCATCGAGGACAAGTTGGACAAGTTGTCCCAGTTCCATGACCACATCATTTCCGGAGACGTATTCCTGCGGCTGAGCCATGACCGCGAAGGGCGCGAGAACAAGCTGGTGGAGATCCGGTTGAACGCCCCCGGGCAGGATCTCTTCTCCAGCCGACGAGCAAAAACCTTCGAAGAAGCCGTGGTGAACACCGTGGAAGCCCTGCGCAGCCAGGTCGAACGTGGCAAACCCACCTTGCGGAAGACCGCATAAAACCCTGTAAGCCAAAGGGTAGGTCAATAATCCAATCCATGAGCAGCGGCCACGGAAAATTCCGTGGCCGCTGCTATTTGGACCGATGGTATTTACTTCTACATTTGCAGGCCCAATTCCGGAGGTGTCTTCGGCAGCGGGAAATGCAGGCCGTTCTTTTGTTGTTGTATATGCCAATGTAGCTCAGCTGGTAGAGCAGCTGATTTGTAATCAGCAGGTCGGGGGTTCGAATCCGCCCGTTGGCTCCGTGAATGGAACAGGGGAGATACCCAAGTGGCCAACGGGGGCAGACTGTAAATCTGCTGCTTCACAGCTTCACAGGTTCGAATCCTGTTCTCCCCACACTTCACACGGAGCCGCTCGATAGCTGGGAGTTCGTCATTGTTCCTTCAACGCGGGAGTAGCTCAGTTGGTAGAGCATCAGCCTTCCAAGCTGAATGTCGCGGGTTCGAATCTCGTCTCCCGCTCACCACCATCGAAGCGCCCAGGGTTTCGATTCACGATCGAAGAAAGAAGTCATCGGCCTTTGTAGCTCAGGGGTAGAGCACTTCCTTGGTAAGGAAGAGGTCCCGGGTTCAATTCCCGGCAAAGGCTCAGAGGAACGAGGATAGCGGATACAACAGGCAGGTACAGCGGCAAGTGCGGCAGAAAGAGAACACAACGAACGAACGAAGAACAGAACAACTAAGATCCATCGACCATGGCAAAGGAGACCTTCAAACGGGACAAGCCGCACGTCAACATCGGCACTATCGGCCACGTTGACCATGGCAAAACAACGCTCACCGCAGCGATCACCTCTGTATTGTTCAGCAAAGGACTCTCGGAGAAGCGCAGCTTCGATTCCATCGATAACGCGCCCGAGGAAAAGGAGCGTGGTATCACCATCAACACAGCTCACGTGGAGTACTCGACGGCCGCCCGTCACTACGCCCACGTTGACTGCCCAGGCCACGCCGACTATGTGAAGAACATGGTAACGGGTGCTGCGCAGATGGACGGTGCCATCCTCGTGGTGGCCGCCACCGACGGTCCCATGCCCCAGACCCGCGAGCACATCCTGCTCGGCCGTCAGGTAGGTGTGCCCAAGCTGGTGGTGTTCATGAACAAGGTGGACATGGTGGATGATCCTGAGCTGCTCGAGCTGGTGGAGATGGAGATCCGAGAACTGTTGACCTTCTACCAATATGACGGCACCAACACACCGGTGATCAAAGGCAGCGCCCTTGGTGCACTGAACGGCGAACCCAAGTGGGTGGATACCGTGATGGAATTGATGAATGCCGTTGACACCTGGATCCCCGTTCCTCCCCGTGAGGTGGAGAAGCCATTCCTGATGAGCGTGGAGGACGTGTTCTCCATCACAGGGCGTGGTACGGTGGCTACCGGTCGTATCGAGACGGGCGTGGTGAAGGTTGGCGACAACGTGGAGATCATCGGGATGCAGGAGGCAAATATGAACAGCACCTGTACGGGTGTGGAAATGTTCCGCAAACTGCTCGATCGCGGTGAGGCTGGCGATAACTGCGGTCTGTTGCTCCGTGGCATCGAAAAGGACCAGATCCGTCGTGGTATGGTCATCGCCAAGCCGGGCAGCATCACCCCGCACACCCAGTTCAAGGCCGAGATCTACGTACTGAAGAAAGAGGAAGGTGGCCGTCACACACCTTTCCACAACAAGTACCGCCCCCAGTTCTACTTCCGCACCACGGACGTAACGGGCGAGATCACTATGGAAGCCGGTCGTGAGATGATCATGCCGGGCGACAACGTATCCATCACCGTTCAATTGATCGTTCCGATCGCTATGGATAAAGGCCTGCGTTTCGCCATCCGCGAGGGTGGTCGTACCGTGGGTGCAGGCCAGGTGACGGAGATCATCAAGTAAGCAACATAGCACTAACGGAGGCAGGGCCGTCCCGACTTGTCGGGACGGCCTTCGCCGCCGAAAACAGGAGCACGAAGAACCACACGGGTGTAGCTCAATTGGTAGAGCGAAGGTCTCCAAAACCTTAGGCTGCGGGTTCGATTCCTGCCACCCGTGCCAAGCGACACCCGAACCGAACAGATGGCAAGCTTCAAGACATACGTCGCCGAGAGCTACAACGAGCTCATGCACAAGGTGAGTTGGCCCACTTGGAAGGAACTCCAAGGCAGCGCCATCGTGGTGCTTGTCTCTGCGCTCATCTTGTCAGTGATCATCTTCATAATGGACTTCGTCTTCGGCGTTCAGAACATGGGCCCTGAGGACACCAGTTTCTGGAAAGGAATGTTGGGTTTCATCTATAAGCTCATCGCTCCGTGATCATGGCCGTTGACAGCACCAAGAAGTGGTATGTGGTCCGCGCCATCTCCGGTAAGGAGAAGAAGGTGAAGGAGATGATCGACCTTGAGGTATCCCGCTCCAAGTCGATGAAGAGCTGCATCGCACAGGTGTTGATCCCGATGGAGAAGTTCTACCAGATCCGCGAAGGCAAGAAGATGAGCAAAGAGCGCAACTTCTTCCCCGGCTACGTGCTCATGGAAGCCGACCTCACAGGCGAGATCGCGCACAGCATTAAGAACTTGCCCAACGTGATCGGTTTCCTCGGAGCAGAGAAGGGTGGGGACCCTGTGCCTTTGCGCCAAGCCGAGGTGAACAGGATCCTGGGTACCGTGGACGAACTGGCCGAAAGTGGTGAGGCGAACCACAACCCGTACCATGTGGGTGAGGGTGTGAAGGTGATCGATGGACCCTTCAATGGGTTCAACGGAGTGATCGAAGAGATCAACGAAGAGAAGAAGAAGCTGAAGGTAATGGTGAAGATCTTCGGACGGCGCACGCCGCTCGAACTGAGCTTCATGCAAGTAGAAAAGGAAGTGTAGCGGGTCGATGATCATCGACCTGTTCCACCGACGCGATAGAAGAACAGTTAAGTAAACCCGTCCGAGCCGACCGAGAGGAAGGCGTTATGAGGACACAAACCAAGAACAATGGCAAAGGAAGTAGCAGCGCTGATCAAGCTGCAAGTGAAGGGCGGAGCGGCCAACCCGTCGCCCCCCATCGGCCCAGCGCTCGGCGCCAAGGGCGTGAACATCATGGAGTTCTGCAAGCAGTTCAATGCGCGCACGCAGGACAAGGCCGGCAAAGTGCTGCCTGTGGTGATAACCGTTTTCGGTGATAAGTCGTTCGACTTCATCATCAAGACCCCTCCAGCTGCGGTGCAGATCATCGAAGCTGCCAAGATCAAAGGCGGCAGTGGTGAACCGCACAGCAAGAAGGTGGGCACCATCGACTGGGAACAGATCCGCGCGATCGCCCTGGACAAGATGCCTGATCTGAACTGCTTCAACATCGAGAGCGCCATGAGCATGGTAGCGGGCACCGCTCGCAGCATGGGCGTTACGGTCACTGGTAACAAACCCTTTTAAGCCAACGCCATGAGCGACCTGACCAAAAAGCGCAAGGCGGCGTTGACCAAGTTCGACACCACCAAGATCTACAGCCTCGGAGAGGCCGCGCAGATCGTGAAACAAGTGAGTACCACCAAGTTCGATGCGACGGTGGATATCGCCGTTCGCCTTGGCGTGGACCCCAAGAAGAGCACCGAAATGGTACGTGGCACCGTAAGCCTGCCACATGGCACGGGCCGTACCGTGAACGTGCTAGTGCTGGCCGATCCCGCCAAGTGCGAGGAAGCGCTGGCTGCTGGCGCCGACATGGCCGGCCTTGATGACTACGTAGAGAAGATCAAAGGCGGATGGACCAACGTGGATGTGATCATCTGCACGCCAGCCGTAATGGCCAAGGTGGGTGCGCTGGGCCGTGTGCTCGGTCCCCGCGGCCTGATGCCGAACCCCAAGACCGGTACCGTGACAATGGACGTGGCCAAGGCCGTGCGCGAGGTGAAGGCCGGTAAGATCGACTTCAAAGTGGATAAGGCCGGTATCATCCACGCGGTGATCGGTAAGGCCAGCTTCGATGCGACCAAATTGAGCGAGAACGCCCACGAGCTGTTGCAGACGCTGGTGAAGCTGAAGCCCAGCACCGCCAAGGGCGCCTACATCAAGAGCATTACCGTGAGCAGCACCATGAGTCCTGGTGTAAAGGTGGATACACGAACCGTCCAAGTGGCCTAATACCAGAACGACAATGGCAACCCGCATCCAAAAGGACGAGATGATCGCTGAGCTGATCGGCGAGATCCAGGCCACCAATGTGCTCTACCTCGCCGACGCCAGTGCACTGAGCGCCGACGCCACCAGTAATCTGCGCCGTGCCTGCCACACCAGTGGCATCCGCATGCGTGTGGTGAAGAACACCCTCCTTCAGAAGGCTATGGAGCGTATCGAGAACAAGGACTACACCGCCCTGTTCCCTACGCTCACCGGCCAGACCGCTATCATGTTCGCAGAGAAGGGCAATGCCCCCGCGAAACTGATCCAGGACTTCCGTAGGAAGAACCCCAAGCCCCTGTTGAAGAGCGCCTGGATCGATGAAGCCGTGTTCATCGGTGACGACCAGATCGCCATGCTCAGTAACCTCAAGGGCAAGGAGGAACTAATCGGCGACATCATCGCCCTGCTCCAAAGCCCGATCAAGAACGTCATTGGTTCGCTGCAAGGCGGCGGTGGCCAAAAGATCGCCGGTCTGGTGAAGGCACTCGAAGCCCGCGCCAGCCAATAAAAAGACCCAACGCGTTACGCACCCCGATAGCTTCCCTATCAAAGTTCCCTAACAACAAAAGAAGATGGCAGACATCAAAGCACTTGGCGATCAACTCGTGAGCCTTACCGTTAAAGAGGTGAGCGAACTCGCCAACTACCTGAAGGACGAATACAAGATCGAACCGGCAGCAGCCGCAGTAGCAATGGTCGCAGGACCGGCCGCTGGTGGTGCCGCAGCCGCTGAAGAGAAGACCAGCTTCGACGTGATCTTGAAGGCCGGCGGCCAGAACAAGCTCGCTGTGGTGAAGCTCGTGAAAGAACTCACCGGTCTCGGACTGAAGGAGGCTAAAGACCTCGTTGACGGCGCTCCCAAGCCGCTGAAGGAAGGCGTTTCCAAAGCGGACGCCGAGAGCCTGAAGCAGCAACTGACCGAAGCCGGAGCTGAAGTTGAGGTCAAGTAGGATCCTCATAGCAACGATCACGGCAGCGTGGAAGGCCCCATCCGGGGCTTTCCACGCCCTGCTGTGATACGTCATTTCAAACGGCCATAAGCCGAACGCCACGACGAAGCGATCCACCGTCTGCGGCGACCCGAACAAGTAGGATCACGTGTCCATTCAGTCTTCCATTCCCGCACCGCACACATGGCTCAAGCGAAGACCACCAAGAAAAGCAAGCGTATCGATTTCGGCTCCAGCAAGTTCGGAATCGATTACCCTGACTTCCTCGACATCCAGCTCAAGAGCTTCGAGGACTTCTTCCAAATAGACACCCTGCCCGAGGACAGGAACACCGAAGGCCTCTTCAAGGTATTCAGTGAGAACTTCCCGATCACGGACACCCGCAACCAGTTCGTGCTGGAGTTCCTTGATTATTTCATCGACCCTCCCCGCTACAGTATCGATGAGTGCATCGAGCGTGGCCTCACCTACAGCGTACCCCTCAAGGCCAAGCTAAAGCTCTATTGCACCGATCCCGAGCACGAGGACTTCGAGACCATCGTGCAGGACGTGTACTTGGGCCAGATCCCCTATATGACCCCGAAAGGCTCGTTCGTAGTGAACGGTGCCGAGCGTGTGGTCGTGTCACAATTGCACCGTAGCCCCGGCGTGTTCTTTGGCCAGAGCCGCCACGCCAACGGCACCAAGTTGTACAGCGCCCGTGTCATCCCCTTCAAGGGTTCGTGGATCGAATTCGCCACGGACATCAACGGGGTGATGTACGCCTACATCGACCGGAAGAAGAAACTACCTGTGACCACGCTCTTGCGTGCGATCGGGTTCGAGAGCGACAAGCAGATCCTGGAGATCTTCGGCCTGGCCGACGAGATCAAGGTGACCAAGGCCGCCATCAAGGATAGCGTGGGCCGCAAGCTCGCCGCCCGTGTGCTAAAGACCTGGGTGGAGGACTTCGTGGATGAGGACACCGGCGAGGTGGTGAGCATCGAGCGCAACGAAGTGATGATCGATCGCGAGACCATTATCGAGGAGCACCACGTGGAC
>JBKJNF010000070.1:0-22222 GCA_046596155.1 Flavobacteriales bacterium | reverse complement strand
CAAGAGCGGCATCATCTATTGCCTCAGCCGCAAGAAAGTGGAGGAGATCGCGGAGACGTTGAACGTGAACGGCATCAAGGCCTTGCCCTACCATGCGGGCATGGATGCCGGCCAACGCGCTGATCACCAGGACCGATTCCTGATGGAGGACGTGGATGTGATCGTGGCCACCATCGCCTTCGGCATGGGCATCGACAAGCCCGATGTACGCTTCGTGATCCACCACGACATTCCCAAGAGCCTCGAAAGCTATTACCAAGAAACGGGTAGAGGCGGTCGCGATGGTGGCGAAGGCAAGTGCGTGGCGTTCTACAGTTACAAGGACATTGAGAAGCTCGAAAAGTTCCTGCAAGGGAAGCCCGTGGCGGAACAGGAGATAGGCCGGCAACTACTGGCGGATACGGTCAGCTATGCCGAGACGAGCATGTGCCGCAGGAAATACTTGCTACACTACTTCGGCGAGCAACTGCCCGGCGACAACTGCGGCGCCTGTGACAATTGCCTCAATCCGAAAGAGGCTTTCGACGCCACGGAGGAGCTGGGGCTTGTGCTAGAGGCCGTGAAGGAGAGCAAGGAGCGGCATCGGGCCAAGTTCATCTGCGACCTGCTTACGGGTACCGAGACCAGCGAGATCAAGAACTACAACGGGCACAAGCTCGAGAGCTACGGCGCAGGGAAGGATCGCGATGCGCACCACTACTTGGCCATCATCCGGCAGGCGAATGTGGCGGGATTCCTGCACAAAGACATTGAGACCTATGGCAACCTGAGCCTCACTGAACAGGGCAAGAAGTTCCTTAAGAAGTCGTGGCCTGTGAGCTTCGTGAAGGAACGCGACTACAGCGACGGCGATATAGATAGTGACGACGAGTTCAGCAGCGGCAAGGGTGGCGCTGCCGCGGATGAGAAGCTGATGAAGATGTTGCAGGAGCTGCGGCAGGAAGTTGCCAAGAAGCATAAGCTTCCGCCTTATGTCATTTTCCAGGATCCCTCCTTGGAGGAGATGACGGTGCGTTACCCGATATCCATCGAGGACCTCACCTTGATTAGTGGCGTTGGTCCGGGCAAAGCACAGAAATACGGCAAGCCGTTCATCGATCTGATCGCCCGATACGTGGAAGAGAACGAGATCGAACGCGAGGATGATGTAGTGGTGCGTTCGGTGGTCAACAAGAGCAGCAACAAGGTCCACATCATCCAGAACATCGACAAGCGATTACACTTGGGCTCTATCGCGAAGGCCAAGAACATGAGCATGGCCGATCTGCTAACTGAAATGGAGACCATCGTAATGAGCGGCACGCGCCTGGATATCAGCTATCACTTGAACGACATGCTGGACACGGACACGCAGGAGGACATCATGGAGTACTTCCGCACCGCGGAGAGCGACGACCTCAAAGCAGCGCACGATGAATTCGATGGTGATTTCAGCGAGGAGGAGATCCGCATGATGCGGCTGAAGTTCCTGAGCGAAGTGGCGAACTGATCAGAGGATGACCTTCTTCTTCGGATCGATCGGCATGACCCTGTTCGCCATCGGCTGGACGGCTTACCATGGTTTGATGAAGCGCGACCTTCACGAACACCAGGATGAACTCCGCACCGGTGTGCTCGTACTTTCCGCGTGGGCCATCGTATGGTGTCGGTTGTTCCGCTGATCCATCACCCGTTCACGAACGACCACGCCCCTCATATGAACCCCGGAGAGCTCGAAACTATCGCGCGGTATGTGATGAAGCTGTTGGTGGAGCGTCGCTTTACCGAACTCGAGACCGCATGTAATGGCGTTAGACTTTCCGCCGAGAAGATCGAAGATGCCCTGGCCGATCTGGGCCGGCCGTTGGTAATGCCTCCGGAAACGGCATGGCAACGGATGGAGTCGTCGGCGATCCGCAACTGGCCTGATGCCTATAGCGTGCGGATGGATCTGTGGGCTGCGCACGGGAAAAGCGACCTGTGCGTGGAATTGACCTTGTACTCGAAGAACGGCAAGCCCGTGATCGAAGTGGAGGACATCGGCCCGGCGTGAGCCGCCTGTTACCCAAGTTCACTGAGCACACCCAAGGCCATCAGCCCCGAACCGATGCGCAATGCATCGTCCTCAATGTCGAAGTTCGGGGTGTGCACGCCGGGTGGCGCAAGTTCATTCGGAGCGCCTGTACCCAACCGGAAGAAACAGCCGGGTATGACGTGGGTGTAGAATGCAAAGTCCTCGCTGCCCATGCGCTGGTCCATGCGCACAACGTTCTCCTCTCCCAGGAAGACCTCGGCGGCGGCGCGCATCCGCGAGGTGAGCTCTTCGTCATTCACCAATACCGGGTAACCCTTTCGTACTTCAAGATCGCAGGATCCGCCATACTCGGCACATATCGCATTGGCGCGATCAGGAAGCCACGCATGTAGTTCCGTCCGTAGTGTTTCGTTGAATGCGCGCAACGTGCCGGCGATGCGCACATCATTGGGTACGACATTCGTAGCACCGAGCGCTTCCACACGTCCGAAGGCAAGAAGCGTTCTTTCTGATGGCTGGAAGGCTGCGAACTCCTCCTTCAATCGCGGCAAGAGATGGGCCGTGATCATGATCGGGTCAACGAGCTTATCGGGTTGCGCAGCATGTCCGCCTTTGCCCTTTACGGTGATGTATAGTTCGTCGCTGCTGGCCATGAACGGTCCCTCCCGAAAGCCCACTTTTCCCACTGAAAGCTCGGGTGTCACGTGCTGACCGAGTATGCCGGAAGGACGCGGATCGCGCAGGGCATCCTGTTGCATCAGGAGGTTGGCACCGCCAGGGATCCTTTCCTCGCCGGGTTGGAACACGAACATGACGGTTCCGCTCCATTGCGCGCGAAGGACATGCAGTATACGCGCGGCGCCGAGTACGCAGGTCATATGTACATCATGCCCGCAGGCATGCATCACGCCTTCGTTGATGCTGCGATCGCGATGACGTGCATCCTCGGTGATCGGCAAAGCGTCCATATCGGCCCTTAACGCGATGCAACGGCCTTCTCCGTTTCCCATCAACACACCGATCACACCGGTGCCACGCTCTTCGCCGGGGAGGGGAGCTAGACCTTCCCGCACCTCCATATTCAGGGCGTGGAGCTCAGCGGCCACGAACGCGGCCGTGTTGCGCTCTTGGAAAGACAGTTCCGGGTGCGTGTGCAAATGCCGACGCAAGCGCTGTAGCTCCGGCAGCAGTTCTAATGCAAGTCGTCGTACTTGTTCGATCACTTGCCGAAGATGAGCTTGATAGCGGCGAGAAGCATCACTCCCCCAAAGACCTTGCGAACAGTGGGTGCGGGTAGCGCAAGCGAAAGCTTGCTCCCGACGTAGGCGCCTACCACGAACGTGGTACTGATGATGAGCGCGGCCCGCCAGTCAAGATTGCCGCTCTTGTGGTAGTTCATCACAGCCAGGATGCCAACGGGCAAAAGGAGCACGGCAAGGCTTGTACCGGTCGCCTGATGCTGTGTGAACCCCAATCCCCACATGAGGGCCGGCACGATGAGGATGCCGCCGCCAACGCCTACGAACCCACTGAGCAGACCGGCCAGTACGCCGATGAGCACAAGCACCAGTAGCGTAGTGACGGTCATGGGTGCGCGCTCATATATCAAGGGCGAGGGAGAAATGGAACACATGGTCGAGCACCACACCATCATCAACGCCCCACGCCCAATCGGCGCGGACGAAGTAGCCCAGCAGCCGGCTGCGCAGTCCGAATCCATAGCTGCCCAAGATCGGCTCGCGTTGGTTCTTTATACTGATGGTGATGGGCGGGCGGCTGATCACCTGTGTATTGAACGAGTTGTCGCTCGCATACGGATCGCGACCGGTCCAGGCCGTACCTAGGTCCCCGAACGCGGCCAACTGGAAGTTCTGGAAGAAGTCGCTGCGGATCGGCTTGTTCAGCAGATACTTGAAAATAGGTACGCGCAGTTCGCTATTGAACACTGCGAAGTTGTTCCCGTTACGCGCGTTGTAGAAGAAGCCGCGCATGGGCACCCCCAGTGCTTGGTACTGGTAGTTCTGTGTGGCATCGATAGGTGTGGACGGATCGACCTGCGGGAAGAGCCAGTTATCCACGCCGCCGAGCACGAAGAGCACCTTGCGAGCACCCAGTGAGGAGCTACCGGCCAGTCGGTTCACCCAAATGAGGTCGCGGTGCAGACGTAGGGAATGTCGCAGGTCCACACCGAACACCTGCATATCCTGCTGCTGCGCATCCGGTTGTTTGTAATACTCGGCGAAGGCCTTTAGCTTCCAGCCGGTGTAGAGGTTGAGCCCGCGTGGAATGCTGCTATCGTAGACCCATTCCAGTTTGGCGCCTGCGGTCTGGTCAGTGCTGTTTGGAATTCGCAGCGTGAAGAGGTCCGTGCTCTGCACCACGATGCGGTCGTGGCGGTACATGAGCGAAAAGCGAAGGCTGGCCAGTTCGCTGAACGGATAGGTGAATTTGACGGTGGCCGTGTGGGTATGCACCTTGGCCAGTCCGAAGGGGAGCGTCCCCTGCAAAGCCTGCCGTTGCACAGTGATCTCCTTGTCCACCCGGTGCTTCAGGTTCTGATACCTCACCATGTACCCGTTGTTGTTCAGGTTCAAGGCCAGCCGGAAGCCGCCCGTGATCTTATAATCCTCTAGCAGGTCGCTTACGGCCATGCGCGTAAGCCCACTGAGTCCAGGGTTCAGTGTGAGGTCGTTCGTGATCAGCTGGTAGAAGCGGCCATCATAGCGGTTATCCAATTGGGTAAGCACCTCATCGGTGGCGAAGTTCACGTTGTAGTTGCGCTGCTCCGGAAAGATCAATCGCTTCACCAGGCTGCTGTCCACAGGAACTGTGGGCTTACCGGGTTCCGCACTCACCGATCCATCAACGGGATCCTGGCCACTATTCGATGGTGGCGTGGCCGGCTCACCTTCAAATCGATAATTCCGGATGTCCACCGCGGCTGCGGAGGTATCGCGGGCCACCCAAGGATCCACTTTGATCACGGTGCTCATGTCGTCCGTGATGGTGCTGCTGGTGTTGCTGGTCCTAGGGGTCGGACCGGTGCCGTCCTTGGGTTCGGCCAGGGAGGTGGTGGCATCTGCTGTGGTGCCCACCTGGAAATGATAACGGCCGCGGCTGTATTGCAGCTGCGCCGTCCACCCGCGCTGGGCCACCACATCGTGCTCATCGAAGCCGCGCTTGAGGTTGGTGAGGCGTGAGCCGGTGGTGAAGTAGCGGTAATGGACGCTGGTATCGACGGCCGTCACCGCGCTGTCGAAATGCAACAACCACCGATCGTTCACCCCACCCACATTGCTCAGGTAGGCATAGTTCGCGCTATCGTAGGCCAGTGGTTCGCGCTCGTCGATACCTGGCGTGTTCGTTAGGCGGGACAGCACATTGGAGCGCGAACGGAGGTCGTACCGGAAGATGTCCTTCTGCGGTTGATACCAGGTAACCGGGGCGTTGGCGCGCAGCGTGTCCTCCGTGCGATCACTGCTGAAAAGAATGGAGCTACCATGGTCCACGAAAGTGGGATCCAGATCATCGAACTCATCATCCGTTAGCTGCTCCTGCCGATTGCCGATGACATAATACAGATAGAGGTCCGTTCGGCCTTCGCGCACGCCGCTGAACACCATATTCTGTCCGTCATTGCTGTAGGCCATGCTCAGGATCTTCTGCAGCATGAACACGGGCTTTCGTGTGAACTGCTTGTCATCGAGCGTGTAAGTGGTCAGGAAGAGCTCGCCCTTGCGTTCGCTTGTCCATGTGAGCGCATGTCCGGAAGGATGCCAGGCGAGCACAGGGAAGCTTCGGTCGATGATGCGGTTCAGGCGTTTTTCGCCCTTGATCAAGCGCTTCACCTTCTTTGCCGCGCGGTCGTAGAGCCACACTTTATACTGGCCCAGCTCATTGCTCACCCACGCGGCATAGCGACCATCGGGGCTCAACTTGAACTCGGAATAAGATCGGGTGCGCCTGGTCTTTACCGGCAGTTCTTCCAATGTGGCATCACGCCGCTGCTGTTCCTCTTCGGTATAGCGCAGGCGATAATGGTCAAGGCATTCCTTGGTCAACTGCTGTAGGCCCAGTCCGAGTACATAGTTGAATCCGCTTTCGGGATTGCGGCTCACGCGGGTCATGTAGAGGACGTTGGGGATCACGCTGGGGCCATAGGTATCCGCCACATAGGACCAGATGGCGAGGCCCGCGAGTTCGGCGTCCTCTCCTTCCAATCGTCCGAGCCGGCGATAGCGATCGGACATCACGGCATCGCGGATACGGCTTTCGGTACGACTGTCCCAAGGTCCGCTGCAATAGGCCACAAGGCCCTTGGTGAACCATGCGGGCAGGTTGAGCAAGGTGCTGTTCTTGATCACCTCGCGCCAGTTGCCGCCGTACATCATCTGGTCGATCATCAGCTGGGCCAGGCCGCTGCGCACCTGCCGATCCAGCAAAGCATGGTCCCCTTCGTTATACACAAAGACCTTGGTGCCCACGATGCGGGTTACACCACCAATGTTGTACAGGTCATCGCCCGTTACCCCGACGTTGCTTTGGCGGAAGTCGGCCAGTGAATTGTACACCACGAACTGGATGCGGTCCTCCACATCGTGATCGAAGAACTTCTCCAGTTCGCCTTTGTGCCGGTGCGCGCTGATGGCCACATACTGCGCCACATCCTTGCCCCCTTTGTAGAAATACGTTTCCAGATCCGGGAAGCGGTAATACTGCCACAAGAAGTCCTGATACTGAACCCTGTTCTTGCCATATTCCTGATCGCTGCCATTGTAGAACTGGGCGCGCAAAGCCACGCCATGGAGAGCCATGACGCACACCAAGAGGTTCCTCAGGAGGCGGAGCACGATGTGGACGCTACTTTCGGCGACGATAGCCGGGATTTCTGCCTTGCGAAGTTCATGCTTTTCTGCGCGTGCTGCACATCAAAAAGTTCACCTTTAATCCATTCTCAGAGAACACTTGGGTGGTGCACAACGGCCACGAGGCCCTAGTGATCGACCCCGGCTGCTGGAATACTGAAGAGGAACAGGAGCTGGAGGCCTATCTGGCTGATAACGCATTGAACCCTGTTGGTCTTGTGTTGACGCACGGCCACATCGACCATGTATTCGGTTGCGCTTGGATGCATAAGCGCTTCGGGTTGCTTCCGCAGATACATGAGGCCGACCTGCCGATCCTGCGCTCGGCACCCAATATGGGCCGCATGTTCGGAGTGAACTGCCCGGCTTCGCCTGACCCCGGAACCTATCTCGCGGCAGGCGATCTGGTCACCTTGGGCGAGGATCGTCTGGAAGTGCTGTTCGTGCCGG
Organism: Flavobacteriales bacterium; assembly: GCA_046596155.1. Taxonomy (GTDB): domain Bacteria; phylum Bacteroidota; class Bacteroidia; order Flavobacteriales_F; family PHOS-HE28; genus PHOS-HE28. Next base: position 14,893 of record JBKJNF010000070.1, on the reverse strand, counting down.
GCCATGCTCCGGGTCACATTGCGCTGTGGTGCCCGGACCAACGTTTCGTTATCAGTGGCGACGTGCTATTCCAACAGAGCATTGGTCGGACGGATCTTCCGGGGGGCGATACAGAGACCTTGCTGGGCAGCATCCGCGAGCAGCTCCTTCCGCTGGGCGATGATGTGAAGGTGTACTGCGGCCATGGTCCGGACACGACGATCGGGGCCGAAAAGCGCGGGAATCCGTTCCTGCGGTAAGCTGCACGTGTACCGCTACTTCCTTTCGTAGTTCGGGTTGACCACCTTGTGCTTTTCGAAGTCGTTGTTGCGAACGGGCACACACGCGAATCCTTTCGGGTAGCGCAGGAAGAGGAAACGCACGCTGAAGATGAGCGGACGGTAAGTGGTGCTGAACCATTGTAGGCGACCAAAGCCCTGGTCCGTGGGCATCACGCTGAAGAAGGGCGTTTCGATGGCCGGGATGATGAGCAGTTGTTGCGTGAGTTTGAAGCCGTAGCCGAGCTTGGCGTGGAACTGGCCGATGAACTCAGGAGGAAATTCCTGCGCGCCGGGGATCGCTACACCGGTGAATTGCCGCCCTTCGCCGAAGCGCCAGTCCACGTTCGCTCCCAAGGAAAATTGGATGAACTGGTAGTCCCTTATGTGAAAGAGCTTGTTGGCGTTCACCGCGGCAGTGAGGTGCTGGTCGTTGAAGGCACCGTTGCCCAACCACTGTCCAACACTATCGCCCAAGGCAAGAGTGCCTTCCGAATCCTCGGTGCCCTTTAGTTGCTTGTACGCCAGACCGAAGTCCCAATAGTCCAGGATCACCGGATCGCGCGTGGCATGGAACCAACCGGCTTCGAGATACAGTCCCAGCGCACCGTGCCCCGTATACGTTGCGGTAAAAAGGCTGTCGGTCCCGATGGTCGTTCGCTCCTCGCGGTCCTTGAAAGGCGCCAACGGCCAGGTGATCCCCGGAGCCACGAACCAGCCCCCTCGGCGCATTTTTCCGTCCAGCGGAAAAATGTCCGGGTGCTTGCGGTCCATGAGTCCTTGGGCCGACAGGTGCAGTAGCTGTGTTAGAAGAAAGGATAGGAGCAAGAGGCGCTTCATTCCACGAAGTTGCATGCGTAGGATAGGTGAACGCATCACCAGCCGTGGAAAGTGTGAACGCCGACCTGTCAGCGCCGGACTCTGGACGGTTTCAGCGCGCGATCTGCACCTTCACGGACACGGAGCGGTCACCCTCGCCCACACGAACGACATACGCACCGTCATACAAGGTGCGCGTGTCGAGGTACCAGATGGTGCTGCCTTGCGCGATCACATCACGACGCACCTGTTTGCCGGCCACGTCGTAAAGCGCCACCTGCAGGTCTTCGCGAAGCAGGCCGCTCACCTGGATCGCAATGAGGTCGCTGGTGGGGTTCGGGAACACGTTGACGTGATACGGCAGTGACCATGTTTCGGCGATACTGGTGGTGGAGGTGAACGTCGTAACGGGCTCTGTGATCGAGGTCACTTTGGATGCGGTCCTCGTCCCGTAGAATGTAGGACCCACCGCATAGGGATACGCTGAATTCCAATTGGCATCCACCGTGCAGAAATAGGCGTACGTACCATTCGGGTATTCAGGGGTCACGCAAACGCGGCCATTGTGTTCGTCCAGGTAGTAAGGTTCCGCGTGGGCCACGAATTCATAGTCCTCCCGGAAATAGCCCAATGGATAGGTCGCACTAACGTTCGGGCCAGCGGAAACGCTGGTACCATCGGCGTGGGTGTTGCGCACGGAAATGTTCCGCAACTGATAACCGGACCTCATGCGCTCAATACCGCCCGTGCCGTCCGCATTGGCATAGCCATAGGCTCCGTAGATCGGGAAGCCATCATAGGCGAAGCCCAGAAGAGGCGAATGCTGCGAAGCACTGATCGTATAAAGCCCATCGGAGGTGTATAGGTCGCACACATTGGAGACCACGACCAGGTCCAAGGAGAACGCGCTGGGGTTCTGGTGGTGATGGTAGTTACCCATGGCCGGGTGCCCCTTGGAACAATCGAAACCTGGACGCTCCGCAGGAATGGCATCGCGGTTCCAATCCTGCGTCGCGCCCATTCCACCAGGGCAGGGCGGATTGCCTGGGCCTCCGCAGAGAGCGTTGGTGGTCGTATTCCAAGCCACGCCATCGCGGTAGTCGAACAAGGCCACGCCATTGATGAAGACGCCGATATTCCCACCTGTAGTAGCCGTCGGCGTTGGGTTCGCGACGGGGATCCGCGAGATCTTGAAAATAGCATTCTGGTCGGAGGCAAGTGATGGATTACCATCTTGGAACGGTCCGGTGATGTACGCTGGAATGCCATGTGTTGTCACATACACCCAGTTGTCGGAATACTGAACGCTCTGCACGTTGGCCAGCACGGCGTCCTGGATCGGCGTTGAATTCCCCGCCACGTAATGACGGCCCATGATGTTGCTGGTGTTCTGCATCCAGGCACTGAGGTCCGGCGTTATCTGGGCGTTGACCGCAGTGAAGGCCAGGAAGGCGACGAAGGAGAGAAGAGTACGGCTCATGATACGGATGCTTGTTTCGTGCGTTGTTCGTTTGGACGACGTTCGGTGGAAGGTCCTTCGTTCGGTACTGAAGTTCACCACCGTGGAAAGGGTGTGAGGTCGTTCCTCCATCATTCCCTTGGATAGGCATTATTGGGGTTGAACAGGAACTCGCGGTCGCTGAGGGTGAGCAGGAAGGCGAGCAGGTCAGTGCGTTCATCCTTCGCAAGCGTGATCGGCGTTAGCAGTTCGGGACCAAGTGTTGGGCCGTGAACGATACCGTCCGTGTAATGGGCGATCACATCGCGAAGTGTGCGAAAACGGCCGTCATGCATATAGGGAAAGGAGAATTCGACATTGCGCAATGAGGGGATCTTGAAACACAGGGAATCCTTCGCATCCTGCGTGATCCGCATACGACCAAGGTCGCGCAAGGTGGTATCCACGGCAAGCCCGTTGTTGGCGAATTCTCCCGTTGTGAAGAGCGGCTCCCGATGGCAGTCGGCACAATGCGCCTTGAACAGCCGATAACCGTTCTCCTCCTGCGGCGTGAAGAATTCACCCTGCAGACCGGCTCTCACACGGTCGTATTTCGAGTTGGCCGAGATCAGCGTGAGTTCGAACTGCGCCAGCGCCTTGAGCAGGTGCTCCCCACTGATGAGGCTGTCGCTGAACGCCTGCTGGAACAGACGTGGGTATAGCGCGCTCCGCTGAAGCTTGGCCACCACGTGGGCGGTGCTCTCCCCCATTTCAGCCGGGTGGTTCAGCGGAGCCAGCGCTTGCATATCGAGGTGGTTCACAGCGCCGTCCCACATGAACGACTTGCTCCAGGCCAGGTTCATGAGCGCTGGCGAATTGCGCGTGCCGATGCTGTCATGTATGCCATGGCTCAAGGCATGGTCCACATGCGTGAACGCCGTGTAAGAGAGATGGCAATTGCTGCACGCGATCACACTGTCGGCGGAAAGGATCGGGTCGTAGAAGAGCTTTCGTCCAAGGGCGATGCCTTCCTGCGTGAGCGGATTCCGTGAGAGGTCGTACGCTATCGGTGGCCAGTTCTTCGGCACGTTGAGTTGAACGGGATGCGTCGGCATCGTTCCCGCGCCCATCAGAATGCACGCGACGACGATAAGGGTCGCACCGGTCCGGGCCGGCACAAGTCGCGACACGAAGACCGCGAAACGCCTAGTGCTTGAAGAGCTCATCTTCTGGAGACAGTGCCATGTAGGCGAACATGTGTGCGGCCACTCGCGAAAGTCGCACGGCCTGTTCCCCGGGTGACATCACGTTGCACCGCGTGTGAACATCCGCCGCGATGAGCAGTTGTGCGACATCCACGCTCACGGTCCATGGCCCGGTGCCGCTCACGGGCAACACTACGCGCTGCACGGTCGCATGCGGAGGAAGGTAACCACCGAGATGCAGTTCGAAACCGTGCGAAGGGTATGGCGACATAGGGCTGCTGCCTTCCAACTTCACGTTGATGTAGCCGCTGTTCCAGGTCCAGTACATGCCTTTCACTGGATCAAGATCCCCGCCGAACGCACCGCTCACATTGGTCAAACTGTCCACACCCAGCAGGAAGGAGATCGAATCACCGGTCGCGGCGGCAGTGAGGTCCAGGTCCACGGTGAGCGATGCCGGTTCCGCTGCGTCGATCAAGTGGACGTCCGTGTTGCGCGAGATCACTTCCCCCTTCCGCAGGAAAACGAATTCACCCGCATAGAAGCGGAACTGCGAAACGGTGACCAATGAGCCGTCCGGCAACGCTCCCGCCCCATCCAGCACCAGCGGCCGACCGGCGAGTATGGGAACAAAACGGATGCGTTGGGCTTCCGCGATATTCACGCTCATCCAGGAAATGAGGACAAAATGCAGGACCCTCATCGGTGGTCACCGGGCGGCGGTGCTCCCGGCCGGAAATAGCCCGTGAGGTCCTTCGTCATCGCATCGAACAAGGGAAGTTGCTCAGGCCGGCAGAGCGCACGTATGAGCCCGAAGTGATCGGCGTGCGTGCGCTCGATCTCGCCTTGCGTTCGGGCGATCATCGCGATGAGCGAGTCCTTCGGCAACGCATCATGCGCGCCGTACAAACGACCGCGCAGTTCCGTCATCCGCTCGTCCAGCGCATCGATCATTCCGCGATGGTCATGGATGAGCTCCTCGTAAGCGGTGACCTGATCGGCATCGAACTTCAGGCGTTCAATGATGACCGCCTTCGGGCCCTCATGTTCGCCGTGTTCCGGATGCGGAGGCTTGCGGAAGATGAGGACACCCAGCGTGATCAGGTTCAGCATCACCAGCGCGACCACCGCGATGGAAAGGAGGCGCGCGCGTGTCATTCGTACAACTGATTGGACGCGTTCATACCCATCACATCTACGACGTCACCCAGGGAAGATCTGCTCCTGGCACCGGAAGCCCGCGTGAGCACGGCGACGTTCGCGAGCATCAACACGGCCAGAGCACAAGCGATCGCTACCAGCCGCCCGCGCGGAACGATCAGGCCCTGCGCCAATCGCGCTTCGATCCGGGTAATAAGGAACGGAGGGGGATCCACCTGTTGAAGGCTTCCCAATCGTTCGATCAGTTCAGTATGATCCATAGCGCTGGACGTTGGACGACATCAAGGGTTCGATCCCTTCGCTGGAGCGAGGATCTTTTCGAGATTGGACCGGGCGCGGCTGAGCAACGATTCCACCGCCTTGGCCGAAAGTCCCATCACCTCGGCGATCTCGTTCTGGCTGAGGCCTTCTGCGGCTTTGAGCAGCAGGGCCGTGCGCTGGTTCTCCGGCAATCGATCCATGCATGCGAATACCTGTGCCATCACCTCGCGCTGTTCCATCTGCACCCCCGGGTGATCGAACACGGCTATTTCGCGCACAACCTCAACAGTTCCCACGGAAAAAGGGATGCCTAGGAACGACCGTTTCCTGCGCTTAGCCGCTTTGATACGGTCCAAACACGTGTTGATCGCGATCCGGTAGATCCAGGTGCGCAGGGTTGATACACCTTGGAAACCAGGCAGCTTTTCGTGCACTTTCAGGAACACATCTTGCGTGGCTTCAGCGGCGTCATCACTGTTCCGCAGATGGTTCAGGCAGAGGTTGTACACCATGCGGGCATGGCGTGCATAGACGTCTGTGAACTCATTCGGGGACGGCACTGGGGCAAAGGAAGGTGCTCAGCCCTGCATCTTGCACTGATCGGCTCTTGGACCACAGAATTGCTCCTTCGATGGTCTTCGCCATATGTTCTGTATCAATGACAACACAAGATCATCAGGTCAGACGACCCACCAACTCCATCACCCTCCTCTCCACCTCCTCGCTCTCCCACTTCTCCTCGATCCCCGGTATGGTCAGCACTTCTTCCATGATGCGGTCGTGGCGCAGACCCTCCTTCCATGCGTCCTTGTATTCGATGTCGCTGAACTTCACCTGGCTGTAGAGCGGCAGCCATTGGTCGGGGTGCATCGCTTGGAGTCGCCCTTCGATCTTCTTGCGCAGCAGGAACTTCGGGTCGGCCACCAGGTCGCGCATCTCCACGAAGTTGCGGAGTGACAGGTCTGCGATGGCATCGCCGTTCGGTTTGCGTTTGGCAGCGTAGCGTGTGAGCACTTCGGGCCAGTTGTCGTCGCCGTGATCGTTCAGCAGATCGTTCAACACTTTGCAATCCTCGTAGCCCGCGTTCATGCCTTCGCCATAGAACGGAATGATCGCATGCGCGGCGTCGCCGATCAGCGCCACCTTGCCGTTCACCTGCCAGGGGTTGCAGCGCACGATGACGAGGGAGCTCTGTGGATTCCGCAGGTACTGTTCCACCAGGTCGGGCACCAGCGACATGGCATCGGCGAAGTGCTCCTGGAAGAAGGCCTTCACCTGCGGCTCGGTCCTCACCGTATCGAAGCCCGGCGATGACCCCGTTGCGGTGTTGGGCATGAAGAGCGTGCCGGTGAAGCCGCCGTCCTGGTTGGCGAGGCCCATCATCATGAAGTAGCGTCGTGGCCAGATGTGCAGGCATTGCGGATCCATCTTCGGCGTGCCGTCAGCGTTCGCGGGGAAAGCCACTTCCTTGTAATCGTGCTCGATATATTCCTGGCTGTATGTGAAACGGCCTTGCATCATCTTCTGCCGCACGGCGCTGAAAGCTCCATCGCTTCCGAAGACCACATCGGCCTTCACTGGTAAGTTCTGGCCGTCGCGCTCGTTGTGAAAGGTGCACGTGGCCTGATCGAGGTTCACGTCGAGGCAGCGATGCTCGAAGTGGAGCTTTACGTTCGGGAGCTTCTGCGCATCGCTGAGCAGCCGCCGGTTCAGTTCACCACGGCTCACCGAATGGATCGCGCGGTTGTCAATGCTGTATGGAACGCGATTGAGCTTGCCATCGCGGTCATGCATCATGCGTGCATAAACGGGCACGGTGATCTGTTTGACAACTTGCTCCACACCAGCAGCGCGCAAGGCTGTCCACCCTCGATGGCTCACCACCAGGTTGATGCTGCGGCCTGCGTAAACATCCGTCCTGCGCGGATCGGGGCGACGTTCGAATACGTTGATCTCATGCCCGCGCTTGGCCAAGAAGATGGCCAGCAAGCTTCCCACAAGTCCTCCGCCGACGATGGTGATGTTGCTCATGACAATGCGGAATTCAAGACTTCGCCGCAGCGGAACACGTCCTCAAAACTGTTGTAAAGCGGCACCGGGGCCATGCGGATCACGTTCGGTTCTCGCCAGTCGACCACAACGCCGTGCTTGGTCAACGAATCGAATAGGGCGCGGCCATGCTCGCGCACAAGTAAGCTCAACTGACAGCCACGCTGGGCCGGATCATTCGGTGTAATGATCTCGAACAGGTCGCCGTGCTCAACGGAGATCTCGTGGAGCACAAGCTTCAGGAAACCCGTGAGCTGCTCACTCTTAGCCCGCAGCGCGTCCATACCTGCCCGATCGAAAAGGTCAAGCGCGGCGCGATGCACGGCCATGCTGAACACGGGCGCGTTGCTCAACTGCCAAGCTTCTGCGCTGCGCATCGGTTTGAATTCTGGCTCCATCAGGAAGCGTTCGTTCTTGTTATGCCCCCACCAACCCGCGAAGCGCGGCAACTTTTCCCCGTGGTGCCGCTCATGAACGAAAACGCCACCAACACTGCCCGGACCACTGTTCAGATACTTGTAGCTACACCAGCAGGCGAAGTCCACATTCCAATCGTGCAGGTGCATTTTCAGGTTGCCTGCGGCGTGAGCGAGATCGAAGCCGACGACCGCACCGATGCGATGCCCCGCCTCGGTCAGCGTCCGCATATCGAACGCCTGACCGGTCAGGAAGTTCACCCCCCCGAAGCAGACCAATGCAAGTTCCTCGCCCAGCTCGTCGATCATCTTCACGATGTCCTCAGTGCGCAGCGTGTGCTCACCGATGCGCGGTTTCATGCTGACCACCGTGGTCGCCGGATCGAGCCCATGGAACTCGGCCTGCGAATGGAACGCATAGGTGTCACTGGGGAACGGCCGCTCCTCGCACAGGATCTTCGTGCGCTTGCCGCTTGGACGATAGAAGCTGACAAGTAGCAGATGCAGGTTGATCGTGAGGCCGTTCATCGCCACCACTTCCGAAGGCTTTGCACCGACCAGGCGCGCGAGGCTTTCGCTAAAGAATTCGTGATACGGATACCATGGGTGCTTCGCATGGAAATGCCCTTCAACGCCGTATTGCGCCCAATCGTCGAGTTCCTGTTTCAACGCGGCAGCGGCGGCTTTCGGCTGCAAGCCGAGCGAGTTGCCGGTGAAGTAGATCACGGGACGTCCATCATGCTGTGGGAACAGGAACTCATTGCGGAAGGCGCGCAGTGGATCCTGTTCGTCCATAAGCTGGGCGAAGTCGGAGGTATTTTCGAAGTTGACGGACATGTGACGAGTGATGCCTGCGAAAGTAGCAGCTTCGCCCTCCCCATTCCCGTCCTATGTCCTTGAAACGCGATCGCTCCAACGCCCTCTTTCAACAAGCGCTGCACCTCTTTCCCGGCGGGGTCAATTCGCCGGTACGGGCCTTCCGCAGCGTCGGCGGAACGCCCTTGTTCTTCGCGCGCGGCGAAGGCGCGGAGGTGGTGGACGCGGACGGCAACCGCTTCATCGACCTCTGCCATAGTTGGGGGCCACTGATCCTCGGACATGCCCATCCGGTCGTGGTAGAAGCGATCATTCGTACTGCGCGCAAAGGCACCACGTTCGGAGCGCCAACGGAAGAGGAGAACGAATTGGCCTCCTTCGTGATGGGGCACATCCCCTTCCTGGAGCGCATGCGCTTTGTGAGCAGCGGGACTGAGGCCGTGATGAGCGCGATCAGGCTGGCGCGGGGTGCAACAAAGCGCGACCTGACCATCAAGTTCGATGGGTGCTACCATGGCCACTTTGACAGTCTTTTGGTGAACGCAGGCAGCGGCCTTGCCACCTTCGGCACGTCATCCTCCGCAGGAGTACCTGAAGCACTAGCGCAGCTCACGATCGTTGTTCCGCTCAACGACGAAGCAGCCCTGGAGGCGGCGTTCGCGAAGCATGGCGATCGGATCGCCGGTGCGATCATCGAGCCGGTCCCCGCGAACAACGGACTGCTGCTACAGGACCTATCGTTCCTGTTGAAGTTGCGCGAGCTGTGCACGAAGCACGGCAGCGTGTTGATCTTCGACGAAGTGATCAGTGGCTTCCGCGTAGGCTTCGCCGGTTCCTTCTGCACCTATGGCATCGTGCCCGACCTGGTCACCTATGGTAAGATCATCGGCGGAGGCATGCCCGTAGGCGCATACGGTGGAAGACATGACCTGATGAAGCACATCGCACCAGAGGGCGGCGTGTACCAAGCAGGAACCCTGAGTGGGAATCCTGTGGCCATGGCAGCCGGACTTGCGCAAGTAACGGAATGCGCGAAGCCGGGGTTCTATGCGGAACTCGAGCGGAAGACCGCCCTCCTTTGCGACCGGGTGAACGCGCACGCAGGAGGAAAGGGTTTCGACTATCACATCGATCACATGGGCTCCATCTTCTGGGGCTTCTTCGCCCGTGGCGAACACATCCAGCGCGCCGACGCGATCGATCCCGCGAGCATGAAGAGCTACGCGAAACTGCACGCTGCATTGCTGGAGCGCGGTATATACGCAGCCCCGAGCGGCTACGAAGTGGGCTTTATCAGTGCCGCCCACACGGACGAACATGTTGCGCGTGTGGCCGATGCATTCTGCTCTGCGCTCGACGAAGTGATGTAGGTTGTTTACATTATATTGTGATCACCAACACCGGACCCCATGGGCAAACAGATCAAGGGAGTCGACGGCTTGACGCCGGAGATGATCAGCAAGGAAGTGGCCAATGGCGGTCGGTTCCTGATGTTCGATTACGCGATCTCCATCGTGGTGATGACGTTCCGTCGTTCGTCCGACATCTATTTCCTGCGGCATGATGAGGCGCATTGGAAGAAGAGCTGGCCCTACACCGCTATGTCCGCTTTGCTCGGCTGGTGGGGGTTTCCGTGGGGCTTCATCTACACGCCCACTGCGCTGTACACCAACATGCGAGGCGGCCGTGATGTAACGGCTGAACTCATCCGCTTCCAGGCGGACCGCACTATTTCGGCGGAAGAGCTCGCTACGCTCGATCCCAAGGAGCACCGTTGAGCACTGGTCAGAAGCGCATCCCGATCAGCGCGCAGAGCGGCATCAGGATCAGTGTTCCATCCAAGAGGATGCCATAGTAGGCAGCGCTGCTATCCGATCGGGCCCAGCCGATGAGGAACAAGACGAACGCGTACGCAACAAGCACGGTCCACGAAGCCACGTTGTAGCCCAGCCCACGGAGGAAGAGGTGCTCATACAGACCGGCAACGCCCATCAGCACGAGCGCAGTGATGCGCGCACCGCGCACCCCGAACACCTGCGGCACCGTACGCAGGGCAGGATGATCGGAATGTGCATCGCGGATATCGAAGGCGATGGCCAGCGACATGAACAATGGCAGGCGCAAGCATATGGCGAAAAGGATCGTGTTGTGCGAATGATCCGCCAGATCGCAGGCCACGGGTCCGGCCACAACCACCAGCGTCCACACCACGGCCACCACCAGGAACTTCACCACCGGCACATTGCGCAGACCAATGCCGTTGCCGTTCGGCGCAGAGAACGGGGAGACATACACGGCCGCCATGAGCCCGGCCGGTAGCAACCAAGGCCATACGCGCGGTAACAGGGGCCACATTAACAGCAAGGCGATCAGGGCGCTCACGCCGATCATCCACATGAACGGTCGGCCACGGGCCTTCACCCACATCATCGGTTCGGCAACAGACAAGTCGGGCGCCCGCGATCGCACCCACCGCATCGCACCGTACACAGCAAAGGTTCCCAAGGCAACGGCCAGTATGTAACGATCAAGATCCGGAGCCTCGTGAAGGAACTGGCCCATGTACCACACTTGCACACCCGCACCCAGCGCAAGCCAGAGATGTCCATACAAGATCCACTGCAAGAGGGGATGTCGCGCCGAACCCACCATGCGTTCAGAAGCCGCTGCTCTGGTTCGGGTTGATGATAAACTGGCGGATGGCCAGGCCGACGCCCACGCCCAAGGTGGTAGAGAGCAAGCAGCGCACCACCCGTTTGGGCCGCGCACTGGCACTGTAGCCCATGGCGTAATACGGATCACCCTCGTTACCGGGATCGCGAATAGAGTGGCGTGTCACGTTCACGCGCGGCCAAGCCATTAGTGCGGCATAAGCTGGTGGTAGTATCAACGAATTCACCTCGAGGTCCAGGGCGATCACTGCACCCGCTCCGAGCAAAAAGCCCCCCAGCATGGGCACCAGCGGTCGATAGCCAGCGCGGGCGTCCTCCTCACCCACCAGGTAGCGACGCATCTGCGGAACGGTGAGCTCATTGCCGAACACACTATCCATGAAGTACCAGACCTTTTCATGCCCCAAGCTGTCGGTTACGCTGAAGACGCCTTCTGTAGGCTCTGTGCGCTCGATCAATCGGTCCTTCTTGCGCACTTGATAGCGCACTTCCAACGAACTCTGCCCAAGGACCTTGGCTTCGACCACCTGCCCGTTCATCAGATTGATCTTGTCCTGCGCCGTCACGAACAGGGGCAGCAGCATGAGCAGCGAAAGTAGGATGAGCGGGTGGCGCATGGGGGCAGGGCGAAGATGAACAATTCGATCGGCTTCCTGTTCCCGTAATGACGGAGGCGAAAAAGCTGCTTGTTGTGTTTTGCACAGCCCGGCCCGCCCATCGCTCCACTTCTATCTTCGCCGTCCCATCTCCGCGCCCAACCCATGAACGTCGTCACCTACCAGGAGCGCCACATCGGCCCCAACGCCACAGAGACCAACGCGATGCTCAAGGCCATTGGCGTGGCCTCGCTCGATGAACTGATCCAGCGCACCGTGCCCAAGGGCATCCGCTCGCTGAAGGCACTGGATGTGGGCCCCGCGATGACCGAACGCCAGCACTTGGACAACATGCGCGCTATGGGCGCGAAGAACAAGGTGTTCCGAAGCTACATCGGTCTGGGCTTCAGCGGCACCATCCTGCCGCCGCCCATTCAGCGGAATGTCTTCGAGAACCCCGGATGGTACACAGCCTACACACCGTACCAGGCGGAGATCTCGCAGGGGCGATTGGAAGCGCTGTTGAACTTCCAGACCATGGTGACCGAACTCACCGCATTGCCCATCGCGAACGCATCCCTGCTCGATGAGGCCACGGCGATCGCCGAGGCTATGCACATGTTGTACGCCGCGAAGCCGAAGGAACTGGTCAATGCGCACAAGTTCTTTGCGGACAAGGGCCTGTATCCGCAGAACCTGGATGTGCTACGCACGCGGTGTGCACCCATCGGCGTGGAACTGGTGGTGGGTGATGTGAAGGACTTCATGCCTGATGGCAGCTACTTCGGCCTGGCGCTGCAATATCCTTCGGCAGAAGGCAGCGTGAACGACTATCGCAGCGTGGTGGCCAAGGCCAAGGCGGCCGGTGTGCGCACGGCGGTATGTGCGGACATCCTATCTCTAGTGCTCCTTACACCTCCAGGGGAGTGGGGCGCCGATGTGTGCGTGGGCAACAGCCAGCGTTTCGGTGTGCCCATGGGATATGGCGGTCCGCACGCCGCGTTCTTCGCCACAACAGAGGAGTTCAAGCGCCTGCTACCGGGCCGCATCATCGGCGTAAGTCAGGATCGTCGTGGCCGCCGTGGCCTGCGCATGGCCTTGCAGACCCGCGAGCAGCACATTCGTCGCGACAAGGTCACCAGCAACATCTGCACCGCGCAAGCATTGCTCGCGGTGATGGCCGGCATGTACGCCGTGTATCATGGACCCGATGGATTGACACGCATCGCGGGCAATGTGCATGCCCACACACGCCACCTCGCCGACGCTGCAAAGTCACTCGGCTTTGGCCTGGTCAACGCCTCCTTCTTCGACACTGTCACGCTCTCCCTGCCGAAGGGCACCACGCCCAGCGCCGTGAAGATGAGCGCTGAAGCGCGTGGCATTAATTTCCGATATACCGGAGATCAGGTAAGCATCAGCTTGGATGAGACCGTTCGCTCCGCGGATGTGAACGACGTGATCGCTGCACTGGCCGAAGCTTGCGGCGCAAAGCCCAGCGTAGCCTCTGGCAACGGAAATTCGCTGGCCGCACCTGTGGAAATGCAGCGCAAGAGCGCGATCCTTTCGCACCCCGTATTCAGTGCGCATCATACGGAGCTGGAGCTTCAGCGCTACATCAAGAAACTGGAGAACAAAGATTTCAGTCTCATGCACGGTATGATCCCGCTGGGCTCATGCACCATGAAGTTGAATGCGGCGAGCACCTTGCTACCGCTCAGCTGGCCCGAGTGGGGCAGCCTGCATCCCTTCGCCCCAGTGGACCAAACGCAGGGCTACCAGCAGGTCTTCGATGAGCTGAGCGATGCCTTGGCGAAGGCCACGGGCTTCACCGCCGTTAGCCTCCAGCCCAACAGCGGTGCACAGGGCGAATACGCGGGCCTGCTCGTGATCCGCGCCTACCACGAAGCACGTGGCGACCATCACCGCAACATCGCCCTTATTCCATCATCGGCCCACGGTACCAATCCCGCGAGCGCGGTGATGGCCGGTATGCAGGTGGTGGTGGTAAAGGCCGATGAGGAAGGGCACGTGGATCTGATCGACCTCAAGGCGAAGGCCGAACAGTACAAGGACACGCTGAGCTGCCTGATGGTGACCTACCCGAGCACGCATGGTGTATACGAAGAGAGCATCAAGGACATCACTGCCGCGATCCACGCGAACGGCGGACTGGTCTACATGGATGGCGCGAACATGAACGCACAAGTGGGCCTCACCAGTCCCGGCGACATCGGAGCGGACGTGTGCCACCTCAACCTGCACAAGACCTTCGCCATTCCGCACGGCGGTGGTGGCCCGGGTATGGGTCCCATCTGCGTGAACGACAAGTTGAAGCCCTTCCTTCCCGGCCATCCACTGATCAGAACAGGCGGTGAGAAGGCCGTGCCTGCCGTAAGCAGCTCACCCTGGGGCAGCGCGCTGATCCTGCTGATCAGCTACGGTTACATCAAAATGCTCGGCGGATCGGGCCTCACGGATGCCACCCGCTATGCGATACTCAACGCGAACTACCTGCGGGCGAAGCTGGAGAAACACTACCCCATCCTGTATGTGGGCAGCGAAGGCATGGTGGCGCATGAGATGATCCTGGACTGCCGTGAATTCAAGCGCACGGCTGGCGTGGAGGTGAGCGACATCGCCAAGCGATTGATGGATTACGGATTCCACGCGCCCACCGTATCATTCCCTGTAGCCGAAACGTTGATGGTGGAGCCCACCGAAAGTGAAAGCAAAGGTGAATTGGACCGGTTCGTTGATGCGATGATCGGGATCCGCCAGGAGATCACAGAGATCGAGAACGAAAAAGCCGACAAGGCGGACAACGTGTTGAAGATGGCACCACACACCAGCGAGGAGGTTTGTGCCGATACTTGGTCACATGCCTATGGCCGCGAGAAAGCCGCCTTCCCCGTGAACGTGAACCGCGACTGGAAATACTGGCCAACGGTCAGCCGTGTGGACAATGCCTTCGGCGACCGCAACCTGATATGCACCTGTCCGCCGATCGAGGCGTACGAGACGCAGGAAGCCTGATCGGGACCTGTCCGCATGAGGCTGTCTGTGGTGTTGAACCGCAGATGAAAGGGATGGATGTGATGAACGCAGATGACGCAGATGAATATCATCCGTGGCCTCTGCGCATCCGTGTGAGTCTTTGCATTCTCTGCGCCACAGCGTGAGGCTCTCGCGGTCCCCTCGCC
>JBKJNF010000269.1:0-3107 GCA_046596155.1 Flavobacteriales bacterium | reverse complement strand
GTGCCATCGCCGTTCACCCGCGCTACCCGGTTCCGCGATGTGCCATTGTAGTACTGGAAGATCCCCCCGATCAGGATCTTCCCATCGGGTTGCACCACGGTCGTAAGGACAGCGCCGAGCGCTCCATCCGCTTTTCCGAACCCTAGGTCTGTTGGGCCGAACGTGGGGTCCAACCCGCATTGCTGCGCGTGGACCCCAACAGGGAACAACAGAAATCCGAATAGCAGTGCTAGGATCTTGAGGCGCATTGCTCGCAGGAGTATCGGGCGATGGGGTTCGTGCAGTGGGTTCGCGATGATCAAGACGCCCCAGAAAGACCATGGTTGACCCGGTTCAAGGTCGCTCCAGCTATACTGATCGCATTCGCCAGTTCCGTGGCACCTATAGCCTGCACGTCAGGTGGCCAACCCGATCGGAGCCGCGCATGGGTGAGCACTGCTGTCGGAACGATAGGTACGAATGGTCCTTGGATGCGCATAGGTCGGGAAGGAAAGGCAATCTAAAACCTTTTCGCAGAATGGACCTAAAGCGTTCCTACAATACCCGGTATGGTAAACTACGTAGCAGTGGGGCACGCACAAGGCGGCTATTCAAAACATAGTATTGGAGCCGGTAACACCTACCCATGACCTACCGAATGGGGTCTGCGGCGCCGCGGCCAGGTTCCGCTAGTGTTCGTTGGGTCTGATTTCCATGTGTCCAGCCCGCCGAAAGCGATGCACCCCGATCCGCGTATCAACACTTCATTGTGCATAGTGAAAACCGCCGAAACGGTCCAGTGGCTTGGGAATTGCGTTCATCTCAGGCATGGAGAACATTGAGCGACCCACGATCATGTTGGTGGATGACAATGAGGACCTGCTGCTGGCCATGTCCTTCCTGCTTGAGCGTTATGGTTTCAACGTGGATGCCCGCACGTCACCCCCGAATTGGGTGGTGCTGAAGGCTATTCAGCCAGCTCTGCTCTTTCTGGATGTGGAACTGACTCCCCACAATGGAGTGAATATCTGCAAGAGCATCAAGGAGAACCTGACGGACCTGAATTTACCCATTGTGCTCATTTCGGGACATTCGGCAGATCAGTTGCTTGACGAGGCGCGGTATTGCCATGCGGACGCCATTCTGACCAAGCCGTTCGATAGCGGATCCATGAAGCGCCTGGCCGAGCACTTCACGCGGGGCAGCGATAACCGCTTCGCGGCTCGTTGAGCCGACCGCTCCAGTAGCTCAGGAGTTTTCCAGCATGACCAACAGCACCATGTGCACCCAAACAACATGCACCAAGCGCATGATGCTGTAGAAATTGCCGGGGGCTAAGCTACCCGTCCCATATCAAAGCCGCCGTTCCTTTCCTCCGAGTGCGTACGAGTGAAAGTGGAAGTTTCCGGTACCAGGTCCTCTATTGGAAATAGGTCGGGCCACTGGGCCCTGCCTGTCAGTCCTTCTAGGCGGCTCTGATCACGGCAACTGCTCCACCCTTTCATTGTTAGGCGCTGTGCTCCCAACGTTCAACAGGATCGGATCGCGGTCATTACCGCTTCCCGTGTATTGCACGTTGCCGTTCATGTTCACATCGCGCGTGCTGTAGGTATTGCTCACCACGTTGTTCGGCGTGGTGCTGCCCACCGTCACCAGGATGGGATCGCGGTCGTTGCCGGAGCCGGTGTATTGCACGGTGTGGTTGAAGGTGACATCGCCGGCCCATAGCGCCTGTGCGGGAAAGGTCCCCGTGATGGATCTTCGTGCGTTCGCGCCATAGGTAGCGGTGGACATGACGGAAAGATCCACGAGTGTGGTCGAAAGACCCAGGGCTACGGCATTCTGGGACATCGTTCCAAGGTGGTTGCGGTGACGAACGGCCACATAATAGCTGCCGGATGGCAAGTTGAATAATACCGGTGAAACACCATCCACGGATACCACATCGCCATCGCTTTGCAGCAGAGCGCTGCGTGTGCCCATCACAGTGGCAGGGTTGGACGCGTCGCGCAGCTCCACCACGACCCAATCCACGATTGCATTGCTGCCGGTGTTTGCCAGTACGGCGGGAGCCACGGTTTCCCCACCTCCACCCACGTGGGTGTAGCCCAAGGCGGTATAGGGCTCCGTGAGCGGGAAGGTGGGCAGCGAGCGCAATGCCGCGCCCATCAGACCTGTACTGCTGCTGTAAGGACCTTCCAACACAGCCTTCAGCGAAAGGAAAGTCTGCGATGGCACAACGACCGTGAAGCTCAGCGCCACATCACCACGACCGTTGCCGCCCATGTATTGGGAAAGTCCCAGTGTACTGTTGAATGCCAGTCGCACATCGCCTCGGCCGTTGCCGCCCAGATATTGGGAGAGGCTCAGTGTATTGTTGATGGCCAATTGCACATCACCCCGGCCACTACCACCTTGGAATTGGGCAAGGCCCAACGTGTTGTTGAAGGCCAGTTGTACGTCGCCCCGGCCATCGCCTCCAGCGAATTGGATCTGTCCCCGACCCGCGAAGGCGAGTTGCACATCACCCCTACCGTTGCCGCCGAGATATTGGGAGAGGCTCTGCGTATTGTTAATGCCCAATTGCACATCGCCCCGGCCACTACCACCTTGGAATTGGGCAAGGGCCAATGAGTTGTTGAAGGCCAACTGTACATCGCCCCGGCCATTTCCGCCTGCGAATATAAATTGTCCCAGCCCTACTAAGGCCAATTGCACATCCCCCCTACCGTTGCCGCCCAGATATTGGGAGAGGTTCTGTGTGTTGCTGAAGGCCAGCTGTACATCGCCCCGGCCATCGCCGCCCGCGAATTGCGTTAGACCCGGCCCTGAGAAAGCGAGTTGTATCTCACCCCGGCCATCGCCGCCGTCGAATTGCGTTTGTCCCAGACCAGCGAAGGCGAGTTGCACATCACCCCGGCCATCGCCGCCGCCGAATTGGGCTCGCGATCCCATGGGAACCAAGAGTGCGGCCAGAAGAATGGTTTTCATCAGCGCGGGCCTGTGATCGCGAAGGATCTCCATGAAGAACGCTATGGCGCTGTGCGCACCCCACGCCCGCCGAAATCGTTGATCCGTGAACCCGTATTGAAAAAGGCCAGGTTCCTGTCGGACGTGCGGCTGCTCGT
>JBKJNF010000266.1:0-3630 GCA_046596155.1 Flavobacteriales bacterium | reverse complement strand
TAGAAATCGTGATCGCCGTACACAATGTACACGCGGGCCTCCGGATAAGGATACGGATCACCGATGGGTTGGCCGGTGTTGTTGTTGATGTTCTGCCGGAGCACATAGCCGCGGACCTCCGCCTTTCCACCCACGCCGGGTTCTTTCGCACAGCCGGAGAACAAGGGCAGCAGGGCGGCCAGGACCACGGGGATCAACGTGCGCATCATGTAGGGTTCAAGATGCGCTAAAGTACGGGCCCGGGCTCAGGCCTCGGCGTAGATCCGCTCCACCAGATGAGCGCAATTGGCCAGGATGGTCTTGCGGCGCAGCTTCAGGGTGGGTGTAAGCTCCCCCGCATCGATGGTGAATTCACGGGGCAGCAGGGCGATCTGCTTGACCTGTTCCCAATGCCCGAGCCCAGCATTGACCTCGGCGAGCAGCGGGGTGAACAGGGCGAGGACGCGTGGGTCGTTCACGGCATCTTCACGCGAGGTGAAGGCCATGCCTGCTTCGGTGCAGCGGTCCTTCAGCGCATCGGCGTTGGGCACGATCAGCGCGGCGGGGAAGTGGCGGTTCTCGCCGATCACCATCACCTGCTCCACTAAGCGCGAAGCCTTGAAGCGGTTCTCGATCAACTGCGGCGCCACATATTTCCCGCCGCTGGTCTTAAAGATCTCCTTCTTGCGGTCGGTGATGCGCAGAAAGCCTTCATCCGTGACCTCACCGATATCGCCAGTGTGCAGCCAGCCGTCCGCGTCGATGGCCTCGGCGGTGAGGTCCGGCTCCTTGTAGTAACCGAGCATGATGTTGGGGCCTTTCGCCAGGATCTCGCCATCCGCCGCAATGAGCACTTGGACATGTTCAATGGGCCTTCCCACCGATCCGAAACGCAGGCCACCATTACGCGCATCGTTCACGCTGATCACGGGGCTGCTCTCGGTAAGCCCGTAGCCCTCCATCAACGGGATGCCGGCGGCGTTGAAGATGCGGGCGAGCCGTGGTTGCAGTGCGGCGCTTCCGCTGGCCACGCAGAGCACTTCCCCGCCCAGCGCCGCCTGCCATTTGCTGAAGATGAGCTTGCGCGCCAGCTTGAGCTGCAGGTTGTACCACGGGTCGGTGATGTTCACGTCATAGCGCTCGCCCAACCGCAAGGCCCAGAAGAACAGCGCGCGCTTCACGCCCTTCAGCTCTTCGCCCTTGGCCATGATGCGGGCGAAGATCTTTTCCAGCAAGCGCGGTACCGCCGTGAAGACATGTGGACGCACCTCGCGGATACGATCGCCCAGATCATCAAGCGTAGGTTGGAAGTGGATGTTGGCGCCGCGGATGATGTAGAGGTACATCAGCATCCGCTCGTAGATGTGGCAGAGCGGCAGGAAGCTGATGCATCGCACGCCCACGCTGCACGGCAGACGGGGAATGCTGCCTTCCACATTACTAAGGATGTTGCCATGCGTGAGCATCACGCCTTTGGGTCGGCCGGTGGTGCCGCTGGTGTAGATAATGGTGGCCAGCTGGTCACGCTTCACCTCTTGCTTGTACCGCTCCAAGGTCGGGCGATCCGCCTCGTTGGCCATGGCCAGCAGGTCCATCCAGTGGCGGCCGTTCATATCGGGCAGGAAGGAGAAGACATGCTCCAGGCCCGGGGAATCCTTCATGGCCTCCAGCACCTTGAATTGGATGAGCGCATCACCGCAGAAGGCCACCTTGGCACCGCTGTGGTTCAGCACATATGCATAGTCGCTGCTGCTGCTGGTGGGGTAGAGGGGCACATTGATCGCGCCGATGCGCAGGATGGCCTGGTCCACCAAGCACCATTCGCTTCGATTGGGGCTAGCGATCACCACGCGATCACCTGGCTTCACGCCCAGTGCCATTAGGCCAAGGGCGATGCGTTCGCTGGTCTCCACCACTTCACGGGTGGAATAGCGCCGCCATGCGCCGTTCTCCTTCGTAGCGATGCAGCTCTCTTGCGGGAATTGGGTGAGCTGTGTGTCCAGCAGCTCGTGTAGTCGTTCGTAGGCCATTACTTCAGTTCAACATCGAACGCCAAGGTGATCACACGCACCCGCGTACCATTCTTGAAGGTGAAACGCTGGCTCACTTTCCCCGTGCGCGACTGGTCCAAGTAGAAGATCTTCTCGACACGCTTGTTGTCCTTGTCATTGCCCACTTTCAGATCGAGCTCAAAGATCAAGTTCACGGCGCTGTCCTTGAGGCTGCTGCGGCGCACATCATGCGTGCTCACGTTCACCCACGTTTTCGCCGTGATATCACCTTCCGCGTAGATGACCTGCCGTTCGGTGCCTTCGTCCTTGTTCAGCTGGATCGTGACGTCGCTGCCCGATCTCATGCTCTCCTCTTCGATCAGCTGAACATGGGAAAGGAACACTTGGGTCTGAGCGGAAAGAAGGCCATTGATGGTAACGAGCGTGCCGAGGCACAGGCTGCGAAGCTTCATCGGTGTTGGATGTTCGGAAGCGAAGGTGGATCTTCAGCGCCGTGAAACCAAATCCATCTCCCATGAACCTCAATTTCCGTTCCGTGCTTGTTGGGCTGGCCATCGGTGCAGCCCTGCTTGCCGCCTACAGTTTCCGGCCCGTTCCCGTGCAGACAGCGTACACGTGGCGGCAATTCAGTACCATCGAAAGCGTGGTGCCAGGCGGTCTTGGCCGTTCCCGCATGATCATCAGCGACCAGTCCGACCAGACCATCGAGAAGGACCTGCTCAACTTCTACAGCATGGTGGGCATCAACTTCAAGAACATCGCGAACAACGACCGCCTCATCGTGGACAACATCAACCAGTGGACCACCGAGGGCTGGGAGCTGTTCGAAGTATCCACCGGTGTGCAAAGCCCTCCCGCTGAAGGTGGCACAGGCATCTTCATCACGCGGTACTTGTTCCGCAAGGCGGCGTAGGTCGCCGTGGACATTAGTGAGCGCCCTCGGCTGCCTCGGCCAGGGCGCTCACGTATTTCCGGACATAGCTCTCCACCAACTTCGCCTTGTACTGCATGATGAAGCGTGGATGCTCCAATGCGACGATGCGATCGAACAAGCCGAGGGAAGCGTTCAACTTCTCGAAGTAGGCCGCGTTCTTCCCGGTGCCGATGCAGAACACGATGTCCGTGCGCATGCCACATTTCACCAGTGTTCTGAGCCAGTCACTGACGAACGGCGTAACGGCCCGTTCGAGCGCTTTATCGTCATAGTAGTTCAGGTTGATCTCTTTTCCGTTCTGTCCGGGCTTCACGAAGCCGAGCGGGCAGATGGCATGCACGTACACTTGGTCGTAGAACGCCGTGGCGCCGCCCGCTCCGCGGATCATGCGGTAGAAGAAGTCGCTGCTGGGCTCGTGGGTGCGCAGGCCACGCACAGGGATGCCGAGATCGCTCTCGCAGCGCTTGGTGTCGGTGAATGAAAGTCCTGTGGAACCAGCGCCCAGCCTCCCGGGGTTGATGCCGAGCATCAGAACGCGTGGCCGGTCATCGCTGTAGAAGTTATGATGAAATAGCGTGACGATCCGGCGTACTTCATCAGCGTTCGGGCCGTTGAAGGGGTCCAGCACACCTACGCCAAGAGGCAGATCTACATCATGCAGGCTGAAGCTGAGGACATGCTTCAGCAATAGGTCGGCGAGTGTTC
>JBKJNF010000161.1:0-3278 GCA_046596155.1 Flavobacteriales bacterium | reverse complement strand
GATGTGCAGGGAGATCGCGCGCGAGAGCGTGTCGCTGGCATCGATATCGACTTGTTGGAGTCGGTAATACGACCAGCCTGCCAGGGGCTGCGGGTCGAGGAGGTTGTATTGGATGGTCTGGTCCGAGTTACCCGCTGCATCCACCCGACCAAGCTCTACGAAGTCCACACCATTGCGGCTGCGCTCCACGGCGAAATGATCATTGTCCTGCTCCGTGGCGGTGGCCCACTCCACCAGCACCTCGCCATCCTTCTCCTGCGCATCAAAGCTGAGCAGTTGGATGGGCAGCGGCACACAGCCGATGTTCACCGTTTGGGAGTAGGTATCCACGCAGCCGTTGGCATCCGCCACGGTCAGCGACACGGTGTAATTGCCAACGCCGGCGTAGGTGTGCGCGCCCGGCACGGCAGCCGTGGAGGTGAAGCCATCGCCGTAGTTCCATTGATAGGTCATCTGCGTTCCCGTGCAATACGCGCCCCGGTTCACGGAGATGATCTGGCAGGTCGGGTTCAGCGTGTACGTGAAGGTGGCGTTGGGGCCCATGAAGGCGGTGCCGCCGAAGGCCACGGAAAAACCGCCGGAACTCGTGGTGTAGTTATCGATCAGCAGGGCGTAGCGGCGACAGGCCACGAGGTTAACGACGGTGGTCACCCATTGTTGGTTGGACAGGCAGTCACCCGGACCGGCGGGGTTGTTGTTCTGGTAATCCGTTCCGGCCGTCTGGCCCATGAACGGAGGGGTGGGGGCGATGCCCGTGCTGCCCACGCAGCCGCTCCAGTTACAGGCGATGGGCACAGGAAGCACATTCGTGGACACATAGCATCCGGTGGTGACGTCGTAGAGCGAGAAGTCGAAATCATCGCCGGTCTGTGTGGCTGAATTGTAGCCCACCGGGTTTATCAGCAGCTGGAACGTGCCGCTGAGCGAGCAGGTGAAGGTGTACCACTTGGACTGGCGTTCGTCCAATCCGAAGCAGCTGTTCTGAGAGACCTCTTCCACGGCGCCAATGCCGGTGAAATTGCCTTGGCTGAAGGGCGCGTTGGTACACAGCGCCTCTGAGGTGGGGCAATCCAAGCCCGGTGCCGGCGGTGGGTTGTTGGTAGTGACGCAGGTGGTGAAGGTGCCGGGTGCACCTGTGCCCGAGATCGTATAGTAGTAGGTGTTCCCCGCGATCAGCGAAAAGGATACATCGAGGTTCACCGGACTGGGTGCACACACCGACCCTTCCAGCCCAAGGCCCATACATGGACCGGTGGAGGAGACCAGAACGATCTCCACGTTGCCGCCCAAGGTGCCACTGGTGACCTGGAAATTGGCCACAGCAGCCGTGGCCACGAACGTGTACCACACTTCTACGTTGTTACCGGCGCAGCCCACCGTGCCGATCCAACTATCATTCGCGCCCACCGTTGTGCCCGTGTAGCAGGTACCGTTGGCTGTAACCAGTTGTGCCGTGCCACACGCGTCGTTGGCCGGTTGCGCCAGCGCTACCAAGCCTATCCACCAGCAGGTGATACCCAAGGCCGCACGGAAGAGGGGAGCGCTCATTGCCATTGCTCCAGCCAGTGTTCCAACGTGGCCTCCTCCACGGTGATGATCTCCTCGGGCAACGGTTCAAAGCCCGGTTGGCTGATCACGTCCTGGGACAGGATCAGCACCCACGCGTATCGGCCAATGCTCACCAAGCGTGGTTCGTGTGCATCCCGATGGGCCTCAATGAAAGGCAGGATCTCTGTGGAGAACACCTCCAAGGCCTTCGGTTCGGTGGTCAATAATTGAAATGTTCCAAGCTGCGCGGGTGGACCGTCCTGCGCGTTTGCCGCAAGAAAGTTCACCCCACATACCAGCAAGAAGAAGGCACGCAGCAGCAGTATGGAACGAGTTCCGGCCATCATGAACCGTGCAAGTTAACGAAAATGGAGGAGGTTCTTATCATTCTACTCGTCGTGCTATGGCCAGGACCCAATTCGAACTACGCCCGCACGCCTCGGCGCTCTGCTCAACTCCCAAGGCATATACGCCCTATTCAAGGGGTGGGGATCATTGCGCATCAGTTCTTCACCACCCGCACCACCTGGACCCGGCCATTGTCGTACAGGTCGAGCAAGTAGAGCCCAACGGGGAGGTCCGTGAGGTCCAACATGGAACGCTCGTTCTCCACATTCGATATCAGCCCGCGCACGTCGAGCGACCGGCCATACGGATCGGTCATGCTGATGGTCCGGTTCTTCCCACGGCCTGCTGACCAGCGGATATTCATCACATCCGCCGCTGGATTCGGGTAGATCTCGGCCAGTGCGCTCGTGTTCTCCGCGTCCATCATGGAAGTGCAGATCTCCACGTGCGCGATCTGCTCGTCGGCACCGCTGCAACCACCCGCGTTGGTGTATGTGTAGGCCACCGCATGCATCCCTACGCCGGCGGATGCCGGATCGAAGAGGGTGCCGGTAACGCCGGGGCCGCTGAAGACGCCGCCAGCCGGTATACCGGTAAGCGCGATGGGTTTCGCGGTGGTGCAGATGATGTCGCCGGGTAGACCGGAGAAGCTGACGTTGGCGGGAGGCGCGTTGATCGCGAGGTCGGTGCCGTTGTCCGTGCCGATGCGCACGGGATCATCGCTCACCACGCGGATCCTGTAGCCGCTGCCCATCGCCGTGCCCAACGGAATGGTGCCGTTTATCGTTCCGCTACCCGTGGCACTCGTGGTGCCGATGTCAACAGGAGAGGTGAAGTCACCAGTGGCATCGCTTAGCTGTGCGGTGAAGGTGTTCCCTACATTGTATGAAGCGGAAGTGGTGTAGCTCACGATCAGATCCGAACCCGCGCAAAGGGGGCCGGGTATGTTGTTGGTGCTGAGCAATGCGGCGGCGTAACGTTTCGCGTAGAGCGGGCCGCTGGCATAGGCGAGCAGCAAGTTGCCTTGATCGTCCATCTGCAGCCATCGCGCGGAATTGCTGGTGACGCTTGCGGTGAATCCGGCCGTTCCCACCACGTTCCACGCAGATCCATTCCAGCGCTGCACCGTGGTCCTGCCGCCGGCGACCTGATCGAAGTAGGCGACCACCGGATATTCGTTCCCATCCAATGTGAGGCTTTGGAACAAGGCCGTGCCGGCCGAGATGCCTGGAGCTCCGTAGGACACCCATGCACTTCCGTCCCATGCACGCACGGTGGTCTTCGAAGCGTTGCTGATGTCCTCATACGCCACCACGGGAACATCCGCGTCCGTAAGCGTGAGGCTTTGGTAATTGGCCGGTCCGCCGGGGATCCCCGCGCCA
>JBKJNF010000106.1:0-10519 GCA_046596155.1 Flavobacteriales bacterium | reverse complement strand
GAACAGAACAGCCCACTACGTCCTTCCATATGCGGACGGATGAAGGGTGGATCAACATCCTGTGTTGGTCGACCGCTGTCAGTATAGAGACAAGGAATACACGAGCCTCGGGCTCGCGCTAGGGTCGGGGGTGGAGTTGCTTGCACTCAACGGATCCAGCACTCGCGACACGTTTGCGCTTGCCGTGGGCGTTGTCCTTGCAAGCGCCGCAGTTGTACCATGCTCTCCTTGATCACGAATCGTTTAGTGCGGGCATCGTTGCTCTCTTTTGTCCAAAAGATCCCCCACATGCTAAACCGTTGCCCCTGCTAACGAGTACATATGAACACCGTGGACCGCCTTCTATTGCGAAAGGGTATCACTCAGCACTATCAAGGAGAAGATGATCGGTCTGTAGAGATGGCACAAGTCCGAGCGAAGTGAAGCCGTATCACGCCAGTTCATTGGCCAGACAGAGGGATTGGACATGCCCTGGTGAGGGAACCACGCGTGTGCTCCGCGTCATTCCACGCACCGGAAGACGTAGATGCGGCGTACATCCAACGCGCTCATGCCGGGTCCGCTCTCGGATATGAACTCCTTTTCCAAGTGCAGGCGTTCGTCGTTAAATAAGTGCTCCAAAGGCAGTGCTCCTTCGCCTGCCGAGAATTGCTGATCCCAGACCATCAGATCCCCCCGTTCGATGTGCGCATAAGCCCTCTCGCCTTGGCCACCGGACATAAAGGTGGCGCTCTCAGGGTTCCAGGGGTCCAACTCACATAACAAGGCGATCGAAGGATCCGCGAAGAAGACCCGTTCTCCGCTCAAGTTGATCGTATTGACAAAAAGCGCCGCCTCCTGCTGCACTTGATGAACAGGCTTCGCGCGCACGGGGATCTCTTGACGATGCACGAGTTCGTGGTAACCCGTGTTCGCATAGAAAAGGACCAACGCGACGAACGCGATAGTTGTCCAACGCTTCGTCGGCATCCACAGATCCCACGCACTGGCCAGCGTATGCACGGTGAATAGGACCACTAGCGGGACCGTTGTGGCGATCACGCGGAGCAAGCCGAGCGAAGCGCGCCCACCCTGCCACCACGCGTAGGAATGGATGGCGAAGATCAAGAGCGCCGGGAGAAAGGTCATACTCAGCACGAACAGGTGTTGTCCTCTGCGCGTGGGATCGCGCCAGATCACGAGGGGCAAAAGCAGCGCACTGACAAGGAACGCGCGCTTCAGCGGAAGTCCGTACATGGCATCGATGTTCTCAACGAACAACCAGGCGCTGCCCCGACCATAAAGAGTGTTGCCGACATACGTGCTGTTCCGGAAGAAGATGAACGGGTCACCCAGGAACAGCCCGCAACACAACACGTAGAGCGCTAAGCCCAAGCCTGCCCACGGTAGCGCTCGGAAATCCCTTCGCCAAGCTACCCAACCGGCGACCAAGGGAACGAATACGATGTATTCCGGCCTAACGAAGGGGAAGAACGATGCCAACGCCATGCCAGCGACGTGCCGTCTTCGCCACAGTAAGAGGATCGTTGCGCATGTCCAGAGGCCAAAGAGGGCTTCCGTAAGACCACGCACCACCGAATGGAAGTAGATCGGTGTGAGCATCAGCATCGGGACCATGAGCCATCCCCAACCCATACGCGGTATAGTGCCGGACCAGGCCATCATGAGCGCGCAGGTCGCCACCGCGCAGGAGGCGCTGAACACGGTCATGCCCCACTGCCCCACTTGAGCGAAAGGAGAAGCCAGCAGCGAGAAAACCGGCTTTCCCCATTCCGACAAGGCGGCCTGTGCATGGGTCCAGAAGTAACGCGCGTGGAGGTAATGCATCACATCATCCCCGCCTTCGGGTAGACCCGGTGAGCACAGGCGAAGAACAACGCACAGGACCCCAAGGGCTCCAGCGAACACTACCGGGGCATTGACCCGAAGCAGAGGGCTGTGCGGGCTAACGGGATCCATGGACCGAGGTGGTGGTCGGCAAGAATAATCCATTTCGCATTAGCTGATTTTCGATAGGGACCTAGCTGTCCGGAAGTAGGTGAAGGCGCAGATGGATCTTACGGAGTGCTGGTCCAGAGCCTTGACCTGGTGTGCGATGAATTCACTGATCTGGTATAGGGTATGGAAGTGCTCGTTGGAGATGGCGCGCTTGAATCACCACCAGATCTTCTCGGCTGGGTTGATTTCTGGGGCGTATGGCGGCAGGAAGACAAGAAGAGCGGACGCACGTTGGCAGGCCATCGCAGGCATGTGGCCTTGTGGAAAGCCCCGTTGTCCTTGATCATGACCTTGATCTCATCGGGGCGCTGGATGGCGAAGTGGTCCGGGCGGATCTGGAAGGTGTAGGCCGAACAGTGTGGCTGTTCCAGCTCGAAGTGCGTGCCGGTGATGGGTGAATAGGCCCCGAAAAGCCACGTGGACTGGAAGACTTGCTGGAACGGGCACACGGGCTTGCCCCTTTTGCAGTGAGTGCGCTGCCTGCCCGTCTGAAGAGTCCGAAGCGGCTCTCGTCCCCACAGTACAGATTCACCTTGGCGCAACCAGCCCGTGCATCACAGGTCAACTCTTAGCCGAGTAGCTCGAAGTTCTTTTTAAATCCTGAACGGCATCGGGCTCCTTTTTCACATGGGACTTGCGGGCGGTCTTGACCTGTGCGCCAAACTTGCGCTTCACATACCCGGTCAAGGTCTTGTAATTGATCGACTCGCCGAAGCTGTGCTTGAACCAGTACATCAGTTCCATGAAACCATGGGGCCGTTGGCCGGGTGTTGCAGCCTCTGGCGTAAGGCCACCCCTTGATCGGCCCTGATCACACTGGGCCGGATACCGCCTTGTTTGTTAGTGAGCAACTTCTTCAGCCCCCCTTCGGTGTAGGCACATCGCCAATCCAGCACGCTCTTGGGGTCCACCCCGAGCTCTTGAGCCGCGGCACGTTTGGATACCCGTGCGCTCGTAATGCTTCAGGAACATCAATATGCGAAGGTGATCTGCCCTCATTGGGGGCTTTGTCCATACAAGCGCCGCAGTTGCGCCATTCTCTCCTTGATCACGAATCGTTCAGTGGGGGCATCGTTGCTCTCTTTTGTAAAAAAAGATCCCCCACATGCTAAACCGTTGCGACCTGCTCGCGAATACATAAGAACACCATGGACCGCCTTCTGTTGCGAAATGGTATCTGCCCCAAAGGACAGCCGGAACTTCCATATCATCCACCATCGTTTGCGATTTGGCTAACCATCATCCTTCAGCATTAAAGGACAGCTTCGCTCATAAATACGCAGCCACACGCGCGCGGCCCGATCATATTCATCCACTGCGTATGGCTCCGCTTTGCCCGTGCCGATCGGTTGCGCCGATCCTTAACCCGCCAGATACAAGGCCACCATGACCACCACGGAGATCACTGCCACAGAGGCGATGATGATGAACATATTGACCGTGGCCGGCATGTCGGTAGGCTTGTGGTCCTCGATCGGTTCCGGAACGTCGCCCGGGGCATTGAAATGTTCGTCGGTTGACATGCTGATGGTGCTACAAGAGGCACGCCATTGTGATAGACCAGGTCAGTAGCCCAATATCCACCGGGGTTCCTGCTGTAGATGAGGTGGACCGATAAGAGGCACAGTGGGCAACGAATTCCACGATCTAGTGCACGGCGATACGCAGGACGGTTGAACCGGGTGATGTTCACTGCCATTTCTTGGATGCACGATCACGTTGGTGACAGCAATAAGTACAACACGACAAGGCAGGAAATCAGGTTTCAACTTGAAGCGCTAACTAGCGCTTGTTCCGCTCTAACACACCCGTTACCTATTCGCCACAAGTTCCGTAACCGGTTGCTCAGTCCTTCGCGCATTGATGTTGAATAATGCTAAGCACTTCGACACAGTCGTTGGGTCCATTCAACCAACGCTCGTCACGCGCTAACCTTCCGTTCACCAGCTTTCGAACTCCAATAACCTTTAACCCACCAACTCCTTGTTCCGGTTCGGAATATCGTCCGTGTTGAAGGCCACCTTCTCATCCTCCTCCTTCAGCTTTAGCACGAGTGCCAGCGCATCCGGCACCACATCGCTACAGAGCGTGAGGAAGCTGCCGGGCTTGGCGTTGCTGATGGCGTAACGGATGGCCTCGTCCTCCTTCTTGATGATCTTGACCGGCTTGTTGGGATCCACCTCCTTGATGCCTTTCACCATGAGCGCGATGATCTCATCATCGGTCTTGCCGCGCAGGTTGCGGTCCTGGCGGATGATGATCTCGTCGAACATCTGCGCACTGAGGCGGCCGAGGTTCACGGTGTCCTCGTCGCGTCGGTCGCCCACGCCAGCGATCACACCCACCTTCGGCCCGTCCGGGATCTTGCTGAGGAATTTGCCCAACGCCTCGAAGCCGTGCGGGTTGTGGGCATAGTCCACCACCACCTGGAACTTCTTGAACTGAAAGAGGTTCAAACGGCCCGGAGTCTGCGCTGCACCCGGTACGAAGGTCATGAGCGCCTCGCGCAGCTCTTCGATCTTCACGCCACGTACATACGCCGCGAGCACTGCTGGTAGCACGTTCTGGATGTTGAAGACCGCCTTTCCGCCGTAAGTGATGGGAATGTTCACCGCCTTCTCGATCCGCAACTTCCACTCACCTTTGCTGATGGTTACGAAGCCGTTCTCGTAGATGGCCGCGAGTCCACCGAGCTTGCAGTGCTGGCGGATCAAACGGTTGTTCTCGTCCAGGCTGAAGAGCGCGATCTTGCAATCGCACTGTTTGCGCATGGCCATTACCAGTTCATCATCGGCGTTGAGGATGGCATAACCATCGCGCCGCACGCTGCGTGGCACGGTGCTCTTCACATGGGCCAGATCCTCCAGCGTGTGGATATCCTTCAACCCCAGGTGATCGGCGGCCACATTTGTTACGATGGCCACATCGCAATGCTCGAATCCGAGTCCGCTGCGCACGAGACCGCCTCGGGCGGTTTCAAGAACGGCCATGTCCACGACAGGTTCCTTCAATACGAATTGCGCGCTATTCGGGCCGGTGCAATCGCCGGTCATCAACAGGCGGTTCATGATGTAGACACCATCGCTGCACGTCATGCCCACTTTGTAGCCCACGCTACGCATTAGGTGACTGGTCAAGCGAGTGGTGGTGGTCTTTCCATTGGTACCCGTAACTGCAATGATCGGAATACGGCTCGGAGCACCCGGTGGGAAAAGCATGTCCACTACTGGCTCGGCCACGTTTCGACCAATGCCTCCGGTGGGTGCAAGGTGCATGCGAAAGCCCGGTGCTGCGTTCACTTCCAGTACGGCACCACCCGATTCGTTCAACGGTACGGTGATGTCGTCCGTCATGATGTCGATGCCGCAAATGTCCAGGTCGATGATGCGGCTGATGCGCTCGGCGAGGAAGACGTTGAAGGGGTGCACCACTTCAGTGACATCATCCGCAGTACCGCCGGTGCTCAGATTGGCCGTGGCCTTCAGATAAACGGTCTCACCGATCGAGGGAACACTATCGGGCGTAAGGTCCTTCAGCGCCAGCAGCTTCAGCGTGTGATCGTCAATGTCGATCCGTGTGAGAACATTTTCGTGGCCATAGCCGCGGCGCGGATCCTTGTTCACGTCCTCCGCAAGCTGCGCGATCGTGCTTTTGCCATCGCCTATCACACAGGCGGGTGTGCGCTTGGCACCGGCCACAAAGCGGTGGTTGATGACCAACAGGCGATGATCCAGGCCAGTGATGTAACGCTCCACGATTGCGCTGCGGCTGATCTCTTTCGCCTTCACCAAGGCCACCTTCGCCTCCTCCAGGGACTTGATACCGATGGTGGCGCCTCGGCCATGGTTGCCGCCGATGGGCTTTATCACGCAGGGGAAGCCCACGGAATCCAGGGCGCCTTCGAGCCCTTCCTCCGTGCGCACCACGCGGCCCTTGGGAACGGGGATCTCGTAGCTCTCCAACAATTGCTTGGTCTCTTCCTTGTCGCAGGCGATCTCCACACCGATGTTGCTGGTGTTGCTGGTGATGGTGGCGCGGATCCGTTTCTGATGGATACCATGCCCTAGTTGCACCAGACTTTGTCCGTTCAAACGGAGGTAGGGAATGCCACGCGCGACGGCCTCCTGCACGATGCTGCCCGTGCTGGGCCCAAGGCGGCTGTCCTCGCGAAGTTCACGCATCTGCTGGACGTCAGCCTGCAGGTCGTACTTCGCTCCACTGATGAGGGCTTCCGCAATGCGCACAGCCGACTTGGCCGCGAACATGCCCACAGGTTCCTCGATGTAGCTGAACACCACGTTGTACACGCCACCCTCGCGCGTGCTGCGTGTGCGTCCGAAGCCGGTCTCCATGCCCGCCAGCGTCTGGATCTCCAGCGCAATGTGCTCGATCACATGGCCCATCCACGTGCCGCGCTTCACCCGCTCGAAGAACCCGCCCTCATGATCCTCGCTGCAACGATGACTGTACATCGAAGGGAGCATCTCCGTAAGGCGCTCGTAGAATCCCGGGATCTTGTCAGTGGGCTTCTGCTCGAGGTCCTCGATATCCAGCCGCATCACGATCAGGTGATGACGGCGGACCGACCAATAGTTGGGGCCACGCATGGCTTTCAGCTCGAGGATCCGCATGACAAAGGGGTTGAATGAGGGCAATATAGCGCAGCAGGTTGTTCAAACTTCGTACGCAGGGGGGGGCAGGACTGGGATCGGTCATCTATTTTCGTCGGCGCTACCCCGGTCAATGGGGTGGCGGACCCGAGGCAAGTAGCAAGCAAAAAGGGTCATGTTCCCTGATCGGAACATGTTCCACAGGCGAGCGACAACAGCGGGATCCGGGGCGGGGGTCAACACCAGCACATGAACCCAAAAGGCAAACTCATCGCCATCGGCGGTAACGAGGACAAGGGCATGGAACCCGAAGGCGGGCACAATGCCAAGGTCTTCCAAAGCACGTTCATTGAAGAGGGCATCCTCAAACGCGTGATGGACGAGATGGGCGGCACCAATGCCCGTATCGCCGTTATCACAAGCGCCAGCAGCATTCCACTCGAGGTGGGAGCCAATTACATTGAAGCATTCGGCCGGTTGGGGGCGAAGAACATCGATGTTCTGGACATCCGCGAACGCGCTGATGTGAAACCGGACATGATCAAACGCCTGGCCAAGGCCCATGGTGTGATGATGAGCGGTGGCAACCAGCTGCGACTGACCACCATTTTCGGTGGTACGGCTTTTCTGGAGCTCATGAAACGCCGTTACCACGAGGAAGCAGGCTTTGTGATCGCAGGTACGAGCGCGGGCGCCATGTGCATGAGCAGCACTATGATCTACCAGGGACATAGCTCCAGCGGCTTGGTGAAGGGAAGTGTGAAGATGACCACCGGTGCCTCCCTGATCCAGGACGTGATCATCGACAGCCACTTCGTGGAACGTGGTCGCTTCAGCCGGCTGAGCCAGGCCGTGGCCAGCAACCCGAACGCCATCGGCATTGGCTTGGGCGAGGATACGGGCGTGGTGATCACCAATGCGGACATGCTGGAGACCATCGGTAGCGGCCAAGTGATGATCTTCGATGGCCACGACATCAGCTACAGCGACTACGCGGACGTGGAGGAAGGGCAGCCCTTCAGCATCGAAGGCATGAAGGTGCACATCATCTCCAAGGGGCACAGCTATTCCGTGATGCGGCGCGAATTCGCGGCCGTGCGGGTGCCCATCCGGAGCTGATCAGTTCCTTCGCATCGTGCCGATCAGGTCCTGCGGGGCCCTGCGGACCGTATGATCCGGTTCTGTACTTTGGTCGCATGCGCCACCTTTTGTTCGCACTAATAGCTCTGGTGTTACTGGCCTTCACACCCAAGAAGACCGACGTACCTGAGCATTTCGTCGTCGATGGCGAGAATGTCTTCACTTCCGAGGAGGAGGACCGGCTCGATTCCCTTTTCCGCGGTCACGAACTGCGGACAGGCAATGAGATCATTCTGGTAACGACCTTTTCCTACAATGGCCAACCCGATCTGCGCTCCTATGCAGCGACCTGTGGCGATTCGCTTAAGGTGGGCAAAAAGCGCAGGAACAATGGGCTGGTGATCGCCTTCAGCGGCCATATGCGGGAAGTGTACATGGCTCCCGGGCTGGGCACCGAGGCCGTACTTCCGGAATGGAAATGCCAGAAGTTCGCCGACAGTCTGATGGTGCCCTTGTTCAAAGAGCGCATGTATTTCGACGGTATTTGGGAGGGTAGCCGGGCCGTGGTGAACTTCTTGGAGGAACCCGGACACGAGATCAACTGATGCGGGCTGTGCGCCATTCCCGCACAACTCGTTTCTTTGCCCCAATTCGCAACGCACCCCCATGTCAACCCCCGATACATACACGCCGCACCCGAACTCCGCTCGCTGGCCGTTCTACGCCATGTCGTTATTCGCCCTGATATGCTGCATCGTGATGTGGCGCTCCTGCGAATTTTCGGGGAAGGGCATGGATGCTGCACCAGCGGCTGCGGCACCTGCCGCCGTTGCGCCCTGATCCTATCAGGTCACATCGCCTTTTGCCCGTAGGCGAGAATGCCTTGGCTTTCTCTCAGTGTCCACAAGCGTACATCATGCGGTGAACAATTCCTTCCTGCCGATCACGGAGCATATCGGACATTTTCGTGGTTCGTGCCCTTTTGCCGGACAGTATTCTCGCCCGAAGAAGATGATGCGAAGGTGCAGTTCGTTCCATCCCTCCTTCGGGAAGAGCTTCTTCAGATCGGACTCCGTCTGTTCCACGCTTTTCCCCGTGCTCAATGTCCAGCGGTAAGCCAGGCGATGGATGTGTGTGTCCACCGGAAATGCCGGGACCCCAAAGGCCTGAGACATCACCACGCTAGCGGTCTTGTGACCCACCGATGGCAGCGCCTCCAACGCGCTGAAGGTGCGCGGCACTTCTCCCCCATGTTCATCAAGAATGATCCGCGAGAGGCCGTGGATGCCCTTGCTCTTCATCGGTGACAGACCGCATGGGCGGATGATGTCCTGGATCTCCTCCACGCTCAGCTTCACCATTTGCTGCGGCGTACGCGCCTTGGCAAAAAGTAGAGGGGTGATCTCATTCACCTTCTTGTCGGTGCATTGGGCGCTGAGCACCACGGCCACCAGCAACGTGTACGGATCCTGGTGATCGAGAGGGATGGACGTGCGTGGGTAAAGGTGGGCGAGCTTCCCGGCCGCGAATGCGGCTTTCTCCTTCTTGGTCATCGGTGCAAAGATGGATCGGTACCGCGATGCTCCTTACTCCAGGTGGAACCGTAAATGCGCACAGCGCCCATACGACTTCTCAATGTGCTGGTAGTCCCGTGGGCTTGGCCACCGCCCCCCCCAGGACCAGCCCATGTGCGTAAGCACTTTCGCCGTGTTCGCGCGCGTGAGCGTACCCGGTCGCGATGGAACGTAACGGCCGGCCGGAGGTTCGGTGTTAACTCCTCCCGGGCGATGATGCACCATGGGATTGAGCATCGGATTGATGTCAATGGCGATGCCCTGTGCGTGCTTGGAAGGCTCAACGCTCGTGGGTTTGCTGCGGTAATTGAATGCACTTGTGTTGTTGTCACCCATTGATGCCGCGTCGTTCCATCCAGAGGAATCCGCATTGAGGCCGTACCGGTTTATCGGGATCACCTTGGCGATCGGGAAGGTATCGCGGCGCAGGCCTTCGAAGATCGCGTTCACGTCCTCTACCACACAATCATGCACCAGCAGGATCCCCGAATACAAATGGTCCTTGTCCACCAACGTGCACGCGCTGTCCGCGAAGGAGTAGTACTTCACCTCCACTGCCGCCAAATGATCACGGATCCCAGGCGCCAACGCGCCAAGATTTCGTTCGATGATGAGGAGGTCAGCCTCCATACCAGTAGTATCTGCAAGGGTGCTTCGCGCCAATACCCCGGGTGGTTGATCGACGATTGTTTCCTGTCCCGTCGTATTAGAAACTGGCTCTTCTTTTACCGATCTGTTCGGGTCACATGCCACGCAGAACATCACAAGCAGAGCGGATCTGCAATACACCAAGCCTCGTTGAACGGAGATCCCCGGCCATTGGCCCGCGCGTTCCCAACGCTCCTTCGCTCCATCGGATGTCACCACGTGAAGGTGTGGGGGCCGGCTCCACGAATGAACGTATGGGACCGTGTCGGCATGTTCTCCGCTTCCAGATGTACAAGGTTCTGTTGCTCGGCGAACACATCTTGTAGGAGGGTGTTCGAAACAATGAGGTCCTTAGGTGTATCCACTCCTTCCACTTGCAAATAGATGTAGAGCGTTTCCCCTTCGAGTTCCTTTCCGATCCATCTCCATGCTAGCTGCCGGTCCTCTTGAAAGAGCGTGAGGTGCTCCACGCAGTACCGGTTCAGCAGGCTATCAGCCAGCGGGTGCTCGTTGTCTGAGCCGAGCTTCAATTCCGCACGATCGGACAATGCATGCTCGATGTCGTGGGCCGTGATCCGCCAAGTGAATTCCAGGGTGCGGCTCTCCGGC
>JBKJNF010000152.1:0-8272 GCA_046596155.1 Flavobacteriales bacterium | reverse complement strand
GGTATCAGTAAGACCGGCGAGATCATCGACATGGGCGTGGAGCTCAACATCGTCAAGAAGAGCGGCAGCTGGTTCTCTTACGAGGATAATAAGCTCGGTCAGGGCCGTGACGCCGTGCGTCAACTGCTCGAGGACAATACTGAGCTCTGCGAGGAATTGGAAAAGAAGATCAAGGAAGCCATAACCAAGGTGAAAGTTACCGTTGCCTGATCTGACGGGTGGTTGGCCGACGCGCCACATCGAATAGCGTCGGCAGGGTTTTACTTTCGGATCCCCGCTCACTGGAGGGCGGGGATCCGTATTTCATGACGCGAGCGATGAAGTTGATGAGCCCGATGATCCTCACATCCATAATGATGCTGGGCTGCGGGGGGGGGGGCGATACTGCTGAAGTGCCGGGCACACAACTGCTGAACGAACAGGTGGACAGCATGGCAGTGCGCCTCGCGGCCTTGGATCAGCGTATCGTAAGCGATCCTTCCGACGCTTTAGCCTACGCCGATCGGGCCACGTTCTACGAGTCCATCGACAGCACCCGCCGGGCCTTGGCGGATATGGACCGGGCCTTGAAGCTAGATAGCGACAACGTGGAGTACCGTCTGCGCGCCGGCGACCTGAACTATTCCGTACTGAATGTGGAGCGGGCGCGCCAACACTTTCTCCGCGCTGGGAAACTTGCGCCCGACGACTCCCGCCCCCGCTTGAAGCTCGCGGAGATCGAACTGGTGCTCCGGCATTACAAGGAGAGCATGGCCATGGTGAACGAGGTCTTACGCAAAGATCCCAACGTGGCCCATGGGTACTACTTGAAGGGCTGGATCCACATGGAAACGCGTGACACGAACCTAGCGATCAGCAGTTTCCGTACGGCGGTGGAACAGGACCCGCAGGATTACGACGCGTACCTGATGCTGGCCAAGTTGAGTGCCGCCCGCCATGATCCGTTGGCGGAGCAGTACTTCAACACGGCCATCGATATGCGTCCGGGGCAGGTGGAGGCCATCTACAACAAGGCTATTTATTACCAGGAAAATGGTAGGGACAGTCTGGCGCTGGCGTGTTACGACCGCATCCAGGAGATCGACCCTCGCAATCCCTTGGCTTGGTACAACCGTGGCTGGGTGCGGCTGGAGCACCTCGACGACCCGAACGGTGCGAAGCAGGATTTCGACAAGGCAATTGAACTCCAGACCAATTACGCCGACGCCTGGTACAACCGCGGCGTTGCCATGGAGCGCACACAGCAGCCGGACAGTGCAGCCGCCAACTACCAGATCTGCCTCACCATTGATCCGGGGCATACCATGGCGGCCATGGGGCTGGACCGGTTAGCCAAACAGGGCATTCGTATCAAGTTGCGTGGGAAAGATGCCAAGGCCGGTAAGGCCAAGCCGTGATCCGCATCGGTTCGTTTTTAGGAGGACTACGCATTCTGTTGTTCGGTCGTGGGGGTGACTCCAGTAAGCCAGAGCGTTGTATTCGCAATGCAGAATTCGAAGATCCGAGATCATGTCACTTCACAACGCTGATCGATATCAGCACTTCTCGTCGGATCCATCTGAGCCGAACAGGTAACCCGGACCGATTGTTGTCCGTCCAAGTGTATCGGGGAGTTATGCCCCGATCCTGCTCATTGGCCGAAGTCATCCGGGCGGGTCGGTCTTGATAATATATCTCTGTTCCATGCTCGTGTTCAGTAATGCTGCATCGGCAGCTTCACTTTTCGTTCTGCGGCGCTTCACATGGTGCACGCTTGTCATCATGAGTGTCTTTGGGGCTATTCCCTGCGAGGCGCAGGTCCCCTCTTCGGTGGATATCGATCTGGCGGAGAACGCCACGAATGACAGCCTGCTGGTGCGTGTGCGTGCCAATGGTAGTCCATTCACTGAGCTGCTCACGGCGATCACGTTCACCGTCCGGTGTTCTGCGGCAGCTCCGGGTAATTTCGGTCCGTTCACTGTGCCGTGCATCGCGGCCATTCCCTTCACGGCCCAGGCCGTGGTCACGGCAGGTCCTTACACCTACAAGACCTATAATGCGTTCAGTACGTCGCTGATCACGGACCAATGCCCCGCGGAGGCTTGGCCGGTAGGTCAATGGGTCACCATCCTTTCCGTAAAGATGAACGGCGTCAACATGTGCACGGAATACAACATCGTTAACGACACGTGGACCAGCGCCAACAACCGTAACTTCTTCATCTCGCTCAATGGGCTTGAGCGCGTGGGTTCGATCGACGCACAGCCGGCCTCCGTCGGTAATTGTCAGGGTGATTGTCTTGGGGCCGTAGGTGGAGGCGCCCTACCTGGCACTCCCTGCGATGATGGAAACGCCTGCACGGTGAACGACATCTGGAACCCGAGCTGCGTCTGTATTGGCCAATTCCAGGATACCGATGGGGATGGTACCTGTGATGCGTCCGACGGCTGCCCTGCCGATCAGCTGAAAGTTGCACCGGGTATCTGTGGTTGTGGAGTGAGCGACGCGGATAGCGATGGCGATGGCACGGTGGACTGCCTTGATGGCTGCCCTATGGATCCCGCTAAAACGGCGCCGGGCATTTGCGGCTGCAATGTGGCCGACGCCGATTCGGACCTCGATGGCACCGCAGACTGCAACGACCTCTGCCCGAACGATCCGAACAAGGTGGCACCCGGACAATGTGGGTGTGGCAATGGGGAAACCGGTACCAGCTGTGACGACGGCAATGCATCGACCATCAACGACCAGGTCGGTTCGAACTGCGCATGTGCCGGTACCGTTGTGGATTGCAACGACAACGATCCATGCACGCTGGATTCGTACAACGGCAGCCAGTGCGTGCATGCCGCATTGCCGGACGGCGATGGTGATGGCGCATGCGACTTGATCGATGAGTGCCCCGCGGACCCGAACAAGGTGGTGCCCGGCCAATGTGGCTGCGGAGCTGCGGATGTGGACACGGATTCCGATGGCCTTGCCGATTGTGTCGACAGCTGTCCCTTCGCCGTGGGTCAGGCTGGCTCATCATGCGATGATGGTGACCTGCAGACGATCAACGACCACTTGCTGGCCGATTGTTCCTGTGCAGGCACATTGGTGAACTGCGATGACCAGAACGCCTGTACGAATGATCTTTTTAACGGAAATCAGTGCATTCACATGGCGCTTCCTGACAGCGACGGGGATGGTGTGTGCGATGGTGCCGATGGTTGCCCAGCGGATCCCCTGAAGCTGGCTCCCGGTTTCTGTGGTTGCGGTTTCCCCGACGTAGACAGCGATGGCGACCTGGTGTACGATTGTGTGGACGGATGCCCCTCCGATCCCCTGAAGACCGCACCCGGTGTCTGCGGTTGCGGATCACCGGATATGGACGCGGATGGAGACGCCATCGCTGATTGTGTAGACAACTGCCCATCCGTTCCCGGTGTGCAAGGCTCGGCGTGCAACGACGGCAATGCCAACACGGTGAATGATGTGCTCTCGGCGCAATGCACCTGCGTCGGCAACCCGTTGAATGATGCATGTGTCGATGCCATAATGCTCAATGTACAAACGCCGTCCAACTGCCCAGGCAATGCCACGCCTGGCAACAACAGCAACTCCACCCAGGAAGGAGTGCCGCCGCAATGCGCCGTCAATGGACCCTTGGGCGATGTGTGGTATAGTTTCAACTCCGGGGTGAACGATCACGTGATGATCAGCTTGGACCATGGCTCCATGACCAGTTGGGGCATTGCGCTCTACACCGCCTGCAACGGAGCCGACATGCTCTGCGAACTTGCGCCCACCTTGCCTATTGGGGCAACGGTACTCCCGAATACGGCCTACCTGGTCCGGGTCTTCAGCCAGCTGGACCAGGGCAATAGCGGGTCCTTCGGCCTGTGCATCAGTTCGAGTGTGGAGACTGGTGTGTCGGAGGCGACCGTGAGCGAACTGGGCGCAGTCAGCTTCACTCCGGATGGCCAACTGCAACTGGAATGGATCGGCGCGGGTGCCGTTGGGCATTTGCAGCTGCTCGACCTGCGGGGTCGTGTTTTGGAGGATCGCAGGATCGCCC
Organism: Flavobacteriales bacterium; assembly: GCA_046596155.1. Classification (GTDB taxonomy): domain Bacteria; phylum Bacteroidota; class Bacteroidia; order Flavobacteriales_F; family PHOS-HE28; genus PHOS-HE28. The sequence goes on along the minus strand of JBKJNF010000152.1, from coordinate 4,233 downwards.
TGACCCCAGGCGTGAACGGGCCGGTGCTGTTGAGCCACGTTAGCCCCGGTGTTTATCTGCTCCGTCTGGATGCAGATGGAAGCACCACCACGCGCCGCCTCATGGCTGAGTGATCGTTGATCGGAACTGGCGGTGAGATCATCGACCATTGGAGGCCGATCATACTTTCACCGCGTAACAGGAACACATGCAACTGGAAAATGGACGGTACCACGTGGGTGGTGTACCGGTGGAGGATATCGTGCGAATGGTGGGCACGCCGACCTATGTGTATGACGCCGATATTATCCTGGGTCAGGTAGCGCGGCTGCGCAAGGCTTTCGGCCACATGCCGGTGCGCCTGCTGTATGCGTGCAAGGCACTTACGAATCTGGCCATTCTGCGGCTTGTGCGCGAGGCCGGTTGCGGGTTGGATGCGGTCAGCATCCAGGAAGTGGAGATCGGGCTACGGGCCGGCTTCGCGCCCGCGGAGATCCTCTTCACCCCGAACATGGTGGGCTTTCAGGAGTACCGTCGTGCCGTGGAACTGGGCGTGATGATCAACATCGATTCGCTGCATGTGCTGGAGCAGTTCGGACATGAATATGGAGCTCGCATTCCCGTTTGCATCCGCTTCAACCCGCACATCATGGCCGGTGGAAACGAGCGCATCAGTACCGGACATGCGGACAGCAAGTTCGGCATCAGTATCCACCAGTTGCGGCATGTGCAACGCATTGTAGCGGCCTCGGGGATGTGCGTGAACGGGTTGCACATGCACACAGGAAGTGACATCCTCGATGCGGAGGTCTTCCTGCAGGGAGCGGAGATCATTCTGCAGTTAGCAGCGGAATTCCCGCAGTTGGAGTTCCTCGACCTGGGTAGCGGTTTCAAGGTGCCGTACAAGCCGGACGATATCGAGACGGATGTAGAAGACCTGGGACTGCAACTGGGCCGCCGAATTGCAGCGTTCAACCGCGATAGGACCACGCCGGTGGAGGTGTGGTTCGAACCCGGCAAGTTCCTGGTGAGCGCGGCGGGTGTGCTGCTGGTGCGAGCGGAACAAGTGAAGCAGACCACGGCCACGGTCTTCGTCGGCGTGGACAGCGGTGCGAACCACTTGGTGCGGCCCATGATGTATGGCTCCTACCACCACATCGTGAACGTCAGCGATCCCGAGGGGCGACCGCGGATCTACACCGTGGCCGGCTACATCTGCGAAACGGACACCTTCGCGCCGGACCGCAAATTGGCCGAGGTGCACGAAGGCGACCTGCTGGCGATCATGAACGCCGGAGCCTATGGCTACAGCATGTCCAACAACTACAACTCGCGCCTGCGACCTCCAGAAGTGTTGGTGCGCAACGGCAAGGCTGAATTGATCAGGCGGCGCGAAACGATCGACGACCTCCTGCGCACACAATAGGGCGGGGCCTTAACAACGCCCTAGCGTACGAAGCGCACCGAGCGATCGCCCACGCGCGCCACATACACACCAGGTGCCAGCGCAGGAAGCTCGGCGCGATCCCCTGTTATCAATAGTGAAGCGCTCCACTGGCCGTCAACACTGAACAACTGAACGATCAGCTGCTTGGTACTCACATTCCGGTAAATGGTGCCATCGTTCACCCAGACCTGCGGCGTAGTGGTAGAGGCCTCCGACACAGCCGCCGTAGGACCCCAGATGTAGTATGCCCATTCGGGATGATCGATGTAGGGATTGCGGTTATTCTGAAAGGCGTAGATCGCGTTGTTGCGATCGATCTCCTTCTGGCTCACAGGGTCGGCCGCACTCCAGGAAAGCAGCAGGTTCTCCGCCCAAGGGCTGAGGTCGCCTCCGCTGAAGGTATCGCTCGTCCATGAGCCCACGAGCGGCATGTAGCGCGTCATCATATAGAAGTACGTGCGGGCCAGGTCGCCCTTGAACGCATCGATGGGTTCGCACACGGTGCCTCCGTAACCGGGCGTGATGCTGCTTCCCACTTTGGTTCCGTTCTGGCTCTGGTAGTCCACCGACCCAACGAGGCCGTATGGGAGGTCACCGCGATGTGCGTTCACCCAACCATCGGTGGGGTAGATGTGGTGCAGGTCCGTCACCATAGGGGTATTGCTGTTGAACCAGCTTTGCGGAACGGAATGCTCGCGGTTGTAGCAATCACCCTCGCTGTTGTAAGTGCCGCACTGATCCGTGCCGAACGAGAACAGGTACGGCGCGGAGCCGCCGGGGATATCACTATAAATGTCCCACACCTTGTTGGGGTCATCGGCGCGCTCATCCGTGGTCATAAAGTCGTTCCACAATTGTGCGTTAGTGTGGACCGTGTGCGGGCTGATGATCTCATACAGGGCGAGCTTCAGTGCGGGACCGGAGAGTCCTGCGGCAGCGTCGTAGTAGCCTGGGGGCGGTTGCGCAAAGGCCAGCGCGACCGATGAGAGAGCGACAAACAGGGCAGCGGGGCGAAGTAGCTTCAGCATGATCACTTGGCAACGGGCAAGCCCTGTTTCTTCCAGCCGTTCATGCCTCCGAGCAGGTCCTGCACCTGTTTGAAGCCAGCCGCCTTCATATCACCCAAAGCGCTTTCGCTTCGGCTACCGCTCGCGCAGTAGAGCAGCACCGGCTTGGTCTTGTCCAACATCTTGGTGCCGGCCATGAAGTCGCCGTTCACGTAGTCGATGTTCACCGCGCCTTCCACATGGCCGGTGGCGAATTCCTCCGGCGTTCGCACGTCCACCAACTGCACATCCGTCGCCGTCAGGCGCTCCTGGAAGGCGGCGGCATCGAGCCGGTCGGTCTGGGCCTGGGTGCCGCAGGCCACGAAGGCCATGGAAGCGAGTATGAGGAGGGCGCGCATGTGTATGATGAAAGAGTCGGGCTCAAAGATCGGTGCTCGATCAGCTGTGGCAACATATGTTGGCAATGATCAGGCATCCACGGGTGCGGAAGTTGCGTCCTTGTGCTGCAACTTTGACTTTCCTTTAACCCGAACAGCCCATGAACAAAATGATCAAGCTAATGGCCTTCGCAGGTGCAAGCCTGCTGTGGACCGCCGGCCAGGCCCAGGACAAGCCAACGCCACCTACACCTGTTAAGCCTACACAGGCCAAAGAGGCGCCCATGGCCCGCACAGCGGTGCCGCCGCCTATCGCGGACGGATTCCGCCCGATCAACCTCGGCATGCTGATGAAGCAACTGGCCCTCACGCCGGAGCAGACCACACAAGCCAAGGACTTGAATTCCAAGTATCAAAAGATGCACGCCGACCTACCGGCCGACATGCCCATGATGGAGCGCACCGGCAAGGTGAGGTCCATGATGCAGGAGCGGGATGTGGCCCTGAAAGCCCTCCTCACTCCAGCACAGGCCACGCAGTATTCCGAAATGCGCACTCCCACGGGTGAACTGGTTTCGCCTACGGCCAGGCCGAAGCCGAGCATGCCGAAGGACCAGTAGGTTCAAGGCTCTTCCACTCATGAGAACGCCTCCCGAAAGGAGGCGTTCTTGCGTTCAAGCGGTACGGGGCTCAGAGATCCTTTCGGCCGAGGTCCTCGAAATCCACATCATTGAAGCCGAGGGGCTCGTGGTTGGCGGGTGGCACATCCGCACGGGGCGGGGGCAGGGGCGAAGGCTCGTTCATGTAATCGCCGGTGCCGCGCAAGCGATCGATCTCTGCAAAGGCATCGTTGAGGCCATCGAGGAACTTTTCGAAATCCTCCTTGTACAAGAAGATCTTGTGCTTCTCGTAGGTGGCCGAGCCATCGTCGTTCGTGTGCTTCTTGCTCTCCGTAATGGTGAGAAAAAGATCGCGCCCGCGGGTGCTTTTCACGTCGAAGAAGTACGTGCGCTTACCTGCACGTACCGCTTTCGAGTACACATCCTCACGATCGTCGGCCATGGCACAGCGACCTCCGTTAGATGGACGAGGTCTACCCAAAGGTAAAAGTTGGGGCGGAATGTGCAAGTGGGGGGCTGTCGACCACATAGTGAGATACGGCTACCCATCTGCTCAGTAGCAAGGTGGGCTGAAGGGGGAGGTATGATAAGACGCGAAGTCGAAAGCTCCACCGAGGATCAACGTTACATTCGGTCAATGGCACGAGACACCCGCTCGCTTGAACGCACTGCACCGGAGGCGGAAGTCCCGCGCCTGAGTGGGGGCGATGCGCAAGGCAACATCATGGCCACCCTACCTGAGCCAACCCGGCATAAGTAGCCTAGCCCTTACCGAACGGCCCATCTACGCCAGCGACCGCGTG
>JBKJNF010000015.1:0-17030 GCA_046596155.1 Flavobacteriales bacterium | reverse complement strand
TACGGCCATTCCGGTGAGCGTTCTAACGGCGAACGACCCTGCCGCGTTCTTCGTGGGCGATGAGCCCTCCACTGTGTTCCCCGGAACCACCGTGACGTACACGGACCAGAGCACCGTGCAGGGCAGCACGATCACGGGTTATGCGTGGTCCATCGATGGAGCACCCGCGGGGAACGGAACAACGCTCGTGTCCCCATGGGATACACCCGGCACGTATGTCGTCACCCTCACCGTTACCACAGCCGATGGCTGCACGAACACATACTCTTATACGCAGATCGTGATCCCCACGGAGATAGAGATACCGAACGTGTTCAGTCCTAACGGCGACAACCAGAACGATGCGCTTGTGTTCCCCGGGGTGGAGTACTACCCGAACACCAGCCTGCGCGTGTTCAACCGCTGGGGCCAGGCCATCTACGAAAGCGGCAACTACAAGAACAACTGGCGTGCCCCGGATGTGGCGGAGGGCACCTACTTCTTTGTGCTGAAGCTCGCTAACGGCAAGGACTACAGCGGCCACGTGACCCTGCTTCGCTAACGACCTTCGGCCTTCCTGATCACGAACGCCCCGCAACTGCGGGGCGTTCGCTTTGTGGCAAGGCCCGCCGGGGTATCTTCGCCGTCCTGCCGCTTTTCGGCGGCCCTACGCAGAAGCATGAAGGTCATCGACCACCTTAAGAAGGCCAATGGCACGCTCCTCTCGTTCGAGATACTTCCGCCGCTCAAGGGGAAGGACATCACGTCCATTTATGAGGGTATCGATCCGTTGTTGGAGTTCAAGCCAAGTTTCATCAACGTGACCTACCACCGCGAGGAGGTGATCTATAAGGAGCGCGGCCATGGCCTGCTCCAAAAGATCCGCCTGCGCAAACGGCCGGGCACCGTGGGCATCTGCGCCATGATCAAGGCCAAGTATGACGTGGATACCGTGCCGCACCTTATCTGCGGAGGGTTCAGCCGAGAGGACACCGAGGATGCGCTCATCGAATTGAACTTCCTGGGCATCGACAACGTGCTGGCCTTGCGCGGTGATGCGATCAAGAACGAACCGGCCTTCATTCCCGAACGCGATGGGCATGTGCACGCCGAGGACCTCATTCGCCAGATCGCCGGATTGAATAAGGGCAAGTACCTGCACGACGAGGAGCAGGAGGCTGCGCCCACCGACCTGTGCATCGGCGCTGCCTGCTATCCGGAAAAACATGCCGAGGCCCTCAACCTCACCACCGATATCGCTTACCTGAAGCGCAAGGTGGACGCCGGTGCCGAATATCTAGTAACGCAGATGTTCTTTGACAACCAGAAGTACTTCCGCTTCGTGGAGCTGTGCCGTGCCGAAGGCATTCATGTACCCGTCATTCCGGGCCTCAAGCCGCTTACCACGATGAAGCACATTGCCTTCATCCCGAAGACCTTCCACGTTGATCTGCCGAACGCCTATGCGAACGAACTGATGCGTTGCACCACGGATGCTGAGGTAAAGGCGCTTGGCATCGAATGGTCCGTGCAGCAATGCCGGGAGTTGAAGGCTGCAGGCGCACCCTGCCTGCACTTCTACACCATGGGCAAGAGTGATGCTGTGCGCACCATCGTGGGCCAGGTGATGTGATCGTCAGCGCGATCAGTCGTATTTGCCGCCTACACAGAGCACGAATTCGCCCCGTGGCTCCTTGGCTTTGTAGTGAGCCACTAGTTCGCCCAACGTGCCGCGCATCGTCTCCTCGTGCAGCTTGCTGATCTCGCGCGAAAAGCTGGCTGGGCGCTCGGCTCCCAGGATTTCGGAAAGGTCCACCAGTGTGCGTACGACCCGATGCGGGCTTTCATACAGGACCATGGTGCGCTTCTCGCCGGCCAGTTGTTCCAGCCTCGTGCGGCGCCCTTTCTTTACAGGAAGGAATCCCTCGAACACAAAGCGATCGCAGGGCAGTCCGCTGTTGACCAACGCGGGAACGAAGGCCGTGGGACCGGGCAGTGTTTCAACGGGAATGCCAGACTTCACGCACGCGCGCACGAGCAGGAATCCCGGGTCACTGATGCCCGGCGTACCTGCATCGCTCACCAGCGCAAAGGAGTTACCCAACCTCAGTCTGCCGATGATGTCCTCCAGCACACGATGCTCGTTGTGCGCATGGAACGGAATGAACGGCTTGGTGATGCCCAGATGCTGCATCAGGCGGCCGCTGACCCGCGTGTCCTCGGCGATGATCGCATCCACTTCGCCCAACAGGCGCACGGCGCGCAGCGTGATGTCCTCCAGGTTGCCCACTGGGGTCGGCACAAGGATCAGCTTACCGCCGCCGGTCATCGTTCGCGGAGCAGCTCGAGCAGGGTGGCATGCAGATCATCGAACTCGGTAAGCGGTAGTGTTTCGGGCTTATCGAACACGTCATGGTAGGCCGCTATGCCGCCCATGGTGTAAATGAAAATTGCCGGCACTCCTCTCGCCGCAAAGGGACAGTGGTCGCTGTTGCAGGCTGGGCCGCGAGCCTTCACCTGCGCAAGTCGGGGTGTGCGGGTGTTCACGGCCACCAATGCGTCGAACACTTCCTGTTGTGCTGTTGCGTTCACCACCGTGATGCCTTCCTCCCCCGTGCCGTTCAGATCGAGGTTGATCAGTAAACGGATCTGCGCAAGGTCGATCGGCCGGTCCGTGACGCACCACGTACTGCCCTGCAAGCCGGCTTCTTCGCCAGCAAAGCAGATGAAGAGGACGTTCTTGCGGAGCGGCTTCCCTTTGATCTCTTCTGCCAATGTGAGCAACATGCTTACGCCGCTGGCATTGTCATTCGCGCCTGGGAAGAGCACATCGGGCCCCATCATGCCTAGGTGGTCGTAATGCGCAGTGATCACAAGCCATTCCTTACTTCCGCCTTTCGCCATCACCGTTCCCAGGACGTTGCGCGCTGTGTGGTGCGGTAGCATCCGGGGCTTTACATGTAGGTCGATATCCACTGCCGTGTCCGGTAGGAATTCGGGCTTCACCTCGATCAGCGCATTGCGCAGTTGCTCGTTCGCGGCGCTCCAGGTCAGCTTGGTGCCGGCCCTACGGATCACCGGAGCATAGCGCACAACTTCCCGCTCCAGGGACGCATAGAGCGCGATCGAGTCCTTGTTGGTCGTCGCAGGAAAGTCAAGGTAGGCCGCGTTGCCGGTGATCGCGCTCATGGTGAGCAAACGCCGTTCCGGCGGTAGCAGGTCTGTGAGGAACAGCGGCACCAACCGGTACGTGCCATTGGCAGGACCGCTCGCTGGGTCGACCAGAAGGTCGATCCCCGGTTTCAGCTTACCGCCATTAATGGTCAGGCGCACACTGTCCGGAAAGCTGTTCACCGCGAATTCGAAGGGCTCGAATCGCTGACCCTTCACCTTCTCCAGCCCAAGGCGATCGAACTGCGCGGCTACCCATTCGGCCGCCAGGCTATCCCCACTCTGCACATAGCCACGGCCGTGCATGTCGGGTCCGGCCAAGGTGGCTACGTAGCCGAGGGCTTTGTCGCGGGGCGTTGCGCTGGTCTGGGCAGAGGCCAATTGCGCAAGCGCGACTGCAGCGGCCAGCGCGGTGGTTCTTCGCATCATAGGTAGCGTCGTTCAACAAGTTCGAGAAAGGAACGTAGGGCATCGGCATCCGGTGCCTTGCCCAAAGGCCCAACGATCTCCTTGTCCACAAAGGCTCTGGCCTCTTCTGCCGAGGCCAGACTGTTCACCTTGTCGATGGACTTCTCATAGCGTTCGCGCTGGCCTTGGAATAGCTCGGCCACGAACCAGAACTTCTGGCTGAGGGCGATGGCCTTGTGTAGATCGGCCACCGGCCCTTTTTCCAGCTTATCCGCCAGGGATGCCGCCTTTGCTGCGGACTTGGGTAGTTCTGTGGGCTTTTTAGGGACCGGTATTTCGACAGGCTTGTCTGCTCGGGGAACCACGGGCGTGGGCACAGGGGCTGGCGGCGGGGTGGGCGTCGTTTCCGTTTCCGCAATAGCGTCGATCAACGAGGTCTGGCGCGGGGCTAGTTCTGAAGGGCGGGTGTCTAAACGCATCGGAGGCATTTCCACAGAAGGAGGTGGTGGTAATGGTTCAGCGATCGGCGGCGGCGGAGGCATCAGTCTAACTTCACGGGCCTTGTGCCGCAGTACAACCAGCCGCTCGTAGAGGCTCCGCGCCTGTTCCGTGGTCAGGTCCACGCCGTCCAGGTCCAGTTGGCCTTGATCCAATTCGCCAAGCGCCTTGCGTATCTGCTCGATCAGTTCGTGCATTCGATCGGTCGGTCGTCCTTCCTCCATGCGATGGTTGTTGGGCGGAACACTGTGAAGTTCCGTCTATTTTCGTGCCATCCAACGGGGGCCTGCGCGGATCATCGCCCAGAACAGCCCCGTTGAACTCCGCCCCGAAAGTAATCCGCTCCATGTTCCTTGAACGTTCCGCCAGTCGCACGCACCGCAAAGGATGGGTGGAAGTGATCTGTGGCAGCATGTTCAGCGGCAAGACGGAGGAGCTTATCCGGCGTATGCGCCGTGCGGAATTCGCCAAACAACGCATCGAGATCTTCAAACCTGGCGTGGATGTGCGTTATGATGCCTCCGATGTGGTGTCCCATGACCGTAGCGCCATCCGCAGCACCCCGGTACCCAGTAGTAGCAATCTCCTGCTACTCGCCTCGGATATCGAGGTGGTGGGCATCGATGAAGCACAGTTCTTCGATGAAGGACTTCCAGCAGTGTGCGAGCAGCTCGCAGCCCAAGGTGTTCGCGTGATCGCTGCAGGCCTCGATATGGATTTTCAGGGCCGGCCCTTCGGACCCATGCCCGGGCTGATGGCCATGGCCGAGTTCGTCACCAAGGTGCACGCCATCTGCATGCATTGTGGCGAGTTGGCCACCTTCAGCCACCGAAAGCACGCCAGCAAGGACCTGATCCTGCTGGGGGAGACGGACAGCTATGAGCCCCTGTGCCGGGGCTGCTTCATCGAGGCCCGCGTGAAGCAGGCCGAGGAAGCCCAGCGCACCAATGTCTGATGGAGCGTGGGTATGGCTTGAGGGAGATCGCCTTGGCCGTGAGCGGACGCATCGTGCAGTACCATCCGGACGCGTTGATCACGGAGCTGGTCATCGACTCCCGCACGGCTGCGCCCACTGAGGCCACGTTGTTCGTCGCGCTTAAAGGCGAACGACAGGACGGCCACAGGCACCTCAAGGAACTGGCTGCCCGTGGACTGCGCCATGCGATGGTGAATGAACGCGAGGCATCGGATACTTCCGGACTGGATCTGGTAGTGGTACCCGATACCTGGGTGGCCCTTCAACAACTGGCGGCCTGGCACCGACAGCACTTCAACTACCCTGTTGTTGGCATCACCGGTAGCAATGGCAAGACGGTGGTGAAGGAGTGGATCTTCCAAGCGCTGGGCAGTACAGAACATGTGGTACGAAGTCCGGGCAGCTGGAACAGTCAGGTAGGCGTGCCCCTGAGCGTATGGGAGATGGGGCCGCAACACACGATCGCGCTCTTCGAGGCTGGCATCAGCCTGCCCGGAGAGATGCAACGGCTTGCGAACATCATTGCCCCTACCATTGGCATGTTCACCAATATCGGTCCGGCCCACGGTGAATACTTCCCCGATGGCGATCTGCAGAAGGCACGTGAGAAGGCCATGCTGTTCACGGACAGTACCGCGGTTATCCATTGCTGCGATCACGCCCTCGTGCGACAGGCGTTAGAGGAACGTTGTTCCGCCGCCGCACTCGTACCGTGCTGGTCAAGGAAGCAGGATGTGTTCGTGCGTGTACTAGCGGAGGAGTGCCAGGAGAATGGTACCCGTTTATTAGTAAATCACGGGCATGCTGACCAGGCCATTGTGATCCCCTTTAGCGATTCGGCGAGCATCGAGAACGCGCTACATGTGATCACGCTGATGCTCCACCTGGGTCGTCCGCTTGCTTGGGTGGCAAAACGTATGGCCGCGCTACGCGCTGTGGAAATGCGCCTGCGCATGACGGCGGGTGTGCATGATATCACACTCATTGACGATAGTTACAGCAACGACCTTGCTTCACTGGGGATCGCGTTGGATCACTTGGTGCGTGTATCCCACGGACGAGATCGTGTGATCGTGGTCAGCGACATCCTGGAGGGAGGTGGTGACGAGCGGACGCAATATGCCACCATGGCCCGGCAGCTTGCTTCTGCCGGGGTGAAGCGCGTTCTCGGTGTGGGACCGGCCATGGCGAGGAACGCCACGCTCTTCACCATGGAGCTCCACACCTACGCTGATGCTGCGGCGTTGTTGAGCGAGGTGGATCCTGCATCCTTCGCCGGTGTCGCCCTGCTGGTGAAAGGCGCGCGAGCGTTCCAACTTGAACAGATCGTCGAACGCTGGCAGGAACGGGTGCATGGCACCGTGCTGGAAGTCGACCTTGATGCGCTCCGGTACAACCTGCACCACTACCGCACTATTGCCGGACCGAAGGTGAAGTTGATGGCCATGGTGAAGGCCTTCGGCTATGGCAGTGGGGCGTTGGAGCTGGCGCGCATAATGGCGCATGAGCGCGTGGACTACCTCGGGGTGGCCTATGCCGACGAAGGCATCGAACTGCGTCAGCAGGGCATCGAAACGCCTGTCCTTGTGATGAATCCGGAACCGATCCCGCTGGAAACCCTGCATCGTTTCCGCCTCGAGGCGGAGGTGTTCGATCGCCGTTCGATGGAAGAGGCCATTGCGTTCGCTACGCATACAGCGGATGAGGTCCGCGTCCACCTCAAGTTGGATACCGGTATGCATCGCCTCGGCTTCATGCCCGCCGAACTGGAATGGATCCTCAACACGTTGCGAAATGCCGGCCAGCTGCAGGTGTCCAGCATCCTCAGCCATCTGGCGGCCAGCGAGGATCCGCAGCATGATGCCTTCACCCACGGACAGATCACGCTGTTCTCCACTATGGCTCATCGGATAACAGAAGTACTGGGTTATCGCCCCCTGTGGCACATCGCGAACAGTGGTGCCATAACGCGCTTTCCTGAGGCGCGCTTCGACATGGTGCGCCTGGGGATCGGGCTGCACGGAGTGGGAGCCGATGCAGAAGAGACCGCACAATTGCTTCCAACGGCCACCTTGCGCACCGTGGTGGCGCAGGTAAAGGATATACCTGTAGGCGACGGCATAGGCTATGGCCGTCGTGCCATTGCCCATGTACCCATGCGCATCGCCATCCTGCCGATCGGGTACGCTGATGGCCTGTCCCGCCGTTTGGGTCATGGAGCTGGACGTGTGTGGATCCATGGTAGACCAGCGCTGTTCGTGGGGTCCATCTGCATGGACATGTGCATGGTGAATGTCACGGATATCGCATGCTCGCCAGGCGATGATGCCATTGTCTTCGGACCGGAACATCCGCTACAGGACTTTGCGCGCGATCTGGGCACGATCCCATACGAGGCGCTGACGAGCATCAGCACGCGGGTACGGCGGATCTACACCCGTTCGTGATCAGCCCTCCAAGTGCGCCGCTTCTCTGGGCAGCGATGGACCATGGAACAGCGCTTGCGGTAGGTGAGGTGGTTTAACTTCGCGGTCCTCGAACGAACTCCATGAAGCAGACCTTGATCCACCGTTCCCTCCTGGCATTTTTTCTCTTGTCCTGCACTTCGTTGGTGCAGGCCCAAGGACCCGCATACATCCAAGGCGACCTGTTGGTGATGTTACGTCCCGATGGCGATGTGCAGCAGGTGGCGAACGACCTGAGCGTGATCAACCGCAAGTCCACCGGGCTCACCGTGGTCCGGATGGTGAGCGCACCAATGCGCACGTGGTTGCTTCACTACGAAAACACAGATGTGCCGCAGCTGGTGATGCTGCGCGCGATCCGCGGTCATCATGCCGTGGCCGTTGCCCAGAACAACCACGTGGTGAAGGACCGCGCCATTCCGAACGACACCCAGTACGGCCAGCAGTGGCAGCACCAGAACATCCACAGCGAAGAAGCGTGGGACATTACCACGGGAGGGCTCACCGCAACAGGCGATACTATCGTGGTATGCGTGGTGGAGAATGCTGATCTGCCTCATCCGGACCTCGTGGGTAATGCGTGGTACAACGTCCATGAGATCGCCGGCAATGGTGTGGATGATGACGGCAATGGATACGTGGATGACGTGCGTGGCTGGAGCCCGCAGAACAACAATGACAACGTGTATGGGGGAAGTCACGGCACGCAAGTGGCCGGTATGATCGGCGCGAAGGGCAATAACGGTAGCCTGGTGGCCGGCGCCAACTGGAACGTGAAGATCATGGTGGTGACCCGGCAGGGCGTGGCTGAGGATGCCGTGGTGGCCTCGTACACCTATCCGCTGGTGATGCGCCGTGCCTACAACGCCAGCAACGGTGCGCTTGGTGCATTCGTGGTGGCTACCAATGCCAGCTGGGGGATCGATAATGGTCAACCGGCCGATTCGCCCATCTGGTGCGCGATGTATGACACCCTCGGTACCGCGGGCGTATTGAACTGTGGCGCCACGGCCAACAACAATGTGGACATAGATGTGGTGGGCGACCTGCCCACGGCCTGTTCCAGCGATTTCATGATCAGCGTCACGGCCACCAACACCACGGATAACCGCACCTTCTCGGGCTATGGCCTCACCACCATCGATGTGGGCGCGCCGGGGGACAACATCTTCACCACGTCGATCGGCGGTGGAACGGGCTCTACCAGCGGCACCTCCTTCGCCAGCCCGCTCACCGCTGGCGTGATCGGCCTGCTCTACAGCGCCCCATGCAGCAGTTTGATGGGCCTGGTGCAAGGCGACCCCATGGAAGGTGCGTTGTATGTACGCCAGGCACTTTTCAATGGCGTGGACCAAGCGGGCAACCTGCCCGGGCAAACCGTCACGGGTGGACGGATCAACAGCTTCAATAGCCTGCAATGGATCATGAATAGCTGCGGCTCGTGCCCCGCTCCTTATGGTGTTCAGTCGTCCGTAACCGCACTGGGCGAGGCCACCGTAAGTTGGAACAGTACCGCTAGCGATGTCTTCAACCTGCGCTATCGTCCGGCAGGCACCACGGATTGGACGGTGGTGAACGGCATCACTGACTACGCTTATACGCTCACCTCGCTGCCCTTTTGCGCCGACTATGAGTTCCAGGTGGAGGCCGATTGCGACACGACCACCAGCGACTTTGGCGCCTCATTCTTCTTCACCAGCGAAGGTTGCTGCTCGGCTCCGGCCATCCTGAACGCTTTGGCGGTTGACAGTTCCAGCGCCACGATCACTTGGGATGATGTGCTCGTAGCAAGCAGCTACGTACTTCGGTACGCGGTTCAAGGTACAGGTGCATGGACGGAGGTCTCCGGACTGCCGGATAACAGCACCACGCTCACCGGCCTTCAAGGGTGCGCGGTTTACGAAGTGCAGATGCTCTCCACCTGCGTTGGTAGCCTCTCGGACTGGGGACCCAGCACGGTGTTCAACTCGCCGGGATGTGGCCAGTGCCAGGATGGGAACTACTGTCCAAGCGTTTCGGCCGACGCCAGCACAGAGTGGATCGACCGCGTGATCCTGAACAGCATCGACAACACCAGCGGCAACAACGACGGTTATGGAGCTTTTGCTGAGCAGGGCACCTTGCTCACCATCGGCCAGGCCTATCCACTGACCCTTACCCCGGGTTATTCCGCGTTCAACTACGCCGAGTATTTCACCGTATGGATCGATCTGGACGGTGATGGGGCTTTCGAAAGCCCCAGTGAACTCCTTTTCGATGCAGGAAGTACCGTTAACGGCACGCTCACCGGAACATTGACCGTTCCCGTCGGCTCGCTCACCGGGCCCAAACGGATGCGCGTGGTGATGAAGTACAATACGGCACCGGCCGACGGCTGCACCGATGGGTATGACTACGGTGAGACGGAAGATTACTGCGTGACCTTGCAATCGGCTGATGCGATCGGTGAGTTGCCGAGTGACGCGCTCCAGCTGTATCCCAACCCGGCCGTGCAGCAGATCACCTTCGACATGGCCAACCACACCATCCGCGAGGGCTTTGTTGAAGTGCTGGATAACACCGGTCGTATGCTCGTGCGTCTGCCCGTGCGGAACGGCCGCTCCGTGGTGAACACGAGCACCATGGCCAACGGCTCCTATTTCTTCCGCGTGCTCTCGGATGACACAGAGACCTTCCGCGGCAAGTTCCAAGTTCAACACGATTAGGAGCTCATCATTCGTACCTCGTACGCTCCCGGCCATGCTGGGAGCGTTCCTGTTAAGGGTCCTACCTTCGACCGGATCGCATGGAGCTCAGTGTCGTCATCATCACCCGGAACGAGGAACACAACCTAGCACGCTGCCTAGTATCGGTGAAGTCGGTGGCGGACGACATCGTTGTGGTGGACTCCTTCAGCACCGATGGTACGGAGCGCATTGCCAAGGAGCATGGTGCGCGTTTCATCCAACACACCTTCGCTGGCCACATCGAACAGAAGAACTGGGCGATCACGCAGGCGAAGTTCCCATGTGTGCTGTCCTTGGATGCGGATGAGGCCCTCGATGAGGAACTTGCAAGGTCCATCGCGGAAGTGAAAAGGAGCAGCATGGCCGATGGTTATAGCATGAACCGCCTTACTAACTATTGCGGCACATGGATCCGCCACGGCGGCTGGTACCCCGATGTGAAGTTGCGCTTGTGGGACAGCCGGAAAGGCCAATGGGGCGGTACCGATCCGCACGACCGATATGAGCTGCAGCACGGCGCGCGTGTTGAGCATCTGCGTGGTGAGCTGTTGCACTACAGCTACCATAGCATCAGTGATCACCTCCAACAGGTGGACTATTTCACCACCATTGCCGCGAAGGCCATGCACAAGCAGGGTCGCCGCGCCGGATTGTTGAAGTTGCTCCTCAGTCCTGTGGTAAAATTCATCGGCGATTACCTCTTCCGCCAGGGTTTCCTGGACGGCCACCACGGCCTGGTGATCGCGCGGATCAGTGCGCATGCGACCTTCCTGAAGTACGCCAAGTTGCGCCAGCTCTGGCGTGAAGCCGCATGACCGTACCAGGCCGGATGATCCTCTCACGCCCTGATGCACTGGGCGATGCCGTGGTCACCATGACCATGGCGGGTTGGATCAAGCATCACGCACCGGCTACGCACATCACCGTACTGATCAAGCGATACACGCTCGACGCGTGGCGTCAATGCCGGCACGCCGATGCGATCCTGGTGTTGGAGGATCTGGAAGTAATGGGCGAAGAAGGTGCCGCGATCGCGCTGAAGGATACCGGGGCCGGAGCCATCGTGCACGTTTACCCGCATCAGCAGGTGGCGCGCTGGGCGAAGCAGGCAGGCATCGCACGCCGCATCGGGACAAGTCACCGCTGGTGGCACTGGACCACTTGCAACGAACGCGTGTCCTTCAGCCGCAAGCGTAGCGACCTGCATGAGGCGCAGCTCAACATCAAGTTATTACGACCCTTTGGTATCGAGGTGCCTATGACGACGTCCGAACTTATACCTCATATCGGGTATGTATCCCCGGAGCCTTCCGCGGAAGTCCGTGCATTAATACAGCCCGGCCGCAGGAACGTGATAATGCACCCGCTGTTGGGCAGCGGCGTTGGATGGGGACTGGCGAACTTCGCCGAGTTGATAATGGCGCTCGACCCCGCGATCTTTCGTGTGCTCATCACTGGAACCGCGAGCGAAGCGGAACGTTATGGAGCCACCCTTCCGCTCGACGCCGGGCACGTCACGGATGTGGGCGGCAAGCTCTCTCTGCACCAATTGATGGAACTGATCGGCGCGTGCGATGCCTTTATATCCGCGAGCACCGGCCCTATGCATCTGGCCGCGGCAAGCGGGATCCGTGCGGTCGGGTTGTTCAGCATGCGTCGGCCGATCTTCCCTGCGCGATGGAGCCCTATCGGTCGCGATGCACATGCACTCACGTTCGATCCACTCTGCCCCCGCTGTGCGCGAGGCGATGCCTGCGATTGCATTCAGCAGATCAACATCGCCCGTGTAGCCGCGCTGCTGGATATGCACGGGGTGTAGCGAACACGAAAAGCGTGTAGTACAACGCGAAGAACGTTGCGCCCATCTGTGTCTCGATGGTGTCCTCGCCCAGGCAGGAGATCATAAAGATAATGGCCCAACAAACGAATAGGGGCCTGCGCATTGCACCTCGCACAAGGGCAGGTGCCGACCAGCTCAATAGGCTCCATACCAGACCGATCACACCGAAGCTGATCCACAATGTGAGGTATTCATTATGCGCTCGTAACCGCCATTTCGGCTGAAGGCTGCTGCCCATGCGGTCATATTGTTCCGCGAACGCCGGGCGCGTATCACCTGTGCCCACGCCCATGATCCAGTTGGCACGTGCAATGTGCGCTCCGACGCGAAGGAACTCGAGACGCATGGTCACTGAATGTCCGTTCGCATCGCCCGAGACCCGGTAGCGGTCCAGTTCATACATCACCTGCTCGATGCGTGCACGTATCGGATCGCGCCTGCCGCTGGTAACGCTGGTTATGCCTACCTCCACCCGCCGGATATCCGCATCGCTCAAGTTGGCCATGCCGGCGGAATCCTTGCGAACGCCGAGGCTAGTGAGGTAATGTACGAGCGTGAACCGCAGTGGTTGGCCTTTGTGATCGGCCCCGCGATACTCAATGGTGCTACGACGATCCCAAGCGCGTTCCAGTTCATGATCCGCCACGTTGATCCAGACGTAGTGCCCATTCTCCCTTTGTGGGTCCTTCAGGTCATGGTAATAGGGCTCGCCACCCGCGCTATGGGTGTCGAGGTGTGCCAGGTCCACGGGCTCCATGTGTTCATATTGTTGGGCGCACCAACGCACGTAACCCATCGCACTCAGCGGCAGCAGGAGCAGCAACATCCGGACGCTCCAGCGCCGTGCCGGCCGCAGGCTCCTGCTCCAGCGCCAGACGGCATATATGAAAAGCAGGCCCAGGATGAACAGACCCGAAAGGCTACTCAACCGGTCAAGGAAGAAAAGGATCCACGCGATCGCAAGGCCATGCGCGATGCATTGCCAGCGGCCCGCTGCGTAAACCACGAACACGGCCGCACTGAAACATAACATCAACGCGAGGCGTATGTGGCTGATAAAGATCGAGAGCTCGCGGTAGTCGCCCTGGCCCAGTAGATGGTAGCGCAGGGCCATGCACACCAATGTGCTCGCCAATGTGCTCCAAGCCCCGAGCAACAGTACCGCGCGCAGTTCCTTCCCTGCGAGTGGCGGAACGGAGGCCAGCACCGGTGTGAAGGCCAAAACAGGAAGCAGGATCCGGCACAGGTCAAGGCCCCAGGCCATGTCCTCTGTCCATAGCAGACCGGCCACGTGCAGCCCGAAGAAGGAAAGGAAAAGAAAGCTCGCTGGCGAGGTGAACGCCCGCTTGAAGCGCCCGCCAAGGTCGTGGTGTGCTAGGCCCTGCAATAGCCAGTTGCCCACTAGGAGGAACTGGGCGATGCTCAGCAGGAACTCACTCCACGGCAGGGCGATCGCGGCAAGGGCGAGCGCCCCCACATGCCCCCTGCGGAAGCTGTCCGTGCGATCGGTCAGGCGGGGACTTAACGCACACACACTGGATCAATTACCCCCTTTCGCCATGCCTTTGAGGATGTTGGCGTGGTCCGCGCCATTGAGACTGACCACCGCACGTTGCACCAGTGGGTCGCTGGCCAGCATTGCCTTTGCACGACCTGTCGTGTGGTAGTAACGACCCACGATCTCGCTGCGGAGCACTTCGTCGATGTCCGTGCGGAACCGTTGGAGCTCCTCGGTGCGGTCCGGGTTCAGCTCGGCCCGTAGAGCATCGAACTCGGTCTTGGCATGGTCGTAATAGCGCTCCTTTTTGGCGGCCTCCTCCAGCTGCCGGAGCTTGTCGTTGCTCTCAGTGCGGTATTCGACCTTGCGGCCTTTCACGAAGCTCATGAACTCAGCCCACGTGGCCTCGTCGATGGTGAACTTCTCGGGCGCAGCAATGCTGTCATGCGTCCAGTAGTAGTGGTTGGCGAAGTCGAAGAACACGTCCGAGGTATACAACCCACCGACCACTTTCGGCATATCGGGTTCCGGCACGAGCACATCCGGTGTGATCCCCCGCCCGTCCATCACAGAACGTCCATTCCGTGTCTTGAAGTCCCGGATCAGTGAATCGGCCTTGATCACAGCGTGCCCAGTGCTGTCGTGCTTGGCATAGTCCAGCTTCTGTATGCAACGACCGCTCGGAATGTAATACTTCGCCACGGTGACCTTTAATTTGCTGTTGTAGAAGAGGTCGCGGGTTTGCTGAACGAGGCCCTTGCCATAGGTCCGTTGACCCATGATCACCGCACGGTCAAGGTCCTGCAAGGCACCGCTCACGATCTCGCTTGCGCTGGCACTGCCCGTATCGGTGAGCACCACGAGTGGCATTTCTGCGTCCAGTGGTTCGCTCAGGGTCTTATACGTCTTGTCCCAATCGGCCATCTTCCCCTTGGTCTCTACCACCGTTTCGCCCTTGGGCACGAACAGGTTAACGATGTTCACGGCTTCCCGTAAGAGCCCGCCGCCGTTTCCGCGGAGGTCCAGGATCATCTTCGTCGCTCCTTGGTCCTTTAGTTCTTTCACGGCCGCACGCACATCGTTGCCCGCGGTCTGTGTGAAGCTATTGAGCTTCACGTACCCCACTTGTCCCGCCGCATCCACGAACCCTTTGTACGGAACATCAGGGATCTTGATCTCTTCGCGGGTGATCATGTGTGTCTCGGCAGAGCCGCCATTGCGCGAGGTGATCACCTTCACTTGTGTTCCCGCTTGACCCTTGAGCATCTTGCTGACGTCCTCGGTGGTGAGGCCCTTGGTGGCGCGGCCGTCCACCTCCAAGATGGCATCGCCTGCGCGGATACCGTTCTTCATGGCGGGTGCTCCTTCATAGGGTTCGCTCACCATGATGCCGCCATCCTTGGTGCGGATCATCGCACCAATGCCACCATACTGCCCCGTGGTCTGGAAGCGGTAGTCCTCCATATCGCTCTCAGCGATGTACTGCGTATAAGGATCGAGGCTCTCGAGCATCGCATCGATGCCCGTGGTCATCAGTTCGCCCGGGTTGGTCTCATCCACATAGTAGATGTTGAGCTCCTTGTAAAGCTCGTTGAATATCTCCAGGTTCTTGCCGATCTCGAAGTAGTTGTCGCCAGCGGCGAGACCCAGCCCGCCACCCGCGGCAATGACACCGGCGAGGGCGAACTTCCTGATGTGGCGTGATGCGTTCTTCATGGTGAATGGCGCCCGGTGATGGAGCGCCTTGTTGTTAGGTGTTCAGGGGACGGGATCATGCCCGTGACCCCCCAAGGGATTGCAAGATAGAATGCGCTTCAGCGTGAGCCACCCGCCGCGCATGGCACCATAGCGTTGCAAGGCCTGCACCCCATATTCGCTGCAGGTGGGCGTGTAGCGGCACGCCCCAGGCAACAGCGGCGATAGGCCATACTGGTACATGCGCACAAGTCCGATGAGCAGCCGTGCGATCATGGGAGCACATTTTCAGTGGAAGGGGTGGGAAGGTTCTTTTCCATCCAACGTTCCACAACGCGAAGTAGTCTGTGGCGCACTTCGGTGTGCGGCAAGATCTCGGCCGATCCATAGATGATGAGCCAATCCCCGCGTTTACCCGCTGCCTTCAGTCGTTCGCGCCAGGGGTGTTTGTTCAAGCGGAATGACTCGCGCATGAGGCGGCGGACACGGTTCCGATGCCGAGCTTGTTTCTGGTGGCGCTTGGGCACGGCGAAGGCCACGCAAAGCGTCGCGTTGTCGTCGGTAGCGTTGTTCAAGAGGCCCACTAGGCGGAGCGGGGGCTCTGTAACGGCCTTGCCAGAGCGGATCACCTGAGCAATGGCATCGCGGCCATGGAGCCGTTCGTTCTTGCGAAATGTAGCGCGCACCGTGGGGGGGATGTGGCTGGGCGGGGTCTGTTGGTGTCGGACCGTTGCCAAGGTGCCCGGCGGGGATGCCCTATTTCTTGCGGGCCTCCTTGGCCATTTTCTTCAAATAGAGCTCGATGGCTCCGGTCATGCTCGGTGCTTCGGGCATGGGCGCCTCGATGTTGAGCTCCAGACCGGCATCGCGAACGGCCTTACTGGTTGTGGGGCCGAAGGCTGCAAGGGCCACACCGTTCTGCTTGAACTTGGGGAAGTTCTTTTTCAGGCTTTCGATCCCGCCAGGACTGAAGAACACCAGCATATCATAGGTCAGATCCTTCAGATCGCTCAGATCTGCGGCCACGGTGCGGTAGAACACAGCATTGGAATACTTCACACCGGCCTTGTCCAAAAGCGCGGGGATCTCCTGTTTCTGGATATCGCTGCAGGGCACCAGATACACTTCGTCCTTGTGCTTCTTGATCACGTCCATTAGGTCGCTGAAGGTCTGCTTGCCGATGAACACCTTGCGCTTGCGGTATACGATGTACTTCTGCACGTAGTAGGCCACGCTCTCGCTCACGCAGAAATACTTCATGGTCTCTGGCACAGTAAGCCGGAGCTCCTTGCACATGCGGAAAAAGTGATCCACCGCGTTGCGGCTGGTGAGCACGATGGCCGTGTGGTCAAGAATGTTGATGCGCTCCTGACGGAACTCCTGACCGGGCACCGCCTCGATCTTGATGAAGGCCCGGAAGTCGATCTTCACGGAGAACTTCTTTGCCAGCTCGGCATACGGATTCTTATCGTCCGTAGGTGCGGGTTGCGTAACCAGGATGGTCTTGATCTTCAAGGCCGCTCGCGTTTAGTTGGTGTAACGCTAGAAGGTGAAATCCCGCAAATGCTGTAGGGCGAGCGCCACGGGTAGTATTTCGAGGGCGCAAAGGTAAAGCAAAACATAACCGGCCGACAGCCCACCACCCCGCCCACAAAGCAGGGCCCGGAACCAGCGAAAAACCAGCATGGCCCCAAGCATGATCAGGCCCAGTCCTCCGACCCATGGGCGCCAGGACGGCTGATGAGGCCAGGCCATCAGCGCCACTACAGGCAAC
>JBKJNF010000180.1:0-14324 GCA_046596155.1 Flavobacteriales bacterium | reverse complement strand
CACACTGCAGCGCCTCGAAGAAGCCATCGACCAGTTGAACGAAGGCCAGCGCACCTGCATCCGGCTGTTCTACCTGGAACGGCAGTGCTACCAACAAGTGGCAGAGCGCACTGGACTACCAGTGGACCAGGTGCGCAGTCATCTCCAGAACGGACGCCGCAATCTGCGCCTCATGCTCCAGGACCATGTCGACCAGCAACGCACATAAGCCCTTCGCGCCCCAGGCGCCGCTCTCTCGCGCGCAATGGGACCGCTACCTGCGCGGTGAACTTCCGTCGGCAGAACAGCATACTGTGGAACTGCTGTTGGAGAGCGATCCCCTATTGCGCGAGGCCATGGACGGTGCAGCCATGCCCGGCGCGCTGGATGCGCTGAAGGAAATGGAGGCCAAGCGACCCAGTGCTGGCGGTGGAAGCGTAGTGAAGTACTGGATAGGAGGTAGCGCTATGGTGCTGTCGGTCGTGGCCTTGCTTTGGTGGACGGCTAGATCGATGGAGCAACCTCGGATCGCTGTTGTTCCTACACCTGTTGAAGCCATAGCGACACCCATTACCGTGGAGGAACATCGTGCCTTCGCACAAGAGGTCATGGATGCCGAACCCTTACCCACGGACGAACAGGTGGGCCATGGTGTGCCGGAATGTTTCATCGCTGAGGTGCCGGCATCCGCCGTTGAACGCACCGCACCGCCGGACAAGCTGGAACCCGTGCAAACCACTGTGGAACCTTTGCCGGAACCCGCGACGGCTCCCGTGGAGGGGAAGGCGCATCACCACGGCCGGCAATTGCTCTTTGTCCATGAACTGAAGCTCGTGGCCCCATCCGAGCTCTACGCCAACGACCCACTGCTCATGCTGGATGAACATGCGGTGGATGCGAGCCATGCCGATGCACGGGCGCGTGACGCTGCCCGAAAGGCCACCGCAGTGCTACCCTACACGGACTTCATGGATGCAGCCATGGGCAAATACGCCATAGGCGACCGTCAGGGCTGCATCGAGGACCTCTTCTTTCTGCTCCGTCAGCATCCCGACGACGTGAATGCCTTGTTCTACGCCGGACTTTGCGCCTATGAACTGGGCCTGAACGGGCGCGCCATCAACTATCTCGACCGCGCACAGCACCATCCCATCGACACCTTCGAGGAGGAAGCGCAATGGTATCACGCGTTGGCGGTGGACCGTGGGCACGGCAGGGCCGAGGCCCTGCCGCTGATCCAGGTCGTGGCGGAACGAAAGGGCTTTTATGCGCTGCGTGCGGCGGCCTTGCTCGGGGGGCAGAAATGAAAAAGCCCCCGACCTGCGGAGGCTTTTTCTAACTAGTTGAACTCTTAATCCTTCAGTGCGGCGGGCACAATGCTCACATAGCTCTTGTCATCGCGCTTGCGGCGGAACTCCACCACGCCATCGGTGAGGGCGTAGAGGGTATGGTCCACACCGATGCCGACGTTGCGGCCGGGATGGTGCTTGGTGCCACGCTGGCGAACGATGATGTTGCCGGCGATGGCGGCGCTGCCGCCGAAGATCTTTACGCCCAGTCGTTTGCTGTGCGATTCGCGGCCGTTCTGGGTACTGCCTTCACCTTTCTTGTGTGCCATGGTTGATAGGGATGCGTTGGGGAATTATGCCGGCATGGACCGGACTTACTTCTTCGTGGTCTTTTTCGGGGCGGCCTTCTTGGCGGGCGCCTTTTTCGCCGGCGCCTTCTTAGCAGGGGCCTTGGTCTCCACAGCAGCGGCCTTCACGGGCTTGGCTGCCTTGGGCTTCTCGGCCACAATGGGCTTAAGTTTTGGGGCTGTGCTCTTGGCTGCGTCGAACTTCTCGCCCTTGCCCAGGATGCTCTCGATCCAGAGCTCCGTTAGGTACTGGCGATGACCGTTCATCTTCTTGTGCCCCTTACGACGCTTCTTCTTGAAGACCAGGATCTTATCGCCTTTGTCGTGACGCAGCACCTTGGCCGCGATCCGGAAACCGTCCACGGTAGGAGTGCCAACGCTGATAGTGGAGCCGTTGCTCACCAACAGCACGTTGCCCAGTTCCACATGCTTGCCTTCCTCGGCTTCCATGCGGTGAACTTTGAGCTTCTGGCCAGCTTTTACCTTGAATTGCTGTCCGGCGATATCGACGATGGCGTACATAGGTCCTGCGAAATGGGGTGCGAAAGTAGGCACTTTCCGCGATCCAGCAAACGTTTCCTTTCGGAGTTACCTCCTCCCCCGTCAAATCCCCTCCAGGCACCCTTTCACGGCTCAACTGTTCATGATCACGTTGAAAAACAAAAGACCTTAGCGCTCGTTGAGAAGGCAACCGCCGTCATCTTTCGCCGTCTCCTTGCAAGCAAGGAAGCCTGATACTCACATTTAAACCCGGGACATGGAACCCATTTGGACCAAGCTGCGTGCGATGCACGACTACATACATGATGACCTAGAGGTGGGGGACAGCATGTATTACATCTTCGGTTTCTTCGTCATCATCGGTCTGGTGGCCCAGTGGCGCCTGTATGAGAAGGCCGGACAGCCCGGGTGGACCTGCTTGGTGCCGGTATACAATATGATCGTGTTCTTGAAGATCGTGGGGAGACCTGCCAGTCATCTTTTCCTGTTCTTCATTCCGGTCATCGGCCAGCTTTACTTCCTCCCCAAGGTGTGGATCGAGACGGCTCAAAGCTTCGGCAAGCGCAGCATGGTGGACTACGTGCTGGTCATTGCCCTGAACGGCTTGTACATCCTGAACCTCGGTATGAGCTACGACACCAAGTACATCGGTCCGGTGTACGGCAAGGTGATCGACCCGGCCCACCCTCTTAAGCCGCGCCCCAGCCTCGCCTAACAGGCCGGCATGGGCAGCAGCGCAACAGGCGCGCACTACTGCCATGGGACGCGGCCAATAGGCCTGAGACAAGATCATCGCTGTCGAACTAGCCGCTGAAAAGCGGCTAGTTCGATGTTCAGCCCAGTAACGTCTCGGCCTTCTTCAGCGCATTGGCCATGCCAGCGGGCTCCTTCCCCCCGGCCGTGGCGAAATCGGGCTGGCCACCGCCCCCCCCCTTTATTTCCCGGCTGATCTGCTTGATGATGTCCACTGCCTTTAAGCCGGTGGCCTCAGCAAAGGCCTTCCCCAGCGATACCGCCAATATCGGCTTGCCGTCTATAACGGAGCCGGCCACAAAGGCGAGGTCCGGCTGTTGTTCGCGCAGCTGGTACCCGAGGTCCTTCAGACTTTGGGCATCCATGTCCAGCTGCTCCACCAGCACCGCCATGCCGCGCGCGTTCTTCTTCGCTTTCAAGGGAAGTGAGACGGCGTAGCCCTTGACTTTTTCGCGGGCGAACTTCTCCAATTCCTTGGCGAGTGCGGCATTTTGTTCAACGAGCTTCTCCACGGCCTGCACCACATCCGCAGGATGCTTCAGCGCCGCATTGATCGCATCGAGCTTCGCGAGCTTTTCGTTGATCATGCGCTCGGCCTCCACACTGGTGATGGCCTCGATCCGGCGAACACCAGCGGCCAGCGCGCCCTCACTCACAATGCGGAACGGACCGATAACACCCGTACGCGGCACATGCGTTCCTCCGCAAAGCTCCACGCTGGGACCGAACTTCACCACGCGCACCTGATCGCCGTACTTCTCGCCGAAGAGGGCCATGGCTCCCATCCCCTTCGCTTCCGCGATGGGCACATTTCGCTTGTCCTCGAAAACGAGGTCGTCCGTGATCATCGCGTTCACGTCGCGTTCGATAGTGGCCAGTTCCTCCGGCGTCACCTTGGCGAAGTGGCTGATGTCGAAACGCAACCGATCGGGCGCCACAAGTGAGCCTTTTTGCTCCACGTGCGTGCCCAAATGCTTGCGGAGTGCGTGGTGCAGCAGGTGCGTGGCCGTGTGGTTGCGCGCGGTGAGGTTGCGGCGTGCGCTGTCCACCTGCGCGGTGAGCTTCGCATTCACATCCTTTGGAAGTTCCTTGGTGAAGTGGACCACCAACTGGTTCTCGCGTTTCGTGTCGAGCACCTCTACCTGACCATCGCCTTGGATGATCCAGCCCGTGTCGCCCACCTGTCCACCGCCCTCGGCATAGAACGGTGTACGATCGAGCACGACCTGGAACTGGTCGCCACCCTTTCCGGTGACCTTGCGGTAGCGCAGGATGTGGGCAGTGCTCGTAAGTTCATCATAGCCCACAAAAGCAGTGTCGCCTTTCTGCAGCTCCACCCAATCGCCGGTGGTGACGGCCGTTGCGGCACGGCTGCGCTCCTTCTGCTTTTTCAGCTCGATACCGAAACCGGCCATGTCCACACTACGGCCCTGTTCACGGGCCATGAGCTGTGTTAGGTCGATCGGGAATCCGAAAGTGTCGAAGAGCTCGAAGGCCTTGTCGCCGGGCAGTGTGCCCTTGCTCTCGGCCAAAGCTTGTTCGATCCGCTTGGTGCCTTGTTCCAGCGTGCGCAGGAAGGCCTTCTCCTCTTCCAGCATCACGTTCTCCACGATGCCCTGTTGCTTCTCCAGTTCGGGGAACTGGTCGCCCATCTGGCCCACGAGCGTTGGGACCAGTTTGTACATGAAGGGCTCGTTGAAGGCGAGGAAGCTATATCCGTAACGCACGGCGCGGCGCAGGATACGGCGGATCACATAGCCCGCTCCGGTGTTGCTCGGGAGCTGTCCATCGGCGATGGCGAAACTGATGGCACGCAAGTGATCGGAGATCACGCGCATGGCGATGTCCGCCTTCTCCTCCTGCCCATACGTTCTGCCGCACTTTTTGGCGAGCGCCTGGATCAATGGCTGGAACACATCGGTGTCATAGTTGCTCCGTTTGCCTTGCAGCACCATGCAGAGGCGCTCGAAACCCATGCCCGTGTCCACATGCTGCGCAGGCAATGTGTGTAACGAGCCGTCCGCCTTGCGTTCGAACTGCATGAACACGTTGTTCCAGATCTCGATGACCTGCGGGTGATCGTTGTTCACCAGGTCGCGCCCGGGTTTCTGCTTCTTTTCTTCCGCCGTGCGCACATCCACGTGGATCTCGGTGCAGGGACCACAGGGACCGGTGTCGCCCATTTCCCAGAAGTTGTCCTTTTGGCTGAAGGGCAGGATGCGTTCGGCAGGCATGAACTGGAGCCACAGGTCGCGGGTCTCCGTGTCAGCCGCCAGCTTGTCGGCCTCATCGCCACCGAAGTAGGTAACGTAGATGTTTGCTGGATCGATCTTGTATTCCTTCACCAGCAGCTCCCAGGCCCATTCGATCGCCTCCTTCTTGAAGTAGTCGCCGAAACTCCAGTTGCCGAGCATTTCGAACATCGTATGATGGTATGTGTCGATGCCCACCTCCTCGAGGTCGTTGTGCTTGCCGGACACGCGCAGGCACTTCTGTGTATCGGCAATGCGCTTGTTCTTCGCCGGGCGATTGCCGAGGAACAGGTCCTTGAACTGATTCATCCCCGCGTTGGTGAACATCAGCGTCGGGTCATCCTTCACGACCATCGGTGCGCTGGGCACAATGGCGTGGCCGCGATGGGCGAAATGATCAAGGAACTTCTGGCGGATCTCGCGGGATGTGAGCATGGGTGGTGAAAAGGCGCGGCGAAGGTAAATGGTGTGAACAGGTGAAGAGGACGTCCGTCATTGCTGCGCATGGGGTAAATTCGCAACCCCCAATGGCCGAGCTGAAGTACCGCTTCAATCCCGACACGCTCAACTTTGAGCGCATCCGCATCAGCGGGTGGCAGAAGGCCAAACGCACGGCCTTGGCCCTGTTGCCGGGTCTGATGCTCGGTATCGCGGGCATCTTTCTGGCCTTTCAATGGATCGATTCGCCGAAGGAGGCCGCTTTGAAGCGAGAGAACCAACAGTTGGCCGTGCAGTACGACCTGGTGAATAAGCGCCTCAACGAGATCGAGTCCGTGCTGTACGATGTGCAGCGGCGCGATGACAATGTGTACCGCGTGATCTTCGAGGCCGATCCCATTCCGCAGAACGTCCGTCGGGCGGGCATCGGCGGGGTGAATCGTTACAAGAACCTTGAAGGCTATGCCAGCAGCGAGCTGGTGATCGGCACTCGGAAACGCCTCGATATGCTTGCGAAGCAATTGTATGTGCAAAGCGTGTCGTTCGACGAAGTGGCCACGCTGGCCATGCGCAAACAGGAAATGCTCGCCAGCATACCGAGCATTCAGCCCATCCCCAATGAGCTTACGCAGGTGAGCTCCGGCTTCGGCGAGCGTATGCACCCGATCCTGAAGATCAACAAAATGCACCAGGGCCTGGACTTCACCTCGCCAGTGGGCACGGAGGTGCACTCCGCCGGTGATGGTCGCGTGACTTTTGCGGAGTACAGTTCCTCGGGCTTCGGCATTCACGTGATCGTGGACCATGGGTTCGGCTACGAAACGCTCTACGCTCACCTGTCACAGGTGAAAGTGCGGAACGGCCAGCGCGTGAAGCGCGGCGATCTGGTGGGTCTGTCGGGCAACACAGGTCTGAGTTCCGGTCCACACCTGCATTACGAAGTACACAAGGCCGGCACACCTGTCGACCCCGCGAACTACCTGTTCAACAGCCTCACGCCCGACGAATATGCACGGATGATCGAGCAGTCGCGTAATGCGAGCCAATCGTTCGACTGATCAGTACTTTAGCCTCAATAAAAGGAAGTTGGTAACTGTGAGTACTCTCCCATGCCACTGAAAGAGAAGACGATCGAGCGCATCTACTGGACCATCGGCGAGGTGGCCGAGCAGTTGGAGGTGAACACATCCCTCTTGCGCTATTGGGAGAAAGAGTTCGGCATGTTGCGGCCCAAGCGCACCGGCAAGGGCGATCGCCTGTACACCAAGGACGATATCGCCAAGGTGCGCGAGATCCAGGTGCTATTGAAGGACAAGGGCTTCACCATTCAAGGGGCGAAGGATCAGCTGCGCAATTCACGCGGGCAGGTAGATAACACGCAGGAGCTGGTGGAGCTCCTTCAGCGTGTGCGGATCGAGTTGTTGGCCATGCGTGAGGAGTACACCGCCGAGCCGCAGGTGAACGAGCATTCCTTCAGCTAAGTCCTTTCATATGCTGGCCCCATAATTCCCAGGGGCACCCTTCAGTTGCGCTGGCCGTGCGCTAGGTATTGGCTTACATAGTCCGCGACACCTTCCTCTAGCGAGGTGAACGGCCGGTCATATCCTGCCGATCGCAACTTCTCCATCCGCGCTTCGGTGAAATACTGGTACTTGTCGCGGATGTCCGCGGGTGTATCGATGAAGGTGATGTTCTCCTTACGGTCCATGGCGAGGAACGTGGCTCGGGCAAGGTCCAGGAAGCTCCGCGCCTTGCTGCTGCCCAAGTTGTAGATCGCTGAATGCTTGCGGTGCTCCATTAGCCAGATGCACACCGCGCATACATCCATCACATACACGAAGTCGCGCAGCTGCTCGCCGTCCTTGTAGTCGGGACGATGGCTGCGGAAAAGCTTCATACCGCCTGTTGCGGTGATCTGGTTGAATGCATGGAACACCACGCTGGCCATGCGGCCCTTGTGGGCCTCGTTCGGCCCATACACATTGAAGAACTTGAGGCCCGCCCAGAAGTAGGGCGCTTGTTTCTGCTCAAGGGCCCAAACATCGAAGGTCTGTTTGCTCTCTCCGTAAGGGTTCAAAGGCTTCAGCTTGGGGATCAGCATATGATCATCGGTGTAGCCCTGTTCGCCGCCTCCATATGTGGCAGCGGACGAAGCATAGACCAGCGGTAGGCCGTAGCGCACACAAACCTCCCACATGCGTTGGCTGTAGCGAACGTTCAACTCGTCGAAGATGCGATGGTCGAACTCGGTGGTGTCCGTGCGCGCGCCTAGGTGGAAGATGAACTGCACGAAGCGCTCGTTCACATCAAGCCAGGTGAAGAACTCCTCCCGGTGGATCCGAGTGGTAAGCTTCTTGCCAGCGAGGTTCGGTGCCTTATCCGCCCGGCCGAAATCGTCCACGGCCACAATGTCGGTGTAGCCCGCTTTCAATAGTTCACGTACGAGGCAACTCCCAATGAACCCAGCCGCACCTGTTACAACGATCATTGTTCCGCCTGCGGGGCCATGTGGGCCGCTGGCCGGGTGCGAAAATAGGGGCGTGGCGGGTGCCTGCGTTGATCGCGGGCGACCTTCCCGCCCGGAGCGGCATCCGCCGTAGATTTGCGGACCTTTTCAACCCATGGCCCTCGTACACATTACCCGGCGCGAACGCTTCAGCGCGGCGCACAAGCTCAGCCGACCCGATTGGAGCCTCGAGAAGAACTACGAGGTATTCGGCAAGTGCAGCAACCCCAACTGGCACGGTCACAACTATGAATTGTGGGTCACAGTGAAAGGTGAACCCAGCAAGGAGACCGGCTTCGTAGTGGACCTCAGCGCGCTGAGCCGAGTGATTCACACGCACGCGGTGGACCAGCTCGATCACAAGAACATCGATATGGACGTGTCGTTCATGAATGGTCGATACAGCAGCACAGAGAACCTCGCCATCGCGATCTGGGAACAACTGCAAGCTCCAGTGCGTTCCCTCGGTGCCGAACTCCACTGCGTAAAGGTGAAGGAGACCGAGAACAACCACGTTGAATATTTCGGCAACTGACATGGCCAAGAAGAACAACATCGGTCCCGAGGATGCTGTTGACGGTTACTCCCGTGTAGACCAATACGACCAGAAGACCCTCAAGCGCATCGGCAGCCACTATGAGGAGATCCTCGAGGCCATCGGCGAGGATCCCCAACGCGAGGGACTGATACGCACGCCCGAGCGTGTGGCCAAGGCGCTGCAATACCTAACGCATGGCTACGATCTGGATCCGGCGGCCATCCTGAAGAGCGCAATGTTCACGGAGGATTATAGCCAGATGGTGGTGGTGAAGGACATTGAGGTGTACAGCATGTGCGAACACCACATGCTGCCCTTCTTCGGAAAGGCGCATGTGGCCTATATCCCTGCCGGACGCATCGTTGGACTCAGCAAGATCCCGCGTGTGGTGGATGCGTTCGCCCGCAGATTGCAAGTGCAGGAGCGCCTCACGAACGAGATCCGCGACTGCGTGCACGCTGCGCTGCGCCCGCTTGGTGTGGCCGTGGTCATCGAGGCCCAGCACCTCTGCATGCAGATGCGCGGCATCCAGAAGCAGAACAGCGTGACGACCACCTCCGCATTCACTGGTATATTCCTCACGGATAATCGTACGCGCGAAGAGTTCATCCAGCTCATCAGCTCCCGACTGCACTGATCGCCCAATTACGGCCTATACGCTCAACAGGACCCATGACCGCATATGTTTTCCCCGGACAAGGCAGCCAGTTCCCCGGAATGGGCAAGGACCTGTACGAGTCAGATGCCAATGCCCGTGTGTTCTTCGAGCACGCCAATAACATCCTGGGCTTCGCTATCACGGAAGTGATGTTCCGGGGCACCGAGGCCGACCTGAAGCAGACGAACGTAACGCAGCCTGCCATCTTCCTGCACAGCGCGATCAAGGCGAAGGTGATGGGCGATGCATTCCAGCCCGCTATGGTGGCCGGACATTCGCTGGGCGAGTTCAGCGCGCTTGTTGCTGCCGGGGCGATGGAGTTCTCGGATGGATTAAAGTTGGTAGCTGCACGCGCCAATGCGATGCAAAAAGCGTGTGAGATGCAGCCAAGCACCATGGCCGCCATCCTCGGATTGGATGATGCGAAAGTGGAAGAGGTTTGCGCAACCATCCCAGGTGTTGTTGTCCCCGCGAACTACAATTGCCCCGGGCAGTTGGTGATCAGCGGTTCATTGGAGGCGGTGAACGCCGCCTGCGAGGCGCTGAAGGCGGCTGGGGCCAAGCGCGCACTGCTGTTGCAAGTGGGCGGCGCCTTCCACAGTCCGCTGATGGAGCCGGCCCGTGCCGAGCTCGCCACAGCCATCGCCTACACGCCCATCGTGGATCCGCGCTGTCCGATCTACCAGAACGTAGATGGGCGTGCACACACCGATCCTGCTCGCATCAAGGCCAACCTGATCGCGCAGCTCACCGCCCCCGTGCGTTGGACACACACCATGCAGAACATGCTTGCTGATGGCGCAACGAAAGTGGTGGAGGTGGGACCCGGCAATGTGCTGCAAGGGCTCTTCAAGAAGGTGAACAAGGAGTTGGAGACAGCGGCGGCGTGAAGCGTATCCTCAGGGTCCATTGCGTGAGAACCTGAGGGTGAACAAGGTTTCGGGTGTGCGCAGGCAGCGATACCTTGGTGTGTGGTGTCATAGTTTCACAGCATGTTTACCAGAATATTCGGTTTCCTCGTTTTCGTGTCGGTCGCGATCGGATCGCGGGCACAACAGCCGTTTCCCGTAGCATCAGACGTCCCCCATTGGAACGTGCTCTCATGCATCACCGGTGTCGGAACCTCGTGCCATACCTCCTCGATACAGTTCGTGGGCAGCCTGAGCATGTGTAGTCATTCCTACTCGGCATTCGCTGATCCGGGAGGCTCCCCCAACGACACGTCGTACGTGCGCAATGAAGGTCAGCGTACGTGGCTGAGAAGGGGCACGGATTGTTCGGCCAAAGAGTACCTTCTGTACGACTTTTCCATGGGGGTCGGCGACACGGTGTACACCGGGTTGAACATGGACTATGTTGATCCGGATACCGCGATGTTCATCCTACAGAACATCGATACGGTTGTGTTCTTCGGGGTGGAGCGACGCCGGTTCACCCTCATGTTCGATCGGTGCAACGAGGGCATCCCGAATACTCCGATGGAATGGATCGAAGGGATCGGTTCCACCATGCATCCGTTCTATCCCGTGGAATGCATATGCGACTTTTGTGAACAAGGCCTCATACTGCTGTGCTACGACAGATCGGGCGTTCAACTCTACATCGATCCGATCTATCAGACCTGTGACACGCTCATCACAGCGATCGTGGAACCCGTTGGTACGGATGCGAACGTGATCAATGTTATTCCGGGTGGAACCGCCGGGTCGATTTGCGTTACCGTGGCTCATGATGTGTTCGATGCGCGCCGCACTGGGCTCACTCTCGTGCTCATGGCGAGCGACGGCCGTATCATCCGACGGCAGGGCTTGGCCGCATCGGCAGCCAATGACCTTCGTTTGGATGTGGACTCGGTCGCTCCGGGAACGTATCTAGTGTTGCTCACAGACGGTAGGCAGCGGCTCGCGGGCCAACTGGTAGTTGTTCTGTGATCGCTCCTCAGAGCGTCGCATTGATCAACTTCCCGCTCGCGATCAGTTTGTGTAGGTAGGGCTCGGTGAGCGTTGCCTTGATCGCTTCCACATGGTCCAGCCGGTGGCAGTCGCTGCCGATCAGTTCGTACCAGCCTAGGTCGATCATCTTCTCTGCGGCCTTTTTCACCGAAGGGCCGTAAGCCCCCATAAGCGCGATGGTATTCAATTGAAAAAGCACTCCACGATCTTTCAACTTCTCCAACATGGTCATGTCCATGTGCCAGAATTGATAGCGCTCCGGATGCGCCAGCACGGGCTTGTATCCTGCCGTCTGCATTTCGAAGACCACGCTCAGCAACACCACCGGCTCGCTGATGAACGGAAGTTCGAACAGCAGCAAATTGTTCCCGAATGTCAGTACTGAACGCTCCTTCACCCGGACCTCCAGTTCATGGTCCAGGTAGTACTCCGCAGCAGCTTCGATCTCCACTGGAATGGAACGAGCGCGGAGCTCGCTGCGCACTTTCTCCAAACCGCCCAGGATGATTTCCGGGGTGTTCCTGTAGCCATCGGCCATTACGTGCGGTGTGGTCACGATCTTGGTATAACCGAGGTCGTGCATCGCACAGATCAGCTCCACGCTCTGCTCCACGGTCTGCGCGCCGTCATCAATGCCCGGAACGAAGTGGCTATGCACGTCGCACTTCAGCACGCTCAGGTCAGCTGGGCCCAATGGCGGCTGCGAAGGACCGAACAACTTGCTGAAGAAGCCCATGTCAGCGCTTGGTGTATTGGTCCTCGTAATAGGCGAGGTAAGCGCCCGAGGTCACATGCTCCATCCAAGGCCCGTTCGCCAAATACCATTCCACCGTACGCTCGAGGCCCTGCTCAAAGGTGATGCTGGGCACCCAGCCCAGTTCGCGCTTGATCTTGGAAGCGTCGATCGCGTAGCGGAGGTCGTGACCTGCGCGGTCGGTTACGTAAGTGATGAGCGTTGCGCTTTCACCTATTGTGCGCCCGAGCTTTTCGTCCATGATGCGGCAGAGCAACTGGACCAGGTCGAGGTTCTTCCACTCGTTGTGCCCGCCAATGTTGTATGTCTCACCGATGATGCCCTTATGGAACACGACATCGATGGCACGCGCGTGATCCTCCACCCAGAGCCAGTCGCGCACGTTCTCGCCTTTGCCATAGATCGGCAGGGGCTTGTTGTGCACGATATTGTTGATCACAAGCGGGATCAACTTCTCCGGGAACTGGTGACTTCCGTAGTTGTTGCTGCAGTTGCTGATCACGAAGGGCAACTTGTAGGTGTTGCCGTATGCCCGCACGAAATGGTCGCTGGCCGCCTTGCTCGCGCTGTATGGGCTTTGCGGGTCATAAGGCGTTTCCTCGGTAAAGAAGCCGCCATCGTGCAATGAGCCATAGACCTCATCCGTGCTCACATGGTAGAACCGCTTGCCTTCGACCGCACCCTGCCATGCATCACGGGCAGCATTGAGCAGGTTCGCTGTGCCCACCACATTCGTTTCAACGAACGCCATCGGGTCGCTGATGCTGCGGTCCACGTGACTTTCCGCAGCCAGGTGGATCACATCCGTGATGTCCTGTTGCTTGAACAGGTCCATCATGGCCTGCCCATCGCGGATATCGGCCTTGATGAAGGTGTAATTAGGCGACTCCTCTATGTCGCTCAGGTTCTCCAAGTTGCCCGCGTATGTGAGCGCATCGAGGTTGACGATACGGTAGTGTGGGTAATTGCTCACGAACAGTCGCACCACGTGGCTGCCGATAAAGCCGGCACCGCCTGTAATGAGGATGGTGCGTGCGTAGGTCACAGACTCCAGTAGTTCACGTCCTTCACCTTCTTCCGGTAGATGCCTTTCAGGTCCACGAGCACGCCCTTCGGTGTGAGCATCTTTTTGAACCAGGCCTCGTCCTTGTTGGCGTATTCGGTGTGATTGACGGCCACGATGATGGCATCGTATGGTCCCTTCATCTCGCCCACTAGGTCATAGCCATATTCGTGCTTCACTTCCGAGCTGTCGGCGTGAGGGTCGGCCACATCCACATGGCAGCTGAAGCTCTTCAGCTCGCGCACCACGTCGGCCACCTTGCTATTGCGTATGTCGGTGACGTTCTCCTTGAAGGTGGCGCCCATCACCAGCACACGGCTTTCAGCGGGGTTCTTTCCTGCAGCGATCACCTTCTTCACCGTCTGTTTGGCCACGTATCCGCCCATGCTGTCATTCACATAACGGCCGCTGTCGATGATCTGGGCATGGTAGCCAAGCTCCTTGGCCTTGTATACCAGGTAATAGGGATCGACACCGATGCAATGGCCGCCCACGAGGCCTGGCTGGAACTTGAGGAAGTTCCATTTGGTGCCAGCCGCTTCCAAAACATCATACGTGTTGATGCCCATCTTGTTGAAGATGATGGAGAGCTCGTTCGTCAACGCGATATTCACGTCCCGCTGAGTGTTCTCGATGATCTTGGAGGCTTCGGCCACCTTGATGCTTGCCGCGCGATGCACGCCTGCTTTCACAACCAGTTCGTACACCTTGGCGATGATCTCCGCGCTCTCGGCATCGCAACCGCTGCTCACCTTCACGATGCTGCTGAGCGTATGCTCCTTATCACCCGGATTGATGCGTTCAGGTGAGTAGCCCACTTTGAAATCAGTGACATACTTCAAGCTGCTCAGACTTTCCAACAGGGGCACGCAGTCCTCCTCCGTGCATCCAGGGTATACGGTGCTCTCATAGACCACGTAATCGTTCTGCTTCAACACCTGACCCACGGTCCGCGTGGCGCCGAGCAGGGGCTTCAGGTCGGGGATGTTCTGATCGTCGATGGGGGTTGGTACGGCCACGATGAAGAACTCCACATCGCGCAGGTCGTTGAGATCCGCGCTGAAGTGGATGTCGCAGCCCTTGAAGTCCTCGGCAGTGAGTTCGTTGCTGGGGTCCTCGTTGCGACGCATCATGTCCACCCGCTTCTGGTTGATGTCGAAACCCACCACCTTGATCTTGCGCGCAAAGGCGAGCGCGATGGGCAGTCCCACATACCCAAGGCCTATAACGGCCAGCTTGGCGTCCTTCTTCAGCAGTCGTTCGTAGAGGTTCATTTCCGGAGCTTGTAGATGCG
>JBKJNF010000138.1:0-4408 GCA_046596155.1 Flavobacteriales bacterium | reverse complement strand
CACCGCTACCCCGGCCTCCGCTGGACGCGTGCACAGGAGCTGCTCGCTGCGCACTATGCCACCAGCGGCAACGCGGCGAAGTGACCTTGCACGTGTGCCGGTTCTGTTTCGAGACCCTGAGCTGCACGGTTGCCTCAGGGTCCCGTAACTTGCTTGAGCGCACATCCACTGTCGGAGACCCTGAGGGAGAAAAAGGGTCCCCTATCTAAAGCTCACGCAAGGTCTCCGCTTCGGGACCCTGCGCTGGGGGTTCGTCGCCCTAAGGATCGTTGGAACAGTAGCTTGGCTCCATTGGCCACAGTCGTTGCGCGAAGTTCACACCTACCCTTTCGCCGACTACAAGGAACAAGTGATCGACTTGTTGAAGCGGGTGAAGACGGTGAGTGTGGGGGTACCGGCCAGTCCCGGGCTTGACCCGGGAGCCGGGATGGAGGTGGTGAGGGGGATGGAGAAAGACCAACGGTGAGTAGTGACCAACTACTTTTGAGAAATGGAACGCAAGGAATTTCTCCGCGCTGGGGCGCTCTTCACGGGGGCCGCGCTGATCACACGCGATGTGCATGCCGCGAGTGACATCCAAGACATGGGGCTGGACAAACTGGTGGATGGCGATGGCAACTTCGTACAGGCGGCATTACCCTATGCTGAGGATGCGTTGGAGCCCTTCATGGACGCCGAAACGCTGCACCTGCACCACGCCTTCCACCACAGTGGTGCTGTAAAAGGCGCAAACAAGGATCTGGCACAGTTGAAGGTGGCGATGGATTCCGGTGAGCAAGCCGCTCTTTCCTATTGGAGCAGAAAACTCAGTCACCACCTGAGCTCGCATGTGCTGCATTCCATCTTCTGGACCAACCTGTCAGCGAAGAAGACCGCTCCCCAAGGCGAGCTGCTGAAACGGATCGAGAAGGACTTCGGTACGTTGGATCGTTTGTGGGCTGCGCTCGCGAGCATGTCGAAGGACATCGATGGCAACGGCTGGGGCGTGCTCGGCTATCATCCGTACACTGATAAGCTGCTACTTATGCCGGTTGAGAACCACGAGCGTATGACGCATTGGGGTGCGCTTCCCATCCTTGTGATCGATGTATGGGAACACGCCTACTACTTGAAGTTCAAGAACAAGCGCCCAGACTTCGTAGATAACCTGCAGCAACTGATCGATTGGGAAAATGTGGCTGCCCGGTTGGATGCAGCGACACGGATGAGCCGCTGAGCTTCGATAGAACTTTACCCAAGATCACAACACCTGCCGCTCTGCCTCCCCCATACCAGCGCTCGGGTGATTCCAAACCCTTCGCAAGGTCTTCGCTTCGGGACCCTGAGCTTCACGGGTGCCTCAGGGTCCCGTAACTTGCTTGAGCGCACATCCACTGTCGGAGACCTTGAGGGAGAAAAGGCCGCTGCGCGTGGAACTACCGACTGTACCGGAGGTTCTCAAACAACGGCCGGATCGGTAAACCCGCGCAAGGTCAAGGCTCGTTGCATGCTTGCGCCGATGATCAGGTGAATTCCGCCAATTCATCTCAGGGGGTCGGCGAGCGCTTTCGTTGAGGAGCGCATACCCATTCGGTGTTGGAACCATGCGAAGCGCATCTGTACTGAATACGGCTACGCGGATGTTGACGTAGCCGTGGGCATTCTTCTCCCCGACATGGGGAACGAAGGCGACGATCCTGGTGCGTATGGGTCCCGACTTGTGCTGTTCACAGGATCGGCCCGTGAGTTGACACTGGTTAAGCAACCTAACGAAAACACCATGAAAACCTATTCCTTCCTACCTATCATCTGCCTCATCGGCGGATCGATGTTCGCCACAAGCTGTATGCAACCGGGTGATGCTACCGAGAAGACCAACGACCAGATGCAGGAGAACAAGACCGAGATGAACGATGCCAAAATGGAAAGCAGTGAGGCGTGGCGTGATGAGCGCACAGAAGCCGTGAAGGAACTACGTGATCTGCGTGAGACGTTGGCCGACCGCCAGATGAGCGAACAGAAAAAGTTGAATGACGGCATCAAGGATGCGAGCAAGAAGGCGGAATGCCAGGCCATGGTGACCGAGTTGGGAACCAACATCGCACGCATCGATGCATCGTTGGCCAAGATGGAGGCCAGCACCGGCACGGATTGGAGCAACATGAAAATGGAAGCCCGTAAGACCGCCGATGATACCAAGACCTGGTGGGATCGCCAGAAGGAAATGATCGATAAGAAGACGGACGCTGACAAGGACCACGACGGTCACTGAGAAGGAGGCTGGGTGCTTTGGTGGAAGTTTCCATGCCTGTCAACGACAGCGGATCACTTCGGTGGTCCGTTGTTCGTTCCACCCAGTTCATTAACCGACATAAACCCAACTACGCCCCATGAACACCAACTCTTCTACCCGCATCGGCTACGCGCTTCCGGACCCTCCGAACACCCCGGTAACAGAACCGCCACCGGATCCCAAGCCAGCTACAGAACCTGGCCCGCAGAAGCCTGTGACACCTCCTGTACCCGGCACACCGAGCATCACCCCCCAGGAGGTTCCAACACACCCCGGGCAGCCCCTGCAACCAGGCACACAACATCCGGCCGACCCTACCCCACATCAACCTGCCGCGCGCTTGCAACTGATCGTCGTCCACGAATAGGGGGGCTACGCCAAGCCACAACGCCCCGAATGGGCGCATACGGAAGTTGGCCGAGTGACTAGTACTGCTGCCTGGGACATAACGCACAGAAAAGTCCGCCTGCTGAACACCTCTGCCTATGGATGAATGGCACCGCATATTGCTGGGTGAGGGACGTACGTGGATCTTCCTGATAGAATGTCTGCTGCGCACTGTGCTCATGTTCGGCGTCGTGCTGCTCCTCTTCAAGCTCACAGGCAAAAAGGAGGTACGGCAATTCAGTACCCTGGAGTTGATCGTGATCATTGGGTTGGGTTCCGCCATAGGCGATCCCATGCTCCATGATGACGCTCCCTTGCTGCCTGCCATTGTGGCCATCTTGGTAGTGCTGGTGCTCTACCGGGCTATGAACCATTGGACCAACCATTCCCCGCGTGTGGGTGCCTGGGTGGAAGGGGTGGTGGTGAAGGTGCTGGACAACGGTATTATCGATAGGGCCGCGTTGGAGAAGGAGGGGCTTTCGGTAGAGGAGTTCTTTGGCGACCTGCGTACCCACCAGGTGGAACACCTGGGCCAGGTGAAAGCCGCCCATGTGGAAGTGGATGGGGAGCTCAGCGTCTTCTTCCAGGCCGATGGCAACGTCCGCCCGGGACTTCCTATCCACGTGGGGTGGGCGGATGAACTGCGACGCCGCGCTGAACGGTCCACGGGGCCCGTGAGCTGCGGCTATTGCGGGTACACTGCGTCCGAAGGAACTTCCGACCTATGCCCTTCCTGTGGCCAGGACAGCTGGTCTAGTGCGGCCGACTTCCCGCGCGTTTCGTAGTGTTCAAGCAGCACGCGAGAGCGTCTTCTTCGCCTTTGTGCCCGTTGGTGGGCGCGTGGTCCCACCCAGCAGGCGTATCACTACCCGTTCCTCGTGCGCCATGGTACGTGTGCCCCTTACCCCTGCCGCTACGGTCATCAACGTTCTGCTTTCATAGGCCACTACCACATCCGGATGCACGTAGTACTTGCGGCAGACCGTGCGGGTGTTGCCCAAGTGCTTCGCCACTACGTCCAACGCGGCATTGATCCGCGCGCGTTGTTCGGTCAACGTATCGGCCGGGCCTTGTGCGAGCAGCGCACGGGTACAATGCACCGTGCCCTTCCATGTGCGCATGTCCTTGCTGGTGTAGGCACCCTTGCTGATGGAGCGGATGTAGTCATTCACCATACCACTATCGATGGGCTTCGGGTGTCCTGCATCATCCACATATTGGAACAGGTCCTGGCCCGGCAGCTCTTTGCAGCGCATCACCAAGCGCGCCAAGCGCGGCGAACCCAAGCGGATGTTGTGCGCAATGCCTGTCTTGCCCTTGAATACGAAGCGCAGGCCGGCGCCATCGGCCTGCACATGGCGGTCCAACAACGTGCTCAGACCGAAGGTGCCGTTGGTCCTGGCGTATTCGTCCTGCCCTACGCGGATCTGCGTATGGTCCATTACGCTCACCACAGTGGCCAACACCTTCACCGCCGGAAGGCCGGGCAACTTCAGGTCTTGTTCCACTCGCTTGCGCATGGTCTGCAATTGTTTGCCAAAGGCCAGCGCGTGCGTGTACTTCGTCCCGTTCCGCTGTGCGCTCCACTCAGCATGGTACCGGTATTGTTTTCGGCCTTTCACATCGAAGCCCGTGGCCTGCAAGTGGGCTAACGGATCGGCGCTGATCCATACGCGCTGCCATGCAGGCGGTATGGAAAGCTTCCGGATGCGCTCCACGGTCTCCTTGTCGCTCACCAGCTTTCCGGAT
>JBKJNF010000092.1:0-6719 GCA_046596155.1 Flavobacteriales bacterium | reverse complement strand
CGCCGTTGTCCACTGCGGGGTCATAGGTGCCGCTGAATACTGCACCACCGGGCGCTGTCCATGTGCCTCCGGCCTGTGCGCCTACCAGCGAAGCGAAAAGCCCGGTCGGTGCTGAGGTGGAGCAAAGCGTGATCGACCCATCCGCGCCTGCATTCGGCGCGGCATTCTCCGTGACTGTTACAGTGGATTGATCCGACGCGCAAGGGGATATGCCCGGTAACGAATAGGTGTAAACACCGGGACCGTTCACTGCGGGATCGTATGTACCGCTGAAGGCCCCTCCGCCAGGGGGCATCCACGTCCCACCTGCCTGTGCACCCACAAGTGACCCTAGGAGCGCGGTGGCCGCAGAAGTGGAGCAAAGCGAAATGGCGCCGTCGGAGCCCGCGATCGGAGCTGCATTCTCCGTCACGGTCACCATTGCCTGATCGGCGATACATGGGACCGTGCCGTTCACTGTGTAGGTGAACACCCCACCGCTGTTCACCGCAGGATCGTAGGTGCCGAAGAAGGCTCCACCGCCAGGCGCGGTCCAACTCCCTCCAGCCTGAGCGCCGGTGAGCAAGGTGAGCAGGTTGGTAGCGGCATTGGATGAACAGATGGAATAGACCGCATCCACACCCGCGTTGGGCGCAACATTCTCCGTTACCGTTACGATGGCTTGATCTCCAGGGCACGGCGCGTTCGGGGCCAGCGTGTACGTGTAGATGCCCGGCCCGTTCACGGTGGGATCATAGGATCCGCTAAAGGCGGCGCCGCTCGGGTTGGTCCATGTACCACCGACCTGGGCGCCGCCGCCCAACAAGGTGTACAGGCTCGTCGCCGGGCCGTTACTACAAATGGAGAAAAGCGCATCTGCGCCGGCGTTCGGCGCTGGGGTCTCAGTTACGGTCACCGTGGCTGCGGCATTTGCGCATGGAGCGGTACCGGCCACGGTGTACACATAAACACCGGGGCCATCAACCGCCGGGTTGTACAGGTTGCTATGGGCCGCGCCTACAGGATCGGTCCATGAACCACCCGCCTGCGGAGCGCCTCCCAGACTGGTGAACAAGTTGACCGGTGCCGCGGAGGAACAAATGTTCCGCGATCCATTCGCACCTGCATTCGGCACTGTATTAATGGTAACGGTGACGGTGGCTTGGGCGTTGATACATGGCGCTGACCCGACCACCGAATAGGTATAGACGCCGGGCGCGTGCACCGCCGGATCGAAATTGCCGCTGAAAGCACCTCCTCCCGGGGTCGTCCAAATTCCGCCTACCGCAGGTGTGCCGCCGAGATAACCGAACATAGCGGTGACCCCTTGGTTCGAACACACGCTCATCAAGCCATTGGCCCCAGCATTCGGCGCGACCGTCTCCGCCACCGTTACCGTGGCACTTGCCCCCGGGCACCCCGAAGCGCCTAGGACCGAATACGTGTAGATCCCCGGACCTTGTATGGCTGGATCGTAGCTTCCTGCGAATGCCCCGCCCCCTGGCGCAGCCCACGTTCCGCCGGGCGAAGGCGTTCCACCCAGGATGGTGATCAGGTTCACAGGTACGGCATTTGAACAGATGCTCAGGGTTCCATTCGTTCCCGGGTTGGGCACAACGAAATAGCTCACCGTCACGGTCGCTGTCGCGCTTGCGCAGGAGTTGCCCACCGTGTAGGTATAGACACCAGCAGGGTCGGTGATGGGATCAAACTGCGAGTTGTGCGGATTGCCGGATGGGCCTGTCCAGAAGCCGCTGGGGTCGGGTGTGCCACCTAACTCATCCACGAGCAGAAACGCCAAAGAATTGGGACAGACCTGTATGGATCCATTGGTCCCAGGAGATGGCAAGGGCCCGCCTCCGCTCACGGTGGTGATGTTCAACGCCACGGTGGCGGTATTCTCCACCGGACAGGAACCATCGTCCGCCTGTACTAGCACATTGATGGGGGAATAGTTCAGGTCGCCGGTCCAACAGATGCGACCAACGGCCGGATCGGTACCGATAACCGTGAAGGTGGAGCCAGGAAGCAACGCGGTGGCCGTTGACACTACCTGAAGGATCGTCCCTGGATCCGCGTCCGTGAATTCCATGTCTACGCAGAACGCTTCACCTTCACACACCTCAATGCTGTTCGTTCCGGTGATCAGGCCGCCTGTGTTGTTCACCGCTCCCTGGCTGATGGGCACATTCCCTGCGCATGGTAACACCACGAAAATGACATCACGCATCACCGTACCGAGCAGGTTGCCGTTCACGTCGAATTCCTCCACCTCCACCGCCACCACGTAGTTGCCGCTGATCGTCGGTGTAAAGACGATCTGGCCCGATACCGGGTCGAGCATGATCCCGGCCACCGGTGCGGCGCCGGTGAATCCGGGCTGGTAGTTCACGTCCTGCGCCGTTCCTGCGAAGTAGCGGGCGTTGATGAGCGAGTAGGTGAACACGTCCCCGTCCGGCTCATTCACCCCGAAGTTGTAGTACACCGGCTGGTTAACGCAGACGTATGGGATCGATTGGTCAGTGAATTCAGGGGAATTGTTGCAGGCGTCGGTCACATTATAGATCTCCGCCTCGATGTACATGCCCGGAACGCCGACAAGGTCCACCGTGGTAGCCCGGCAGCAAATGCTCCAGCTCACCGTCCAGTGATCACAGGGGGGTAGGTTGACGATCGTTTCAAAGTGGTAGTACTCCATCCCCGGAAGTGCCCCACCGTTGCACGTGCTGTTCGGGAGCGCCGCAGCACAAAGCTGACTTACTTCGGTGGGAGCGGGCGGCGGGATGTTGGGCACTGTGAACGTGGTTCCACATGTGCTGGTGAACGTCAATGTCTGCGCAACGCTTGGGACACCTGCACAATCCAGGAAGAGATCCAAATTGATGCGGAACTGATCGGGGCCCACACACTCGTAAGTGATGCTGCCCCCGGCGTAATGTGCCGCTTGCGACGAACTCAACTGGAAGCAAAGGCCTACGACCAACACTGCACGTGGGAACACGCGCAAGCGCGCGAGGGTCCCCAACGTTCCAAGTGCCTGTCCAGTCACATCTCAGCAGATTCAGTCCCGACTCAGGTGAAGCTAGCAAATCTACGCAGTCGATGTCCGGGGGACAATTCTGAAAGGTCGTAAGTGAATCTTCGGGGCCTTAGGACTTTATGAACAGCATATCGAATTAACGATCGGCGCCCCTATTACAGACTCGATGGAGTGTACTTTTGGCGCCCTTTCGTTGATTCATCCCCTTAGCGGACCATGCCCTTGGCTACACATCAACCCTCCAGAATATCAGTACGCTTCCCTTTGCTCGGAGGCCTTCGCATCGGATCCCTCTACTTCATGGTCTTTGGAGGCATTCTGTTAGCACAAACGGATACCTCCCTGACCGTAGTGCCGGACACGGCGCAGGCCAGTGCTGATCAGCGTGCGGCTGCGTTCACCGTAAGTTCTAGTGAACTGGATGCTGAACTGAACAGTCAGGATGTGAGTGGTGTGTTGCAAAGCTCGCGCGACATCTTCAACAGTACGGCTGGTTTCACCTTCGGGGCTGCTAGGTTCCGGATTCGCGGCTTTGATGGAGAAAATACCTTGATCAGCCTGAATGGGGTGTTGATGAACGACTTGGAGAGCGGCTTTGCGTCCTTCAGCAATTGGGGAGGGTTGAATGATGTGACCCGCTGGTTGGAGACACGGACGGGAGTAACAGCATCGCGCTACAACTTCGGCGGCGTGGGCGGATATTCCGAGATCTCCCTGCGCGCCAGCGAGTTGCGCCGCGGAACACGTTTTTCCTATGCACTGACCAACAGGGCCTACACCCATCGATTGATGGGCACTTATAACACGGGGTTGATGGCGAACGGCTGGGCTTTCAGCATCAGCGGATCGCGTCGCTGGGCCAATGAAGGTTACGTTCCCGGTACGACCTATGACGCGGGTGCCTATTTCCTAAGTGCCGAAAAGAAGATCAACGCCCGCCACAGCATCGCCTTCACCGGTTTGGGCGCACCTATCCGCCAGGGTCGCCAGACCTTGGCCATCCAGGAAGCCTATGACCTCACGGGCGACAACTATTACAACCCGGCCTGGGGTTATCAGGCCGGCAAAAAGCGTAACAGTCGGGTGAGCTACGACCACAAGCCCATCCTGTTGTTCACGCACATATTCACCCCTGATGACAGCACGGAGTGGACGAGTACGGTACTCTATTCCTTCGGTCGTGATGGGAACACGAACCTGAACTGGTTCGATGCAAAGGACCCGCGTCCGGACTACTACCGCTACCTACCCAGTTATTTCACGCAGGAAGATCCGGGGTATGCATCCCAGCTTACCGGCGCATGGCAGAGCGACGCCAACACCCAGCAGATCGATTGGGACCAGTTGTACTTCGCCAATGGCAAGAACCTCTACACCGTGCAGGACGCAGAAGGTGTTAGCGGGAATAACGTGACGGGCCTGCGCAGTAAATACATCGTAGAAGACCAGCGTACGGACCCCACCCGCATCGCGCTGAACACGGTGTGGAGCCGTGAAATGCGCGCCGGATACCATTTGACCGCCGGCGCCAGTTGGAACAAGCAGAAGTCCCACAACTTCAAAGTGCTGAATGACCTGCTC
Source organism: Flavobacteriales bacterium (assembly GCA_046596155.1). Taxonomy (GTDB): domain Bacteria; phylum Bacteroidota; class Bacteroidia; order Flavobacteriales_F; family PHOS-HE28; genus PHOS-HE28. Next base: position 2,119 of record JBKJNF010000092.1, on the reverse strand, counting down.
GGGGGCGAGTTCTGGGTGGATCTGAACCAGTTCGCCGAGCTGGACAGCAACGATCCGAATGGTTCGCAGCAGAACCTTGACACACCCAACCATGTAGTTCGCGAAGGCGACACGTTCGGCTATGATTATGACATCCACACCCAACTGATCAACGCGTTCGGGCAGGTGGAGAAGAAATGGCAACGCATTGAGGGCTATGCCGGCCTGAGCCTTTCTCAGACAAGCTTTTGGCGTGACAGTCGCTTCACCAATGGATTGTTCCCAGAGACCTCGAAAGGTGAAAGCCCGAAAGAGTCGTTCACCAACATCGGCGTGAAGGCCGGTGCGGTGTACAAACTGGATGGCCGCAACTACATCACCGGGAACGCCGCCTTCATCTCTCGCCCCCCCACGCCCCGCACGGCGTTCACCAGCCCGCGCACTCGGGAGAGCACGATCGACGGTCTGACCAGTGAGAACGTACTTTCAGGTGATATCAGCTACCTGGCGCGTATGCCCAAGCTGAAAGGCAGAGCCACGCTGTACTACGCGCAGATCACAGACCAGGTGTCGAACCGCAGCTATTTCAATGAAGAGTTCCTGACGCTGGTGAACTACGCCATGACCGGGGTGGACCAAACACACATGGGCCTGGAACTCGGAGTGGAAGCCAAGATCTCTCCGACCTGGACAGCCTCTGCGGTGCTCGCACAAGGCCAGTACCGCTATACCTCGCGCCCAACGGCTACCATCAGCCGCGACAACTTGGACACGGCCATTGCCACGGGCCGCACCATCTACTGGAAGAACTACCGCGTGGGTGGAATGCCCCAGACCGCAGCTTCCGTCGGCGCGCAATACAGTTCGCCGAAGTTCTGGCGAGTGGGTGCCAATGTGAACTACTTCGGTAACATCTACTTGGACCCCAATCCGGATCGTCGTACCAGCGAGGCGCTGACCAATTTGGTGACGGACGACCCGCAGTGGGACAAGCTGCTGGACCAAACGAAGCTGGATGACGGCATGACCGTTGACCTCTTCTTTTACAAGAGCTGGATGTTCAAGCGCAAATACCGCCTCGGGTTCAACGCCAGCATCAGCAACTTGCTGGACAAGCAGGACCTGAAGACCGGCGGGTTCGAGCAGCTGCGCTTCGACCGCCAGAACCCGGACAAGTTCCCACCCAAATTCGGCTACATGTTCGGCCGGTCCTATTTCCTCATGCTCACATACAGCTTCTGATCACGAAACAACCCATGCACCGCATGACCTTCCCTTCCGCCCTTCGTACCCTGTTGTTCCTGCCCTTGCTGGCCCTTCTGGCCGGTTGTGATAAGGATCTGGATACCCCACCTGTGCGCACCCTGCCTGTTGGGGATGTGCTTACTGTGGCGCAAATGAAAGCGCTTTACACCGGCGCCGCGGTTCACTTCAACGAACCAAAGAGCGTGTACGTGACCGTAACGGCTGACGAGACGGACGGCAACTTTTACAAGAACGTGTACGCCCAGGATAGCACAGGAGGAATTTGCCTGCGACTACTTTCAAGCGGTGGCCTGTACATCGGCGATCGCATCCGCATCTACCTGCCCGGCACTGTGCTGAGCCCCTACAATGGCCTAATGCAACTGGATAGCGTGAACGTGGACAACAACACAGTGAAGCAGGAGACATTGGTATCCGTGGCCCCGCTTGTGTTGAACATCTCTCAGCTCGATCCAGTCGCTCACCAGAGCATGCTTGTGCGCTTGGACAGTGTTGAGTTCGTAGCTGCGGAAGCCGTGGGCAGCACCTGGGCTGATGCCGTGAACTCCGCGAGTGTGAACCACACACTGGAGGATTGTGCTGGCAACCAGATCCTGGTGCGAACCAGCGGGTATGCCAATTATGCTTCCCATGCGCTTCCGCAAGGCAAAGGCAATTTCATTGGGATCCTAGGCGTATTCGGGTCCACACTTCAGCTCTTTGCCCGCAGCGAAGCCGAAGCCTACTTGACAGGACCTCGTTGTCCCGGGCAGGAACTGCCCTTCTTCAGCAAGAACTTCAACGATGCGAGTGTGACATCCGGCGGATGGTCGCAGTGGTCGGATACGACCGTGTTCTGGACCACCAACACGATCGGATCGAACGACGGAACGCC
>JBKJNF010000355.1:0-4059 GCA_046596155.1 Flavobacteriales bacterium | reverse complement strand
TGACCGCAGGCGGCATGATGAGCATGGAGGACCTGATCGCGGATGACGCGGTTGTGGTCACCATCAGCCATCTGGGGTACATCAAGCGCACCAACCTCGGTGAGTTCCGGACGCAAGGCAGGGGGGGGATCGGCAGCCGTGGTAGTACCACGCGCGACGAGGACTTCCTGGAGCACCTGTTCGTTGCCACCAACCACAATTACCTGCTCATCTTCACCCGGAAGGGCCGTTGCTTCTGGATGCGCGTGTATGACATCCCCGAAGGCACACGCCAGAGTAAGGGTCGCGCGATCATCAACCTCGTCCAGCTTGAGAGCGACGATAAAGTGGTGGCGTATTTGAACGTGAAGGACCTGAAGTCCGAGGACTATCTGAATAACCACTTCGTGGTGCTTTGCACGAAGAAGGGCATCATTAAGAAGACCACGCTGGAGGCCTACAGCCGTCCGCGCGCAAATGGCATCATCGCCGTGGGCATCCGCGACGGCGACGAACTATTGGAAGCACGCCTCACGAACGGCAACTGCCACATCATCATGGCCAGCAAGGACGGCAAGGCCATCCACTTCGAAGAGAGCCGTGTGCGTCCCATGGGCCGCGGTGCCAGCGGCGTGCGCGGTATGAACTTGGACGACGCCGATGGAAAGAACCAGGTGGTGGGCATGATCACCATCGACGCGGCCGAAGCCGCCACTCGACAAGTGCTGGTGGTGAGCAGCAAAGGCTATGGCAAGCGTAGCCCAGTGGAGGATTACCGCATCATCAACCGCGGGGGCAAAGGCGTGAAGACCCTGCAAGTGACCGATAAAACGGGCAAACTGGTCGCCATCAAGGACGTGCGCGACGACGATCATTTGATGATCATCACCCGCAACGGCATCACCATCCGCATGAGCCTCGCGGAGATGCGCGTGCTGGGCCGGGCCACACAAGGCGTGCGTCTGATCGAACTGCGTGACAAGGACAAGATCGCGGCAGTGGCGAAGGTGGACAGTGAGTTGCATGAGGACGATGAGGAGGCGGCCGTTGTAGAGGGCGTACCCAACACCCCCGACGGTGGCGCCGAAGGCGCTGGGCCTGATGCGGAAGCGGATGGCACCGATGTTGCTAATGACACCCCCGAAGCGTGATCGGATCCCATATTGAACCAACCCCAACGCCGTATATCGGCGATCGACGGATGAAGAAGACACTTTTGACCTTCGGCCTTCTCTTAAGCATGGTGGCAACCGCGCAGAACAGCAGCGTGGTCAGCGCGTTCATGGCCATGGAGGACAATAAGCTCGCTGAGGCTGCCGGCTATATCGAACCCGCGATCCTGAACGAGGGCACGATGGTGAAGGAGAAGACCTGGCGCTATCGCGGGCAGATCTACAGCCGGATCCTCTTCAGTGATGACGCCGCGCTGAAGGCCCAATTCCCCGATGCCCTCGACAAGGCTGTTGCCAGCTTCCAAAAGGCCATGGATCTTGATGTGAAAGGAGCAGAGAAGGAAAACAACGAGAAGGCCCTGCGTGCCCTGCAAGGCATGGCGCTGAACGCGGGTAATGACGCCTTCACAGCTAAGGACTACGACAAGGCAGTGATGCGTTACGGGTTGAGCGAGAGCATCGCGAAGACCTTTGGCGAGGTGGACAGCAATGCAGTGTTCAACAGCGCGCTGGCCTATGAGAGCAAGGGCGACTTCGCCGGGGCCCTGCAACGCTATCAGCAGTGCCTGTCCATCGGTTACGATAAGCCGGAGATCTTCCGTTACACGGCGAACTTGCAGAAACGTAACACTGACCTTGACGGAGCCATCGCCACTACCCAGGCCGGACGTAAGCGCCATCCGAACGACAAGGACCTGATGCTGGATGAAGTGGCTTATCTACAGGAGGCCGGTCGCACTGCCGAAGTAGAGCCCAGCGTAAAGGCGGCCTTGGAAAAGGACCCAGGCAACACCATCCTCCATAGCCTCCTGGCCAGTATCTACGAAGGCAAGGCCGACCCCAAGGGAGGTACCAAGCCGGCCGAGGCCGAAATGTACAAGTGGTATGATATGGCTGAGGCCGAGTACAAGAAGAGCATCGAGCTGGATCCGAAGTTCTTCGATAGCTACTTCAACATCGGGGTGCTGTACAATAACCGCGCAGCCTATGAGTATGACAAAGCGAGCAACATCAAGGATGATGCGGCATACACCAAAGCAAAGAAGGTGGCCGATGACGTGTACATCAAGGCGGTGCCTTACTTCGAAAAGGCACACGAATTGAAGCCCGATGATCGCCCGACCATGGCGCAGCTGAAAACGCTGTATGCCAAGATGGGCGAGTCCGAGAAATTCAATGCCATGAAGAAGCTCCTCGGGGAGTGATCCACTGAGCGCTCAGATAATGAAAGAGCCCCGGCTTCGGTCGGGGCTCTTCGCGTTGCAGCGGGCCGTGTTCGACCGACCGTAGGATGGCAAGGCTGAGCGTGGTTGAAAGGGCTTACCATGAGTTTTGTCAGTTCCTTAATGGGCCTGTTCCCGAAGCCATTTTACTTTCTGGGTTGTTGACCGAACTGCTTCCCTGCGCCTTGTATATGCGGCGTTGATAGCCTCTGCCGCGTTCATAAGCACGTTGCAAACGTGGCTTGTTCATGGTGTTTTTGGGCTGGGGACATGGCCAGCACTGGTCGCCTTGCGCCTAGACGGGGGTACGCTCGGCACCTCGCCCCGTCGAGTTCTTCAGCGACCTGCACCCATGGCCATGTCGGCCATAGGCTTGCTGCTACTCCTGCGTGGTCTCGACCTGGGCGTCCCATTCCTCAGTCCAAGCGCGCACTCCATACCTTTCACCGGCAGCAACTGCCCGCAACTTTGAGCCGTACTTCATATCCCAGATAACCATGACCACTGCGACCAACCGCGTACATAGCACTGACCTGCACAGCGACCATCACCTGTGGCTGAACAGCCTGAGCTTTTTCAAGGAGGAGATCACCATCCTGGAGCGCCGCTTGGAGGAGGTGGCCAAGCGCAACACCGAGCGTGAGATGCTGGCACAGCTCGAACACTTCCAGAACCAGTATATCCGCCAGCGCGAGGTGATCGACGAACTGCGTCACGATATCAAACAACACGAGCATACGCTGGAGAAGGCAGTGAAGGAGCACGCGACGGCTGGTGACCACCGCCTCTTCCCTGACCATGATGAGCTCCGCGACAGGATGATCACCTTCGAAAAGCTATACGCCGAGCTCAAGGGCGAGCTCATGCGCTGGCTTTCCGCACGGATCTGAACGGTGGGATTGCCTATGTGGAAAAGCGCGGCGACCCCGCGCTTTTCCCGTCCTACGCCGCATTCGGTGATATTTATCAGATGCTGGCGCACGTTCCGAAGGACTGGTGTTGGATGGATACGGCGTGATCCTCGTGCACAACCCGCGACGGTGTTCCCTTTTGGGTTACGCTGAGGGTGAACCGGTCAGCTGACACCTTGAGGAGCTTTTGCCGACCAACATGCGCTGTCGGCATGCTCAGCATAGGCATGTGTACAACCTACGTCCTGTGGAGCGTTCCATGGGGACGGGCCTGGATGTTAAGGCGCAATGCATGAATGTAACGGTGTTCCCCATTGAGGTGAACCTCAACCACTTCAAGCTGGCGACCACATGCATTACGTAGTCACCGAATTCAGCGAAACGGACCTCTACGGACACGATCTGCGGCAGCGCACGGCAGCGCTCACTGCCATCGCTCACCCGGATCACCGCGATTCGTTGGAGCGCTCCATTCTTGATCGATCCGGACCATGCTTGCACTGCGCACCGTGCATATCCCCTTACCATCGGTCTACCTTTATCGAACCATGCCCGCGACCAGTCCACCCGTTAAGCGAACCATCCCCGGAAGCACGCCGCTGTTCAGTTTCAAAGGGATCAGGGTGTACATCCATTGGACCTTCCTCCTTTTATTGGGCTGGGTGGCCATGAGCAGTTGGGCCGAAGGCAAAGGCTGGACCTTGGTGCGCAATGATGTGGCCCGTATGCTGCTGTTGTTCCTGTGCGTGCTCTTGCATGAGTTCGGCCACGCGC
>JBKJNF010000196.1:0-5362 GCA_046596155.1 Flavobacteriales bacterium | reverse complement strand
GAACGTGCGACAAGGCCGCGCGGAAGTCCCATTTGCTCGTTGGTGCGAAGACCCGCGACCTGGTGTTGGCCGATACAACAGGCCAGCACTGGGTCAGCCTGCACGCCATGCCGCAATCCTGCGTGGTGCTGGTCTTCTGGAGCCCGCATTGCAGCCATTGCAAAGTGTCCGTACCGCTCTTGTATGAGAAGTACGTGAACGAATTGAAAGCGTTGGATGTAGGGGTCTATGCCGTGGGCGACTCGCGGGACAGCACCTTGTTCACCGATTGGAAGGACTTCATCCAGGAGAAGGCATTGAATTGGGTGAACGTGGGTGCCCCCTGGTCCATGTGGGGCGCGTGGAAACGTGACCCGGCCGGGTACAAGTTCCACCACACCACCGCGGAAAGCCTTGACTATTCGGAGACGTGGGAGGTCATCGGCACGCCTGAGTTCTACGTGCTGGACCGGGACCGCCGCGTGGTGGCCAGGCCCACGTCGATCTCGGACATCATCCAGGTGGTGAAAGCACACCAGACCAACGCGCGGTGACCGCATCCGCAAGGGCCATCGGGTACCGCGGTCAGAAGGCCACTACCTCCGCCCAACGTCTTGTACATGTTCACCGTCGCGAAGCGCAAATGGCGTTCGGTGTCAATGAGCTCGAGCTGCGCCGCCAACGCGTCCTGCTGCGTCAGCAGCACATCATCGAATGCAGATCCGGCAGGCTGCGCGGCGCCCCATCTACCTCACCGCACCACCGCCTTGGCAACCGCCTTGCGCGGCCTTCGCGAAGCCGGATCGCAGACAGCCCATCCTTCGCGTGGCCATGGTGAGGGACGGTATCGAACCCCACTGATCTCCTCCGCGCGTCGGCGCGGTCATCACGCGGTCCTTCTAAAGTCCGGTCCAACACACGGTCGCGGAACGCACGGTCGCAAACGGCACGGCGTCCTGGAAGATCGAAGGCCCCCACTAGGAGGGCCTTCGTAGGAGCCTTGGTGCGGATCAGTTCTGGCCGGACATCGGCATGGGGGTGTAGAAGAACTCATCCAAGGTGATCTTGCCGTTCTCCACATGGTACACAACGACCTCTTCCATCTTCATGCGGCCTGCGCCCTTCATGGTGAGGTCCATGGACATGCTAACGGCGAAGAAGTTCTCGGCTACAACGGGATCGCTTACGTGCATGCTATGCACCTCCTCCATCCCCTGGCCGAACGCGACGCTTTTGGCAAGCACGGCATCGAAGCCCTCCACCCGCCCAGGACTGCGGGCACCCTCAGGCTCAATGCTCACCACATTCGGCGCATAGAGTTCCTTAATGGCATCTACGAACTTGCCTTCGCGGCATAGGGATACAAGGCGATCTGCCACCTCTTGGGTGGTGGTTGTTGCGGTTGCGGTGCTCATGGTCTTCGTGGGTTTTCGGCTCCCGTGTTGAAGCCTTCACGAAAGTAGGTTCTCCACAGGGCTGCAAGATGAAGCCAGCATGAAATGGGACAAGGCGTGAGCGCTACCTGATGCTTGGGACCACTTCGAAAAGAGGCTGTTCAGGTCACATCCTGATGGAATGCGGCCAGGGGCTTGGTTATCACCTCTTGCGCATCCAGGGGGAAGCACGATAGGCGGCGAAGTTCTTTGTGGAATTGCCGTCATACGCCAGTCAGCACTGAAAGGGCGCGATCACCCTCTCCGCTCAATCCACACTGAAATAGTCCGCGCTCTGGTAGTGCCCATCGGCCTCCTTCTGCAGTTGCATCAGGATGTCGTTCGCGAGGCTGCTCGCGCCGAAGCGGAACCAGTGGTTGCTCAGCCATTCCTCGCCGAGCTCTTCTTTCACCATCATCAGGTAATGCAGCGCTTGCTTGCTGGGCGGCTAGGGTCCTTGGTGCACAGGTAGAGGCAATTTGCCGGTCGATCTTGTTGGCTTGGCGGGCATGCGTTCGCCGAAGCCCGCATCCGTTCCGAGCTTATGCGTGGTGGAAGACACACCCTTGCCAAGTGCTTGTCGATGCCCGGCCGTTCACGATATTTGATGGTATAAATTCGACCCTCATGAACTCACGTTACCTCATAAGCGGCTTGTCGTTGGTCGCATTGAGCGCATCTGCTCAGATCCAATTGGTCAAGGACTTCGGTGCCACGGGCACGGACCCCTTCCCTACGGAGCTCACACCTTCGGGCGGTCTGGTCTTCTTCAAGGGCTTCGACGCCGCAACGGGCTGGGAACCGTGGGTTAGCGATGGCACCTTGGCAGGCACTGTAATGGTGAAGGACATCAACCCCGGACCGACAGGCAGCCTTTTCCAACCCTGGTTCACCGATGTGGACGGGGTGCTGTACTTCGGTGCGGACGACGGCGCCAGCGGCACGGAACTGTGGAAGAGCGATGGCACCGAAGCGGGCACGGTGCTGGTGAAGGACATCAACCCCGGAACCAACTCCTCGAACCCGAGCTTCACGATCAACTACAACTCGAGCCTCCTGTTCAGCGCAACGGATGCGATCGGCACCGGCCTGTGGAAAAGCGACGGCTCGGGGATGGGTACCATGAACGTGATCATGGACTTCTCCCCCTATGCAACGATGCCGGTGATCATGAACGGCTTTGCCTTCTTCAACGCATACGCAAACACCATCGGCGATTACACACTGTGGAGCTCCAACGGCACGACCCTTCTTACCCTGCCGGTGCTGCCGCCCGGGGGCGGCGGACCCGGCGGCTCATTCGGTCTCACGCCCGGCGACGCCTTGATCTACTTCGAATCCTCCTCCATCAACGAAGGCGCTGAACTCTGGCGCAGCGACGGTTCCGGTATCGGGACGCTCGTGGCGGACATCAACCCCGGTTCAGCCGGATGCAACCTTCGAAATATCACCACCATCGGAGACACGGCGTATTTCAACGCGTCGGACGGCGTGAACGGCAACGGTCTGTACCGGTTCCGTCCGGGCCAGGCTACGGAACACATCAGCACCGTGATCCCCCAGTATTACGGGTCCGTTGAATGGCCTTACATGGTGGCGATGAACGGCACCCTGTACTTCGTCGGCTACGACCCCGCCACAGGCGCGGAGCTCTACAAGAGCGATGGCACCACTGCTGGCACTGTGCTGGTCAAGGACATCAACCCGGGCACCAACAATGGGCTTGGAGAACTGAGCTACTTGAAGGTGGTGGGCGACTCCTTGTATTTCCTCGCCGACGCACCCGGCACCGGGGCGGAGCTCTGGGTGAGCGATGGCACCGAGGCAGGAACAGTGATGGTACAGGACAGGAACCTCGGCTCCTCTTCGTTCTATCCGAGCGAGCTTACGCAAGTGGGCAACACGCTTTACATGCGTGGCACGGGTGCTGGCCCCAACCAATTGTATAAACTGGATCTCGATTGGTCAACCCCCACGAATGAACTACCCGAACAGCGGCTACTGCGAGCATGGCCGAGCCCTACGGACGGACTGTTTCATCTTGAAGGGATCTTGGTCGGCGATCGCCTGCGGGTGTATGATATCACCGGACGCGAGTTGCCATGGCGCTACGATGACGGGCTACGCGTTGGAACGGTCTCGATACACCTTCCTCGCGCGGATGCCGGGGTGCTGGTCATCCAAGTCGTTCACCCTGACAACACCACGAGCGAGCTTCGGGTGATGGTGCAGTAGTCCTAATTGTGCGAATGGAAGCCGCGAATGTTTCCGACCCTCCATTGCTCCCGGTTGCGGGAGCGCTCACGCCCATATGTTCCTCAATCCACACTGAAATAATCCGCGCTCTGGTAGTGCCCATCGGCCTCCTTCTGCAGTTGCATCAGGATGTCGTTCGCGAGGCTGCTCGCGCCGAAGCGGAACCAGTGATTGCTCAACCATTCCTCACCGAGCTCTTCCTTCACCATCATCAGGTAATGCAGCGCTTGCTTGCTGGTGCGGATGCCACCGGCGGGCTTCATGGCGATCATGTGTCCGGTCTTCAGGTAGTGGTCGCGGATGGCGTGTAGCATCACGAGCGTCACTTCCATCGTTGCGGCGGGATTGATCTTGCCGGTGCTGGTCTTGATGAAGTCGGCACCTGCGGCGATGGCGATGTCGCTGGCCAGGCGCACCTTGTCGTAGGTGCCGAGTTCGCCTGTTTCCAGGATCACCTTCAAGCGGGCATCGCCGCAAGCTTCCTTGATCGCGGCGATCTCGTCGAACACGAAGTTGTAGTCGCCGCTGTGGAAGTGCCCACGGCTGATCACCATGTCGATCTCATCGGCACCTTCGTTCACCGCGAACCTGGTATCGGAGATCTTGACGGACTTCGGAGCCTGTCCGCTGGGGAAGGCCGTTGATACCGACGCCACCTTTACGCCACTTTCGCCCAGGGCCTTCTTCGCCACCTTCACCATGGTCGGGTACACACAGATGGCCGCCACCGTCGGCAGGCCGGGCAGGGCGTTGTGTAAATGCATGCCCTTGTAGCAGAGCTGCTGCACCTTCTTCGGCGTGTCGGCCCCCTCCAACGTGGTGAGGTCGATCATGCTCAAGGCCATCTTCATGCCCTGCACCTTCGTTTCCTTCTTGATGCTGCGCGTCTTTATGCGCGCCACGCGCTCCTCAATGCCCATCTGGTCGATGGTGGGCGAATGGCGTACATCGGGCATCCGGGGGGCGGAAATGGTCTTGGTGGCCATGGCAGCGAAGATAGCGGTCGGACCAGCGGTCCCCGTGCTCTACACAACACCAGAGCGCCTTCATCGGTTACCTTCGTGCTCCTAAAAATGGCCATTCCCCGCCACATCCATCCGGTGCAGGACCGCCTGCTCCAGCGCGCTGACAAGGAGGCTCAGTTGGGCCAGCATGGCTGCGTGGTGTGGATGACCGGCCTGAGCGGCAGCGGCAAGAGCACCATCGCCATCGCATTGGAGCGTGAGCTGCACAACGCCGGACGCTTCTGCGTGGTGCTCGATGGCGACAACGTGCGCACCGGCATCAACAACAACCTCGGCTTCAGCGATGCTGATCGCACCGAGAACATCCGCCGCATTGCGGAGGTCGCGAAACTCTTCGTGAATAATGGCGCCGTGGTGATCTGCTGCTTCGTCTCCCCCACCCGCGCCATCCGCGCCCAGGCCAAGGACATCATCGGCGCAGCGGATTTCATCGAGGTCTTTATCGACACGCCGCTGGAGGTCTGTGAGGCTCGCGATGTGAAAGGCCTCTACGCCAAAGCGCGCGCAGGTGTGGTGAAGGACTTCACGGGCATCAGCGCTCCGTTCGAAGCACCGACCTCACCGGCCATGCGCATTGCCACCGCAGACCGCAGCGAGGAGGCGAGCACAGCGGAACTGTTGAACTTCATCCTCCCGCGGATCACGCGGAACTGACCGACATGCATTCGT
>JBKJNF010000168.1:0-9184 GCA_046596155.1 Flavobacteriales bacterium | reverse complement strand
GTTCGCTTCGCTCAGCTGCAACGCAACGATCCCTCTCCATTCGCTTTGCGCAGGTGCTTATGTGCTGCGTCTTTATGCTGCCGATGGGAACACGCAACAAGCCAAGTTCATGAAGCGTTGAGCGCCGCGCTCAACTCCGCGTGTTCACGAAGTTGGCTATCCACTGATAGAGGAAGGCACCGATGAGGAAGGCCGTGAAGCCTGGATTCATCAGTTCGTTCATGCGGAAGGCCAGGGCCACACCGGCCATACCGAGCAACGCCAATACCGATGCAAGCCCCACCAGCACAGGTCGGCCCTTTTTGCGCGAACCCAGCATGGTGGCAAGCGGGATCATCATCACAAGTCCGAGGATCCCGAGCGCCAGGAGCCCTGTACTTCCTGTGAGCAGGAAGCCGACGCCACCTGCCACGGCAAGCAGTAGCGCGATGCCCGTGAAGTTGCTGGCCATCGTCTCATCGCGGTCCAGCGCATAACGGCCGTACTTGTTCAAGCGCAGCAGGAGGTTGCTCAAGGGGGCCATCACCCATGTGCTGAGGGCGAATAACATGTACGCGATCAGCAATGGCCAGATCAACGGGGCCAGCGCAGGGTATTTTTCCGAAAGCACGCGCAACACCCGACTTCCAGCATACAGACCGAGGATAAGCATCCACTGTGCATTGCTCTTCAGGTTGCTTACCCAGAACTGATAGCGCAGGAACAGGCGGTACAGCCAGTAACGTGCCTTCAGGGCTTCCACAAGCCCAGCCTTGGCGTGGCCGTTCATGGGGTCGCGTCGAAGGGCCTCGCGGAAATGCTCCAAGGCCTTTGTGTGGTCGCCACGGCGAAGCACGGCCCATCCGGTGTTGCTATGCGTGTACGGGTTCTCCGGGTCCAGCTCCAGTGACTTGCCGATGGTGGCGTCGGCCTCCTCCTTGCGGCCGAGCCGAGCTAGTGCTTCCGTGCGCATGTTGAGGCAGCGCAGGTTCTCCGGATGCAGGCGAAGGCCCGTGTCGGCCGCCTCCAACGCACGCGCATGCTCGTTGCGACGGAGCAGAACGAAGGCGAGGGTGCCCCAATGATCGGCATCATTCGGATCGAGCTTCACACTTTGTTGCGCATGGTCCTCGGCCTTGTCTTCATTCTCATCAACAAGTTCCACACGCGCGAGCAACCCGTGCACCTCGCCATCCGCAGGGGAGATGCCCAGCGCGCTTTGCGCCGCGATCCGCGCTTCGGTCGGACGGTCCTGCGCGAGTAGTGTTTCGCCTAGCAACCGCAAGGCCCGTGCATCGTTCGGCTCCTCGTGCAGATGGTCGCGCAATGTGCGCTCGGCATCCGCGAAGCGGCTCTGCTGGAACAGCAGCGCCGCGCGCATAACACGCTGTTCGTGCAGGCTCATTTCGTGTACTTCAGGATCTCGTCGTACAACCCGCTTTCGTTGGCGTACAGTGCGTAATTGCGGGCCGTTGTGAACCATTCACGTGTGGTGGCCTTGTGCATCCCGGCCGCTTTCACCAGATCCTTGGTGGTCATGGGTTCCGGAATACCGGTCTTCATCGCATCGCGCAGCTTCTCCTCAATGGCCAGGTCGATCACGGCCTTCAGGTCCGCACCGCTGAAATGCTCGGTCTTCCGTGCGATCGGGCGAAGGTCAACCTCCTTTGTGGGCTTGTCCTTCAGCAGGATCTGAAGGATGGACTCGCGCCCCTCTGCGTCAGGTGGTGGAACGAATATGGTGCGGTCGAATCGGCCCGGGCGGCGGAATGCCGGATCGATGTGCCACGGCATATTGGTGGCGCCGATGATCAACAGGCCCTCGTTGTTCGCATCGATGCCGTCCATTTCCGTGAGGAACTGGTTGATCACGTGGCTGCCAGCATTGTTGCGCATGTGGCTCCGATTCGCGCCCAGCGCATCGATCTCGTCGATGAACACAACGCAGGGTGCGTTCTGCCGCGCCACTTCGAAGACACGGTGCATGTTGCGTTCGCTCTTTCCCAACCAGGAATCGAGTATGTCACTGATGCCCACGCTGATGAAGGTGGCCTTGATCTCGCCGGCCGTGGCCCGGGCAATGTGGGTCTTTCCACAGCCCGGCGGACCGTAGAGGAGGATGCCGCCACCGATCTTCTTCCCGTAGGCCTTGTAGAGGTCCGGATGCAACATCGGCTTGATGATCTTCAATCCGATCTCGTCCTTCACGCTCTGCATGCCGCCTACGTCAGCGAAGCTGGTGTTGGTGCGGACCACGAGGTCGCTGGCACGCAGTTCACCGGGAGGGCCGTCTTCGTCCTCCCACATGTCATCATCATCATCATCGCCGAGCTGGCCTGTTACGCGGAAGTGCTCGTCCAATTCGGCATCGGGCCGATCCGGCCAGCGTTTCAGCACCTGCTCGTACATGTCCATCGACTTGCCATGGCTGCCTTCGTTCAGCAGTGCGCGGCTCAAGAGCAACATCACTTCATGTTCGACAGCAGTGGTGTGGAGGTCCTCCAGGATCACGATCGCCGCGCTCCATTGCTTCAATGCGAAAAAGGCCTTGGCCAGGCCTAGCTTGCTCTTTCCATCACTTGGCGATGTCTTCAGCACGCGCTTGTATTCCTCGGCTGCTTCGGTCGCCTGGCCGGAGGTGAGCAGCGTTTGTGCCAAATGCGCGCGCAGCTTGTCGTTGTCGGGGGTGATCTCCAGCGCCTCGCGCAAGTTGGCGATCATGTCGTTGAGGTCCATTGTTCACGCGCCAAGGCCAAAAGGGTTCAGGCGTGTTGCAAAGGTCGGTGTTGGACATGCAAACGGTGATGGATGGATACAACGCTTTGAGATACGCATACTCCAAGGGATCGATCTGCTCTCCATGGGCCCACCCCGGTCCAAACCAATTGGTAGCTGTGACTTTCCCGCCGTCGGTCATCTGCACCATCAGCGTGTGAGGTTATTCTCCTTGGAAGATGTGTAATTCTTGAAGGGCAGGTTCGCCAGGGAGACATACATGACCATGTGGCATCGTTACAGGACCGATCTTCGCCCCCGATGGAGAAGCGTCCCTTTGTGCTGAGCGGCGGTGGTGCGCGCGGGATCGCGCACCTTGGCGTGCTCGAGGCCTTCGCTGAGCATGGCATTATTCCCGGTGCCATCAGTGCTACCAGCGCGGGGGCCATGCTCGGTGCCTTTATAGCCGACGGTCGCACACCACGGGAAACGCTCACCTTGCTTACTACTGCTTTCAAGGGCGGGCTCTTCAGCTTCAGCACGTTGCGCTCCGGTCTACTTACGTCACGCAAGCTCGCGGCCTTTTTGGAGACGAATCTGCGCGCACCGAATATCGAGGCGCTGGGCATGCCGTTCTACATCAGCGCCACCGATCTGGAGCGCGGCGGTCAGCGTTTCTTCAGTGAGGGTGCGCTCGTGCCCGCGCTCATGGCCTCATCAGCCATACCGGTCGTGTTCCCGCCGGTGAAGGTGCAGGGCACGTATTACGTGGATGGTGGACTCAGCAACAACCTGCCGGTGGAGCCCTTCGCCGATCATCAGCACGAGGTGATCGCCGTGTATGCGAACCCTCTTCCGCACTTCGTTGAAGATCGCCGCAGCCTGCTGGCCACGATGGATCGCGCGTGGCACCTCAGCTTCCGCGAGATGGTGGTGCGCTCTGCCGTGGGCTGCGACCTGTTCGTGGAACCGGCCGGACTTTCCCGCTTCGCGCTTTTCGACTTACGGAAGGCCGAGGAGATCTTCACCGTGGGATACGACCATACACGGCGCTTGTTGCAGGCCCGCGGCTAAGCCGCGGGCTTATCGCACCACCGCCAGTCGTAGCCGGACGGCACCCACCACCGCCACATACGCCCCGCTGGCCAGTTCGCTCACGTCGATGCGCTCGTTCGGGCGCAACACGCCCTTCCATACCAGCCGCTGCATCGCGTCGTAGAGCGCGATCTGCTCCGCTTCCATTCCATCCCATTGCAGGGTGAACGCGGTGGATGTTGGGTTCGGGAACGCACGCAATAAGCGAGTAGTCCCGTGTTCGTTCATGCTCACATCGTTGTTGTTCGCAGCGTATGTGGGTAGTTGAATAATGAAGGGTCCAGTTCCATTTGGCACGCGTGCATACCCCATGTCCATTTCCTGCGCGCCGAAGTCAACGTGATCGGCTAACGCGGTATCGGGGTCGAAGAGCAACACGCTTTCACCACTCGCGCTCAACTTGAAGTTCGTGTGCATCGCTCCTTGTGAGGCGTCCTCATCGGCCCACACGATCATGTAGGCGTTAGGCTCGAGCACCGTGCCTGCGGGTAGTTGCCACTTCGTGGGCTCGAACGGCGTGTCCGTCAAGTACCAGCCCTGCAGGTCCGCTGCGCTAGTGCCCCGGTTGTAAAGCTCTATCCAGTCCTCGTACTGACCGTTGTTGTCCGTCACGGTGGAAGCATTGCTCGCCATCAGTTCGTTGATCACGATGGCATTGATCGGTGATACGGGCGTCACCATCTGGTATACATACACGTCATGTTCGGCACCCGCGGGATCATAGCTCATGGAATGGGCTGCATTGTTGGCCTCGGCCATCAGGTAGTAGCGCACCCAGGTGCCACCGGGTTGTCCAGGGATATCCGCACCGAAGACCCCATCACCCGCAACGCCGTCGTTGTGCGCACCATCGTCGAGCATCGCAATGCTCTGGAATCGGCCCGGCAGTTCATTGCTCCAACGAAGCCGCACCCTATAAGTCCCGCTGTTAGATGTTATGCTGCACCGCACGTGGGTGGGCTCATTGGCCGGTGGGTCCACGTTCGATCCAGCACTGCTTTCATGTTGCGTGCTTGTGATCGTAGGCGCCACCTGGGCCACCTCCATATTTGCCAGCAGGTTACTCCGACGGGTATTCAGTTGGTTGGTTAACTGGGCCACTCCTGCCGTGAATTGCGCGTACGTCATCAGCTTCTTTGGATCGTTCTGCACCATCGTATCGATCAGCGCGCGGTAGTTCTGCATCAGCGCCGCGCCCTGCGGACCGTTCAGCGAAGCGCTGATGACCGTGCGTAAGTGGGCGAGGTATCGCTGCCGCAATTCCTGCACCCCCAGCAACCGGTTCAACAAAGGGTAATTGACGTTCTCTGCATGGTAGAAGGGGCTCCAGCCAACGTTTATCGGGCTAAGCACGCTGTTGCCATCGATCTCCTGAGTGGTCATGCGACCGGTCTCCGGTTCCCAATACAGGTTGTAGTCGCTCTTGCCCTTGTGGATATAGCTGTCGTCATCGGCGAAGGCATTCTCGCAGGCCAAGTGCCAGATCACACGGTCCAGGTCCATGTATTTATCCAGTGTGTCGGCCAGAAGTGACAAGGCCGTATTGTTCAACTTCGCACAGGTGGTCACCAGATGGTCCCATGGCTGTGGCGTGTTGCTTTTCTTCAGCGTGTAATACGGCTGATAGCTCGCCGTGTCCGCGCCGAGGTAGTTCAGTGCGGCCGTGCCATCACCCCATTGCCCTCCGCCTCCGCTGCCCGGGGCTTGTGAGCGCCACCGCGCGCCATCGTTGCTGAACCACCATTGCCGGATGAAGTCACCATCCAGGTCCTGCACCAGATCGTACACGCCCCAGTTCTCCCCATTGATGTATAGCTTCGCGAAGCTGGCCTTGGCATCCGGTATGTGCTGGCGTACGAGATGCTTGTAAACTACGTCGCGCATCATACTGTTGTCCTGGAAACCATTGTTCAGATTGATGCTCTGGTAGCCAGCTAGTTTCTGATCCGGGATCCATTCATCCAAGTTGATGTCGAAGCTCATTTTCTGCGAACCGGGTGGCAGCATGAAGTAGCTGGTCTCTCCCTTGAACTTCACGCCCACAGAGTCGTACGTATTCCCGTTGTAGGTCAAGATGGCCAGGATGGGCGTGCCACTGTCATAGTTGTTCACCAACTGGTTCCAGAAGTCGCCCTCCGCGAACCACAAGTGGAAGGCCGGAACGGAGTCCTCATCGAATAGATCATTTATTGTCCGGCCACCCGCGACCAGGCGACGTCCGTCATCACTGATGTACCATTCTGATGGCAGGTTCTGGGCTAGTGCGCCAGTGCCAGAAGCAAGACCGGTAAGGAGGGTCAACAGATATCGCATCTTTTGGCAGCGTTGCCAAAGGTTGCGACAATGTTCGGCTTGGTGGGGTTGACCCAGCGCGCATTTTTTACAGCTTTTGGCCGTGTCCCCGTTGTTGAACAAGCTGTAATCGAAGAACAAGCATGCGATGGGATGGACGCGCGCTCGCCATCCGTTGAAGAACATGCGCTGCGTAAGGTGCCAGGACACAGCGATGTAGCTGTCCTTCGTGAACTGGGTCCGTGCTACTAGCGGTTACATGCGGTCATTCGAACACCACTTCGCCGTTCACCACTGTGGCCACCACCTTCGCCTTGCGCAGCCCAACTTCATCTGCGTTCAGCAGGTCGCGGTCCACGATCGTCAGGTCCGCACGCTTGCCCACCTCCAGGCTGCCCAGGTCGTTCTCAGTGAACGAGGCCAACGCGTTCCAGAGTGTCATGCCCAGCAGCGCGTCCTTGCGCGAAAGTGCCTCATCGATCGGACTGCCTGCGATCGATGAACCATCTCGGTATTTACGCACGACGGCCGCATAATACGTGGCCAATGGATCGATGGCCTCTACCGGAAAATCAGTACCCAGGGCCACGATGCCCATCTGTTTGCGCAAGGTGTTCCAGGCGTAAGCGCTCTTGAACCGCTCCGTGCCGATGCGATCAATGGCCCATGGCGCGTCGCTTAGCAGGTGTGTGGGTTGCACACTGGGGATGATGCTGTTCTCCGCGAATAGGTGGAAGTCGCTTGGGTCCATGCACTGTGCGTGCTCGATCCTCCAACGCTTGTCGTTCATCCCTTGCAACACTTCGGCGTACACATCCAGCATAAAGCGGTCCGCACTGTCGCCGATGCAATGCGTGGCCATCTGGAAGTCGTGCTCGTTGCACCAACGCGCCACTTCCACCATGTGGGCGCGGTCCTTCAACAGCAAACCGAAATGCATGCTGTTCACGTCTGCATAGGGCTTCTTCAACAAAGCCCCGCGCGAACCCAGTGCACCATCGCCATACACCTTCACCGCACGCACCCACAGCCGGTCCGTGGCAATGGCCCCGGTATTGGCGAAATGCGCCAGGTTCTCCGGTTTGTCGGCCACCATGGCGTACACCCGTATCTTCAAGGCACCTTCTTTCTGCATCTTACTGATCAGCTCGATGGTGCCCACATCCAACCCGGCATCGCAGACCATCGTGAGGCCTTTCTCGAAGCAATCCGTCTGCGCGTCCAGCAAGGCCTGCCGCTTCGTGGCCTCGTCCGCCTCGTCGAAGATCTTCTGGAACACATCGACGGCGTTGTCCACGAGCAGTCCGGTGGGCTTGCCGTTCCGCAGCTCCATAATGCCACCGGCGACCACGCTCTTGGCGGTAAGTCCCACGCGATCCATGGCCACCTGGTTCACTACCGCAGCATGTCCATCTACGCGTTGCAGCAGCACAGGCCGGTCGGGGAATAGCGCATTCAGCCTTGTGTTATCCGGAAAGGCCTTGCCCTCCCAGAGGTTCTGGTCCCAGCCACGGCCCATGATCCATTCCGTGTTGGGATGCGCGTTCGCGAAGGCCAGCGTGCGCTCCAAGGCCTGGTTCCAATTCGTCACACCCTGCAGGTCGATCTTCTGCTTGTTCAACCCGTAGCCGAAGAAGTGACAGTGCCCATCAATGAAGCCGGGATACACGGTGCGACCTGCGGCGTCGTAGACCCGCTCTGCCGAGTAGCGGTTCATGATCTGCCGCTCGGCGCCTATCTCCAGGATCCGACCATCCTTGATCGCCATGGCCTCATACACATGATCCGCGCTGTCCAGCGTAACGATATGCGCGTTGTGCACCACCAGATCGGCCTCGCGGTCCTGGAATCCGCAACTGGTCAAAGCGATCGAGGCGGCGAAGGTGATCGCGGCAGAAAAGGTGCGATAGGACATCAGCGTGTGATCTTGTTCATCCGGACGGGCCAGTGTATGCGCTTGGGATCGGCGATGCACAGGGCCGCCATGATCAGAAATGGCAGTAGTGGCACGCGGTACCTCACCAACGCTCCGATCACCGGCGTGGTCCATCCGACCACCAAGGCCAGCAACAGACAGTACCCGAGGCAGAAGAAAAGCAAGGACTGATCGACTTCGCGCCACTGGCGTTTCCACTTGATCGCGAGGATCAACATCAGCAGAATGGCCATGTTCTCCAACGCACTCATGAGGCCCAGAGGCCCGTTGCGCCACGTGGTGATGGGGGAGAGAAAGGTCATGTACAACGCATGCGGCGCCTGAGACACAAAGCTCTTCACCGTTGGCTCCAATGGCGTCACGCTCACCAGGCTGCCGGCCTTCACCTCGGTGGCCATGCCGATGAAGTCACGTTGTTTCACCCACAGCACTTCGAGGATGTTGAACCGCGGAATGATCCGGTCGCTGTTCACGCCCAGCACTGCAAATCCCGCGAATACCAATGCGAACTTCAACAGGGAACGACGGCCTTCTGGTCGTGAGCTCCAGAGGTAGGCGATCAGGGCGGGCATCATGCTCAACAACACATAGAACTTGAGGAAGAAGAGGAGTACGGCAGAGAAGGGCAGCAGTAGCAGGTACTTCCAGTTGAAACCCTTTCGCTGCAGTTCGGTGAGCGACAGTACGAACAGCCCCAGACCCAGGAAGAGCAAGGCCTCCTTGATCACGCCGCTGGCCCAGAACAGCACGCTGGGCAACAGGAAGATCGCCACCATCAACATGCGCTCATGTCCGGGCAACCGGTGAACGAATGCGCGGTACAGCGCGACCAGCCCGATGGTGCAGGCGAAGCAAGCGAACACCGTGTGCACATGGTAGTGCCCGAAAGAGAACAGCCGCACGAACGCGTTGAAGCGGATCATCGTGTGCGCATCGTTGTACATGTTGCTCTCGTACTGGCGGTACCAGTTGTTCATCACCTTATAGTAGGCATCATCGAACGCCGGCTGGTCGTTGCCGATACCCGTGAGCATGCTCAGGTAGTCCAGCGGTGCTGTTCCAAAGGCCCGGAACATGATGTTGCCATCATCGAAGTAGCGGTAGATATCCGCCGTGGCCCGGTCCGTATGCAGGTAGGTATACACGAACCAAAGTCCCGTGCCGGCC
>JBKJNF010000144.1:0-2582 GCA_046596155.1 Flavobacteriales bacterium | reverse complement strand
GCGGAGCTGTGTTCAGCGTTACTACTACCGTGCCCGAAGTGGAGCAACCTGCGTTGGTGGCCGTAAAGGTGTAGGTACCGTTCCTCGCCGCTGTGGCAGAGGCGGAAACCAGCACGTTCTGTGTAGTGGCCGTGAACGCGCTCGGACCCGTCCAGCTGTAGCTGGTGGCGTTGGTGGCCGTGCCCGCGAGGTTCAGCGGATTGCCC
The DNA here is from genome assembly GCA_046596155.1 of Flavobacteriales bacterium. GTDB lineage: Bacteria > Bacteroidota > Bacteroidia > Flavobacteriales_F > PHOS-HE28 > PHOS-HE28. The sequence continues at coordinate 2,376 of JBKJNF010000144.1, read as the reverse complement.
AAGCAGGCAGGACCGCTAACCGCAGCACTTGCCGTTGGAGGCGCGATCGGGTTCGTGGTAACTGATGGGGTCGTTACTGAACCGCCGCAGTTGTCCGTCACTTGTACACTGTAAACACTCTGGTCATTACCGGAATTCACCGTGATGGAAGCTGTGGTTTCGCCATTGCTCCACAGATAGGTGAAAGGACCCGCACCGTTGTTCGGCGTGGCCGTCAGCGTTGTGCTGCCGTTGGTGCAATAGGTAAGGTTACCCGTGATGCTTGCTGACGTGATCGGGGGTTGGGTGGTCACCGTTACGCTGCCCGTGGCGCTGCAACCTGCAGCGTTGGTCAAGGTCACCGTGTAGGGCTGGCTGGCTACGTTGATGTTGGAGGCCAGCGGGTTCGCGATCGTCGCGTTGTTCAGGAAGGTGCTGGGCGTCCAAGCGTAGGTGCCCGTAGCTGGCGGAGGTGTCCACGTGAAGGTCGTCCCGTTGGGTGGGCGCACTGTGGCCGTGAGGTTCATGGTGGCCGCATTCGTTCCTCCCGCCGTGGTGGCTGTCCAATCCGTGGCGGTCGTGCGGTTGTTGAAGATCGCAGCGGATGCACCACGGAGACCGATCTGAAGGGCATTGGCCGTGGTGGCGGTTCCGTTCGTGTAAACGGTCTGCACTACGTTGGTGCCTTGGTACAATTTGATCTGGAAGCTCATTTCGTTCGCACCGGCGCTCCAGAAGCCCCAATTCTTCCACTCGAAGGTCATTACCTGGTTGGGAGCCGTGCCACTGAGCAGGTAGGACATTTGAGCACCGTTCGCAGCCAGACCGTACAGGTCAGCGTTGAAACCTGCGATCACGTTGTTATCGAAACCTGAGCTAAGGGCAGTGTACGAACTGGAGGACAAAGCGCCCATAGTAACGAATCCGTTCGCACTAACGCCAGCCGTGGTGAACGACGTCCCGTTGAAAGCAAAGCTGAAGCCCAAAGGATAAGGGCCGTAGCCAGTGTCATCCGAGCCGGTGTTGATCACCACGGTTCCTGGCACTCCAACGATGGAGGTGAAGGTGCCGGTGGAACTGGCGAAACCGTACGAGCTTACCGGTGCCGCCTGCGTGGAGGTCAGTCCCAACTGGGAACTGCCGTTGAAGCAGGTGGGGTTCGGCGTAGCCGTTACACTGGTGATGGCTGGCGCAATGCCCGAGCCGATCACGGCCGTGGCCGTAGCTGTGCAACCGGTGGCCGTGATCGTACCCGTCACCGTGTAGGTGGTGGTTGCCGCAGGCGAAGCATTCACCGTAGCACCTGTCGTGGCGCTTAGGCCCGCACCTGGCGACCATGCGTAGGTGTTCGAGGTGCCGCTTGCGGTAAGCGCCAAGGGCGTTACACCGCAATAAGAACCGGTCGTAGGCGTAACACTCACCGTGGGCAGCGGATTCTGCGTTACGTTGCGGGTAACGCTCTCGATCTGTCCGCAGTTATCCGTGATCACGACCTGCCATGTACCGGCAGCATTCGCCGCTTGGGTCTGTGCCGTACCGAACGGACCAGCACCTGGACCGGACCACTGATAGGTGTAAGGTCCACCACCTCCCACCGGGTTGGCGGTAAGGGTAACACTACCACCGGCGCAGAAGGCTGCTGTGGCCGGGGTAATAGTCGAACCCGCCAAGGCCGCACCGGCCGAGATCGATACAGTGCCGGTGGCCGAGCAACCGTTGGCCGTAGCCGTTACGGTGTAGATGGTGGAGGCCGTAATGCCCGATGCCAGTGGGTTTGAAATGTTCGTGGCATTCAGGTAGGTGGCCGGGCTCCAGGAGTAGGAAGGAGACGGAGGTGTCCACCGATAGATCTGCCCCGAAGCGGGTAAGGAAGCGGGGGCGGAGCTCCAGGTCATCGTCGATGAGTTCAACCCACCAGTGGTGCTTGCGGACCAAGGAGTGCCTGTGCGGGTCGCGAAATCACTCACTGCGGCTCCCGTGAGCCCGACCTGCGGGGCATAGGTAGTTGCACCAACAGCTCCGCCGTAAATGATCTCGATGACGTTGGTGGTCTCGTAAAGTTTGATCTGCGCGTTCACGTTGTCCGCACCAGACAGATAGGACAGGTAGTAGCCTGTGTACTGGATGGTCAGTACCCGGTTGGGTGCTGAGCCGGTCACGGTCCACAATGCGCCACCGCTTCCAGTGCTTCCGTCACGGTTCGCGAAAGCGATGCAGTTGGCGTTCGCGGTCAATGCGGAATAACTCTGGGTGATGGTCGAACCCAGTGTGATGTAACCGTTCGATTGGGCCGAGAATTGCGTGAAGGCCACGCCGTGGTAATTGAAGGTGAAACCGAAGGTCACGGCGGTTACGGATGCATCATCTACGCCCGCGGCAAAAAGCGTGGTCCCCGCG
>JBKJNF010000101.1:0-2864 GCA_046596155.1 Flavobacteriales bacterium | reverse complement strand
TGCTGTTCCGCCAGAAGTGGCGGATGGCCGTGAATCGGTCCGCTGAGGCCATGACCATCTTCGCCGTGATCATGGCGGCCACCTTCCCGCTGATCCACATGGGCCGCATCTGGATGGCCTACTGGGTGTTCCCCCTGCCCAACCAGTTCGGTTCGCTCTGGGTGAACTTCAACAGTCCGCTGCTCTGGGACGTGTTCGCCATCAGTACGTACTTCTCGGTATCCATCGTGTTCTGGTACATCGGCCTGATCCCCGACTTCGCCACCATCCGCGACAAAGTGGTGAAGCCCTGGCAGAAGAAGTTCTATGGCATCCTCAGCTTCGGCTGGACGGGCAATGCCAAGGCATGGCAGCGTTTCGAGGAAGTGAGCCTAGTGCTCGCGGGCCTTAGCACACCACTGGTGTTCTCGGTGCACTCGGTGGTAAGTATGGATTTCGCCACATCGGTGGTGCCCGGCTGGCACACCACCATTTTCCCGCCCTACTTCGTAAGCGGCGCTGTGTTCAGCGGCTTCGCCATGGTACAGACGCTGCTGCTGGTGATGCGCAAGACAATGAAGCTCGAGGCCTATGTGACCATCAAGCACATCGAGTACATGAACATCGTCATCATCGTCACCGGTTCGATCGTGGGTGTGGCCTACATCACCGAACTGTTCATAAGCTGGTACGGTGGTGTGGAGTACGAGAGCTACGCCTTCATCAACCGCGCGACCGGTCCGTACTGGTGGAGCTACTGGGCGATGATGACCTGCAACGTGATCAGCCCACAACTGTTCTGGGTGAAGAGCTGGCGCCGCAACCTCATCTTCACCTTCTTCATGAGCCTAGTGGTGAACACGGGGATGTGGTTCGAGCGCTTCGTGATCATCGTGACCTCCCTACACCGCGATTACCTGCCGAGCAGCTGGACGATGTTCCATCCAACTTGGGTGGATGCTGGCATCTTCATCGGCACCATCGGCATCTTCTTCACGTTGTATCTGCTCTTTGCGCGCTACTTCCCTGTGCTGGCGCTTAACGAGCTCAAGAGCATACTGAAGGTGAGCGGCGAGAGCTATAAGAATGAACAGGCCAACCATCACCACCACTAAGCGATGGCGGAAAAGATCATATACGCGGTCTACGAGGACCCCGAGCAGTTGAAAAGTGCTGCGCGCAAGCTGATCACGGCTGGCGTCACGGTGAAGGATGTGTTCAGTCCCTTCCCGATCCACGGCTTGGACCCGATCATCGGGCTCAAGCGCACGCGCATCGCCATTGCCTCCTTTATGTTCGGCATCACAGGCACTAGTTTGGCACTGTTGGGCATGTGGTACATGATGATCCACGACTGGCCGATGAACATCGGGGGCAAGCCGAACTGGACCTTGTACCACAACCTGCCGGCCTTCATCCCGGTGACCTTCGAGTTCACGGTACTGTGTGCCGCGCACGGCATGGCGATCACCTACCTGATCCGCAACAAAACGCTGCCCGGCATGCCGGCCCGCAACCCCGATCCGCGCAGCACCGATGACAAGTTCATCATCGAACTGCGCACGGCGGACAATCAGGCCCACAGCGCCGATGCGATCACCGGTATGTTGCGCGAAACCGCAGTATTCGAGATCAACGAGCGCCAATGCTGAGCCCCATGAAGCACATCATCTTACCCGCGCTTCTCGGCACCGTTCTCCTGGCTTCCTGCGGTGGCGAAAAGGACAGTCCCGGCATTGAGTACATGCCCGATATGTACCGCAGTCCTTCTGTTGAGGCCTATGTGGACTACGGACAGGACCCTTATTACTTCGACGAGAAGACCGTGATGGCCGAGCGCAATACGCAGAGCGCACGTCTTTCACCGGAGGGTACGATCGCGTGGTCCTCTGACCCGGCGAAGGCCATGTACAACTTCCCGTATCCCTACGCTAACACACCGGAGGATTACGAGCGCGCTGGACTGGAGCTTCACAGCCCCCTAGCCATGACGAAGGAGAGCGTGGAGGATGGCAAGGTGCTCTTCACCAAGTTCTGCCTGCACTGCCACGGTGCCACGGGCCAGGGTGATGGTAAAGTGGTGACCGAAGGCAACTACCCCCAGCCCCCCGCATATAACGGCAGCCAATTGAGTGCGCTTCCGGAAGGGAAGATGTTCCACTCGCTTGTTTACGGAAAGAACGTGGCCATGGGAAGCCATGCCGGCCAATTGAACAAGGAGGAGCGTTGGACGGTGATCCAGTATGTGAAATACCTGCAGGCAGGGGGCAAGATGCCCGGTGAAAGTGCGGCTGCGGACAGCAGCAAGACCACAACATCGGCCATGGCAACGACCGGAACGGCCAACAAGTGAACAGATAACGAGCAGCAGCGATGAACTTCACTCTCAGCCCCCGGGCCCGTACTCTGAGCATGATGCTCATGGCGCTCGGCCTGATACTGGCCGCATTCGGCTGGTTCAGCCTGAAGGGACATGAAAACACCGCCGAAAGTGCCGGCCAGAACTTCTGGGCAGCGCTTTTCATCAACGGCTTCTTCTTCCTGGGGATCACCTTGGGAGCCTTGTTCTTCTATGCCCTCCAGTTCGCCACGGAAAGCAGTTGGAGCGTGTTGGTGCGGCGCGTGTATGAGGGCATCTTCACCGGCTACATGTGGATCGGCGGCGCCGTGGTGGTGATCTGCCTGCTGGCGGGTCAGTTCCACCTGAACACCATCTGGCATTGGATGGATGCCCGCCTGTACGATCCCGCTGATGCGGCCCATTACGACCCGATCATCGCAGGCAAGAGCGCCTATTTGAACGCACCCTTTTTCTGGTTCCGCGTGGTGTTGTTCCTGGGCACCTTCATCTTCGCCGGTAACTGGTTCCGCCAGCAGAGCCTGAA
>JBKJNF010000058.1:0-4206 GCA_046596155.1 Flavobacteriales bacterium | reverse complement strand
GAACAGCAAGTACGTGCAGACCAACTTCGGCACCTACCTGCTGAAGTATTTCTTCAGCGAAAGCCTCACCACGGCAGAAGGCGAGGAGGTGAGCACGCGGGAGGTGAAGAAGATCCTGCAGGACGCGATCGAGGCGGAGAGCAAGCGCGACCCGTTGACGGATGAGGAGCTCACCGACCTGCTGAAGAGCAAGAGCTACAACATTGCGCGCCGAACAGTTGCGAAATACCGCGAGCAACTGAATATCCCGGTGGCCCGGTTGCGTAAGGAGCTCTAGCGGAGGCGGACCGGATGCACACCTTGGCGAAGGTCCTGTCCGTATTGCTGCACCCGCTGTGGATGCCTGCGGCATTGGTGGCCTTGTGCTTCGCGTTCGACGCGCACCTATCGTTCAACTTCGCACCGCTCGGCCCGGTGATCATCGTGGGCATGGTGTTCATCATGACGGGCATCTTCCCGCTCACGAGCGCCTTGCTGATGAAGCGCAGCGGTATGATCAGCGACCTCACCATGCCCTTGCGGCAGGAGCGGATCCCCGCGTATATGCTCAGCTTGATCTACTACGGCATGGGGTACTGGCTGCTGCGTCGCACACCCAACCATCCGGAACTGCTGTCGCTGTTCTTCGGCGGATCACTCGCCCTTTTGATCACGCTGTTGATCACCTTCCGCTGGAAGATCAGCGCGCACATGGTGGGCATCGGTGGTGTGCTGGGGGCCATCATGGCCATACAGGTCCTACACGGAGCACCGGTTGTGCCGCTGATCGCCATTCTCTTGTTACTGACGGGTGCGCTGGCCTCGGCCCGCCTGCTGATCAGCGACCACACACCAGCACAGGTGTACGCAGGCGCAATGCTCGGAGTGGTGTGCGTCCTGGGCTGCGGGCTGATCGAGGTGGCGCCCTGATGGCCGCGCATTGCAGGTAGCCTGCCCTGCACCATCTTCACGCTGTGATCCCGTCCAGCGGATCCCTGTTCTACATGTACCACGAGCGTCGACACTTCCTTCGCCAGGCCGGGCTTGCGTCTGCCGGCCTCCTCTTCCTCCCGAACTACCTGAAGGCCTTTGCGCCGGAGCAGTCCACCACCGTGCGCGTGGGCATCATCGGCGCCGGACTGCGCGGACAGTCGCATATGGCCGAGTTCATGAAGCGGGGCGATGTCTCCATCACTGCCATTGCCGACCCCGACCCGGCCATGGTGGAGCTCGCGCAGAAGCTCCTCACTGATGTGGGCCGCAATGAGGCGTCCGTCTACGGCAACGGGCCGGAGGACTATCGCTACCTGCTGCAGCGCGATGATGTGGATGCCGTGCTGATCGCATCACCTTGGGAGTTCCATGTGACCCAGGGCATCGCTGCGCTGAAGGCGGGCAAAAGTGTGGGGTTGGAAGTGTGCGGGGCCAGGAGCGTGGAGGAGTGCTGGGAGATCGTACGCGTAAGCGAGCAGACCGGCGTGCCCTTGATGATGATGGAGAACGTCTGCTATCGTCGCGATGTGATGGCGGTACTGAACATGGTGCGACTGGGCATGTTCGGAGAGCTGGTCCATGCGCAGGGTGGCTACGAGCATGACCTCCGGGGTGTGTTGTTCAACAGTGGTAAACCCGATGGCTATGATGATGGTGTGGAGTTCGGCGCGAAGGGATGGAGCGAAGCGAAATGGCGCACACAGCACTATATCGATCGCAATGGCGAATTGTACCCAACACACGGCCTGGGCCCGGTGGCAGTGATGCTGGATGTGAACCGTGGCAACCGCCTCACGCGACTTTCGTCGATCGCCTCGAAGGCGCGTGGTGCGCACAAGTACATCGTGGAACATCCGCAGGGTGGGGCCGCGCATCCCAACGCGAACGTGCTGTTCAGGCAGGGCGACATCGTGAACACGCAGCTCCAGTGCGCCAATGGGGAAACGATCCTGCTGACGCACGACACCACATTGCAGCGCCCGTACAACCTGGGTTTTCGTGTGCAGGGCACCGAGGGCTTGTGGCAGGACACTGGGTGGGGCGACAATGACCAGGGCATGGTGTACTTCGAAAAGCGACAGGAGAAGAAGCACCGCTGGGAGAATAGCCAGAAGTGGCTCGAGGAGTTCGATCACCCTATCTGGAAACGCCGGAGCGAGGAGGCGAAGACCGCAGGTCATGGAGGCATGGACTTCTTCGTGGATCATGCCTTTATCGAGTGCGTCAAACGGAAGCAGCCCTTCCCGCTGGATGTTTACGACATGGCCACCTGGTACAGCATCACACCGTTGAGCGAGAAGAGCATTGCGGAAGGCGGTCAAGTGCAGGACATACCGGATTTCACGAGGGGCCGCTGGCAGACGCGCAAACCGGCGTTCTGTTTCACGGATGAGTACTGAGTGCGCTATGAGCTTTGAGCCTCGAGCCACGAGCTTGGTGCGGCGAGCGGCTCGAAGCTCATGGCTCGCGGCTGCTGCGTTGTTCACGTCGACATCACTGGCTCAAGCACCCTACATCGCGCCATCAGATGCACTGGTGAAGGAGAAGCTTGCGCAATGGCAGGACCTCAAGTTCGGCTTGCTGATGCATTGGGGTACCTACAGCCAGTGGGGCGTAGTGGAGAGCTGGAGCATCTGCCCGGAGGATGAAGGTTGGTGCCGTCGCGACTCGTCGCATGGTGCCACATACACCGAGTACGTGAAGAACTACGAAGCGTTGCAGACCACCTTCAACCCGGTGAAGTTCGATCCGAGCAAATGGGCGAAGGCCGCGAAGGCCGCCGGCATGAGGTACATGGTCTTCACCACCAAGCACCACGACGGCTTCTGCATGTTCGATACCAAGACGACCGACTACCGCATCACGTCACCGAACTGTCCCTTCCATGGTGATGTGCGCGCGAACGTGACGAAGGAGATCTTCGATGCGTTCCGTTCCGAGGGCCTGTGGACCGGCGCCTACTTCAGCAAGCCCGACTGGCACAGCGACGATTATTGGTGGCGCAACTTCCCGCCCAAGGACCGCAGCGTGAACTACCTCACTACGAAATATCCGGAGCGATGGCAGGCCTTCAAGGACCACACATACACGCAGATCGAAGAGTTGATGAGCGACTATGGCAAGGTGGACATCCTCTGGCTCGACGGCGGCTGGGTCCGGCCCTTCAGCAGCATCGATACGAGCGTAAGTTGGCAGAAAGCCATCACCATCGAGCAGGACATCGACATGCCGCGCATCGCTTCAATGGCGCGCACACACCAACCCGGCTTGCTCGTGGTGGACCGCACCGTGGGTGGCGCGTACGAGAACTACATCACGCCCGAAGGCCATGTTCCGGAGACCGATCCCGGCGTCCCATGGGAAACGTGCATGCCCATGGGCACGAGTTGGAGTTGGGTGCCGAACGAACAGTACAAGAGCACCGATGAGATCATCCGCACGCTCGTGACCGTGGTCTCACGCGGTGGCAGCCTTCTGTTGAATGTTGCACCGGGGCCGGATGGGCAATTGGACTCAGCGGCCTATGTGCGTTTGAAGGAAGTGGGGGAGTGGTTGAAGGTGAACGGGGAGGCGATCTACTACAAGCCTTTTGGTGATTGGTTGGTTACGAATCGAGAGTCAGAATTCGCGGAAAGTGGTCGCCTCATTGCACAATTGGAAGTCGAAGCGTGCGATACCCGGCGCAGAGATGACGTGTACAATTACATCTACCTGGACAGTGCGTGTGTCGGAGACATCGACCTGGGCTGCCGATCAGACAAGCTCATTGGCAAACCTGTGATACTTGGCAATCCGAATGGCCCGAAGACCACCATCACAGACTGTCGCGTGGTCATTCATGTTACCAAGGAAGACCTAGTTGGTACTCGTGGTATCAGGATCATCCGCATTCGTCGTCGAGCGGACAAAATCGTTTGATCGACTCGTGAACTATTCTCCCTCAGGGTCTCACGCAGTGGACCCTGAGGAACAACGAAACCTCTGGGCCCCGTAGCTTTCTTGAATGCACAGCGTATTTCGGAGACCCTGAGGGAGAAAAGTTGAACACAGCGTCCCAGGCGCATCTGCGTAATCTGCATCATCTGCGCCAGCTGCGGACAATTCGCATTCCCGCGTCCTCGGCACGCTCTGCGGTGTACCTCAGAATCCACCCTCTCCCTGATACAGCCTCACCGGCCCATCGAGCTTTACCTTCACTACCGTCATCCACGGATCAGCCGCTTCTTCCGGCAC
>JBKJNF010000035.1:0-12222 GCA_046596155.1 Flavobacteriales bacterium | reverse complement strand
ACTTGTTGATCAGTTCCTGGGTGTGTTCGATGTATCGCTGTTGCTCCTCGGCTGCCTTCTGCTGGCGCGCGATCTCCTCTTTGCGCAATTCAACGAACTGCGTCCATGGAACCTTGCGATCGATCAGTCGACCGCCGCCCACTTCAATGGTGCGTTTGGTCAGTCGGTCCAGAAAGGTCTTGTCGTGGCTGATGAGCACTAGGGCCGCCGGATACGTCATCAAGAGGTCCTCCAACCATTGGATCGCGGGTAGATCAAGGTGGTTGGTGGGCTCGTCCAACAACAGCAGATCCGGACTCATCAGGAGGATCCGTGACAACTCCGCACGCATGCGCCAGCCGCCGCTCAGTTCACTCATCGGGCGATCCATGTCCTCCGGCACGAATCCGATCCCGCGCAGTGTTTCTTCCACCTGCTTATCGTGATCGCCGGCACCGATGTGGTTCAGACGCTCATGGGCATGGGCCAGTTCCTCGGCTAAGGCCATCATCTTCGCCTCATCGTCCAGCGAAGCGTTCAGCTCCTGCTCGATCACCACGAGGCGCTCATTCAAGCGCTCCGCCTCCGCGAAGGCACTGCCCGCCACCTGCCTCGGCGTAAGGGCCAGGTCATGCTTCATCGTCTGGGGTAAGTAGCCCACCGTGAGGTCACGAGGCTTGTCGATGCTGCCACTGTCCGGCTTGTCCTCACCGGCGAGCATTTTCAACAGCGTACTCTTGCCTGCGCCATTGCGACCCACCAGGCCGATGCGCTCGTCCTTCCCGATGAAGAAGGAGATCTCGTCGAACATGGGGCGTTCGCCGAAATGCAGGGTGAGGTTGCTGACGTTGATCATTTTCGGGCCGCGAAGGTAGTCGAACCAGGGGCTGGGCACTTCCACACCTAGGGAAGTCGCGTTGCGCCGCTTCTGAACATGTTCAGCAGGCCGAAAAGAAGAAGCCCCCCGAACTTGTCGGAGGGCTTCGAAACTACATGGGTATCGATGGGGTCAGAAGTTCCAGAGATCGTGCTCGAACTCAAAGAGTTCTTCCTTGATGGCCTCGCTTTCGAGCACACCATTGATGCCTGTCTTGAACTCGGGCAGGTTGCGGTTATAGACGTTACTGCTCTTGATGATGGTGCTGTTGAACTGGCGCGTCCAGAACACATGGTCAAAGGAGCGGCGCTCGGCATCGTTCTCGCGATTGAATACCTCCCAATTCACCAGCACGTAGCGCAGCTCGGGGAAGTACAACCAGAACAAGGGCTGATATCCGCGGATCTCACCATCGTCGCCTCGGTTCGCCTTCAAAGGCGCCAGACCAATGATGCGGATGTCCATGGTGGACCGCTGCTTGTCGAATATCCAGTCCTCCTTTAGACGATAGCGGCGAATGTCCTCGCTCTTGGTTTCCACCTCCTGGTATTTCGGCTCCAATTCACCCGTCTCCAAGTTCTCCGTGTACGTGGTGTCCTTGCGGATGAGCTTTTCCTTGATATCGGAGGTGAGCAGCATTTTCAAGAACTCATCCTCCCAACCATCCACGCCAGCATCGTAGGCCGTGATCGAACCATCCACCAGCAGGCCCTGCTTGATCACATCGAATAAGCTCTTGCGGTCGTTGATCGGGTCGGTCGGGTAATACAATGGGTGGTTGATCTTCTCAGTCAGATCGATGTCGCGCCACACCCGCTTGTACCACATCACGTCCGCCTCGCGTATGTATGGATAGGGAACCACGCGCTGGGTCTTGGTGTGCTCCTTGATGTAGGCACCATCCAGCACGGTCTGTGCGATGCTGGGCAGAGCTGCGCCGAAGCACAATGCCACCAAGGCCAGAAGTAGGAGGGAACGACGAACACCCATGTTGGTTGGTTGTTGGTGCGTGATCAGATCACTTTGAGTGACAGTGTACCAATGGCGCGTGTACTGCCATCGGGGCCGCGGGCCTTGATGTTCTCGATGAAGACCTTTTGACCGGTCTTCACCTTACCGAACATCTGCTGAACGGTGCCATTCACAGCGGCACCCTTCACGGTCTCTGTAATGAAGTTGCCGGACAGGTTCGCCGAAACCTGGTATTCGATCACCTCGAACTTCAGGTCGAATTCGAAGTCGACCATTTTGGCGATAACACCGGCCGCAGCGGTCAATTCGGTCTTCTTGATGGTCTGGTCGGCGAGGCTCTTACCACCGAAGTAGGGCTTGGGATCAGGTACGTTCTTCACACGGAACTCCACACCAGGCAGGCTCTTCTTCGAACCATCCGGGTTGGTCACCGTTACGTTCACCGAGGCCTTGGGCTCCTTGCCTGGTTTGATGACATAGCCCTGTGCGGCCTTCGACAGCGAGCCGTTCGACATGCTCGGTGAAATGTCCTTGGCGCTGTAACCAGCAACACTGATCTCCACTGGATTGTCCACACCGCGATAGAACACGTTCATCTTGGTGGGGCTTACGACCAGATTGGGGGCCGCCACTTCGTATTCGGTCTCGAAGGGTTGGACCTGCTCATCACCACCTACCGGCTTGAACTTGATGATACCGCTGACTGTGCGCAGACCTGCACCACCTGCCGTTTGCTCCAGCAGGGCCTTCGCACCGTTCATCGGCAACTTGACGGCCTCGCCTATGATCTTCGCGGGCTTCGACACCGTGTCCACCTTGGCACCGGGACCGCAGATGTAAACCTCCGGAATGTTCTGGTTGTCGTAAGCGCCGAGGAAGATCTCCGCGCTGTATTTGCTGCCGACCGTAACGTAGCTGCTTTGTGGTTTCACGATCGCCGCAAGCGTGTTGAACTTAAAGCTCTTCTGCTCCACGCTACCCAAGAGGTGGTTAGCCACTTCGTTCTCGGCGTTGCGCACGTCGGTCTGCAGCTTGCTTAGAATAGTGATACCCGCAGCCATGGGGACGTGGAAAAAGTTCTTCACTTCCCACGAGACCGTTGCACCGGTGGTGCCTGCCTCTTTCTCATCCTCGAAGTTGAACATCTTGTCCATGTTCGCGGCGAGCGTTGGATTCTTCGGCTCCTTGTTGGCGATCGCCTTGATCTTGTCCCGGAAGGCCTCCAACTTCACCCGCAGGTCAACAGCGGAATGCTCACCGGACTTCGGCTTGGTCTCATCGGAACCGATCATCACGTGGGTGATGGCCTCCTGATTGTCCTTCGCCGAGATGAACTTCAAATTCAGGATGGTATCGTTGCCCGTGTAGACCTTCTCCATCTTGAGGTTATCCGTGGCGATCATGATCTCGGCCTTGATGCCATCGATCTCTTTGATCACCTCCGAGGCCATTTTTTGTAGCTCCGCCGCCTGCGCATAGCTCGCACCGTACTTCTCCTTGTTCTCGCTTGCGTATTGTGCGAACTGCTTGTACGTGCCGTCCACCTTTTCCTTTAGCGTACCCTTCGTGGTCTCGAGACCGTTATTAACGGTAACGAAACTGTCCAAGATCTCCTTGGATACGTTCAGCGCGAGCAGCGCTGTCAGTACCAAGTACATCATGTTGATCATCTTCTGCCTCGGGGACAGATTACCACCGGCCATGGGGTTCTATGTGGTTAGGTAGGGGTTGTGGTTCGGTCGGACCGGTATGATCAGGAGCGCACGGTCATAGCGGCAAGCATGTTGCCGTACACCGTGTTGAGCTTGCCGAGGTTGTCGCTGAGCACGGAGATGTTCTCCTTGTAACGCTTGGTGTCGTCCACGCTATTGCGCAGATGAGTGAGCATTTCGCCCATGCCTTCGAACATCTGGTTGGCAGCCTCTAGCTTCTCGCGGCTGCTGCGCAGTTGCATTTCGTACATCTCGTTAAGCGCGGTGAGGTTCTGGCTCATCTTGTTGAGACTCTCGCCCGCACTGCGTCCGGCCTCCACATTGTTCGTGAGACCCACCAAGCTTTCACTAGCCTTCGCATAGCTATCGCCCAGCGCCGTTACTTTCTCAGAAGCACCCTTGAGGCTGTTGGCGTAATCGTTCGTGGCCGACGCGGCGCCCGTGATCTCGCCCATCTTCTTGGCCTGATCGCTCAAGCTGCGCATGCCGTCACCCAGACTGGCAATGAGCTCGGGCTCGATCTTGGCACCCTCCAACATGTCATCGAGCTGCTCGGTGATCGAACGCTGATCGTCCTTCTTGAAATCATCACCCTCAGCACGCTCGCCTGTGGCCAACTCCGGATAAACAAGGCTCCAATCGGGTTCTTCGTGGGGAGGCTCGAAAGCGGAGAAGATGAAGATGATGGCCTCGGTACTAAGACCCACCACCAAGAAGAAGCCCGCCAAGGGCCAGTGCTGGATCTTGAAAAGAGCACCCACGATCACGACGGCTGCGCCGAGTCCGTAGAGTTTGGCCATGAAGTTCTTCCACGCTTTGCTGCCAGGTTTCATCTGTTCTCCGTTCGTTTGGGGGTGACTGTGAAGAGTGTTCTATTACTGCAATGCCCATATACCGTTCAGGTAACGGGCGAATGTTCGATGATGACTAAAGATCTTCCGCGTTGACGGCCTTGCCGCGGCCAAGGTACGTGAGTACCGAACGGAAGCCGATGTAACACTTGGCCGTGTCCTGGTACTCAAAACAACGGGTTCCGGTCTGCAAGTAAAGACCCACATCCTTGAACGATCCACCGCGGATCACCTTGCGCTTCAGCGAAGGTGCATCGTTGGCCAATGCATCGTAGCTGAACTCGGGGTTCATGTCGTGATCGAAATCATAAACGCTCTCATCGAACGCAGTACTCGTCCATTCCGCCACGTTGCCGGCCATGTTGTATAAGCCGTAGTCATTTGCGCTATAGCTGTCCACAGGCACCGTGTGGAAACCGCCATCGTCGGTGTAATTGCCATGCAACGGCTTGAAGTTGCCCAAGAAGCAGCCCTGACGGTTACGGATATATGGACCGCCCCAAGGGAATGGCGATAGGTCGAGACCACCGCGGGCAGCGTACTCCCATTCAGCTTCCGTTGGCAGTCGGAAATCGTTGATGAACGGCTCCCCATCGCTATGGAGGTATGCGTTCATCATGTTCTGAGAACGCCATACGTTGAAGGCGTTCGCCTGTTGCCAGGAGATACCCACCACCGGATAATCGTCGTAAGCGGGATGCCAGAAGTAATTCTTCGTCATCGGCTCATTGTACGCGTAGGTGAAATCATGCACCCAGGTCAGCGTATCAGGGAACACGTTGATGACCTCCTTGATGATGAACTTCGAGCGATCGCTGTGGCCCATGATCGAGAAATTCTGTCCTTTGCTGTTGGTGTACCCACCATTGTTCAGGTCCAGATCGCGTCCGGGTTTGCGGGCCGCCTCCTTCAGGTCGATCCAATAGTATTCGAACAGAAGCTTCCTGGTATCGATCTCTTGCCGGCGATAGAACTGCTCGCTGCTTTGATAGTACATATCGGCCAAGGCCTCACGCACTTCATCATCGCTATAGTCGATCTTCGATTGCCAGTTGATGATCGGTGGATCGATCTCCTCACCGAATTCATCTTCTGTGATCACATGCTCGCCGATGTCCGCATCACCCAGCAAGCGCTTGGTGATGGAGTCCTGCACATATTCCACGAACTGGCGGTACTCGTTGTTGCTGATCTCGGTCTGGTCCATATAGAAGGCCTGCACGGAGACCGTTTTGGACTTCGCCACCTGGGCATAAGGAGCGTCCTGATCGCTTGGGCCCATGACATAGGCGCCCATGGGGATGTAGTTCATCCCGTAAGGATCCACTTGGTAGTAACCCGGGCGATTCTGGGCACCTACTAGTTGCCCCTGCCCGCCTTGACCACAGCTCGCGAGCAAGCCAATGGCAATTAGGTACCCTATCGGACGTAGATACATGGTCTTCCTTTTTGGCCGTTCTGTCTCAGGTCCTTGCAGGGTCCTGGCCTTATGCGTTCGAGAAAACGAACTCGTCAGGCTAGACATTGAACGGCGTTTGGTTCCTTTTGTTACCTCCGGACTACAAGAAGCGTGGGTGACCGTAGATCTCGATCACTTTCGGCTTGACGATCTTGAAACAGTAGTTGAGCATGATCTCATGGCTACCGCTGCTGTAATTCTTCAATTCGGACGTGGTGACGTCGTAGCTGTAACCGATCTTCAGCATGCTGGTACCCTTTGGGAACTGATACTGGTAACCGATGATCGGCGCAATGGCATCCTCCGTTCGGTAACCCACACCCAGCCAGATCATCTTATTGTACATGGCCAGTACGGTCAGGTCGAACTGGGTGGAAGTCCCGTCGCTTTTGATCAGGGTGCTGGGCATCAGCGACAGCTTGGGGTTCTTCATTTGCCAGTCGTAACCGGCCTGCAGGTAATAGTGACGCACGTTCTGGATGCTGACCTCTTTCAATTCGGTCTGGGGCAGTTGGGTACTGCTGATGCCGGCCCAAAAGCGGGGGGTGGTGTAGTAGATGCCTGCACCCATATCGAAACCTGATGCACTTGACCCGTTATCAGGAATGGCATCATCCGCGGTCACGGGGTCCACCGAGATCCAGGCATTGCCCAAGCTACGACTGGTCATTCCTGCGTAAATACCTACTCCGAGCGTACCAACACCACCTCCTGGCTTGAAGTGATAGGCATAATGCAACCGGGCAGCGGTGGTCTTCTCTTGGCCCAACTTATCGAAGTAGACGGAAAGGCCAACCCCGCTGTTGAGGCTGTTGATCGGTCCGTGTACATTGATAAGACCCGTCTTTGGAGCGCCGTCAAAGCCTGACCATTGCTGTCGCAGCAAGGCGCCAAAACAGATGTTCCCGTTGGTGCCGGCAACGCCCGGATTCACCGATAGACGGTCGAACATGTACTGCGTGTACTGCGGATCCTGCTGGGCGAACGATGCGCTCGCCATCACCACGCAGACCACTGCTGTGAGTATCCCCCTCATGCTGTTGTTCGTTCTTTTTGGCCGGGTCGGGAGACACCTCCCCCCATGGGAGGAAATCCAGATCCGCCGCCAAAGTAGCAAAAAGGAGATCCCCTGGATCGTTTCAACAACTGCCCATGTATGGGGATCCCACCGGCCGACCTCCTAGGCCAGCTTCTGGAAGGTGCGCCACCAGCGGTCCGGAACCTCTTCCTTGCAGGCCATTTGGTAATCGCTGTAGGCGCAGGGAACTAGGTGGTGGCGCTCAAACCGCGCCTCCTGCTCCGCTCGGTAGGGCACATCCATCCACCACCGGTCGCTGACCGTGCTCTTGTAAAATACCAATTCCTGGGCGTGGTCCTTGATGGGCACGCGGAACCGGGTGAACCGCTTGCGATCCAGCCAAGGCAGATCATTCGTGCGGCTGCGGAAGCCATCCAGGAAGCACCAGAGCATCTGTGCGGCCAATTGGGCTGTTACCCCATGGCTGTCCCTGCTGGGGTCCAGTTCGTACAGGCCCAGCGAGGTGATCTTCTCGCTGACGCCGGCGTAGCGCATCAATTGGCAGATCTCCTCGCCATGGAAGCCGTTCGGGCCAGGACGTGTGGTGCCGGGCGCATCGCTCCAGCGCACGCTGCTCATGTCAATGCTCACGGTGTCTGCATTGCGCAGGACCGGCTCCGCATCGGCCATCACGGCGCGCAGTTCACCCAGCCGGTGCACATCGAAATACAGGCGGTCCATGAGCTCGATCCCCGGTTGGTCGACCAAATAGGTCTGGAAGCCCAGGTTGCTGTAGTTGAACAGATAGTTCGGCTGGCGAAGGACGATGTGGCTCAGGTAGCTGCCGTCCGCTAGGGCCTGCCCAGGTTCTCCTAGGTCGAAGCGCGAGTCGATACATACCAAGTTCGCGGTACGTTCGAGCTTTTCGTAGGCCATGTATTGCGTGAAGGTGTGACCCTGCCCGCCGCCGAGGATGAAGGGGATGATGTTTCGGCGGATCAACTCCGCGATGCTCTCGGCCAAGGCATGCTGCGTGTCCTGCGCCGTGTGGCCCGGATGGATATCGCCGAGGTCCACTACGTTCACTTTTCCGGCCGGCAGATACAGCTTGTACAGTTCCTCCCGCACAGCATCGGGGGCGGCGCTGCAGCCGCGCGGCTTGGCATGCCCGGGGTCATCGCAGATACCGAGGATGGCCACGTTGGCCCCCTCCAACGAGGGAAAACCGTTGCGCGTGTGGAAGAGCGTGTTGTCGCCCAACGAGTGGGCCAACCATTCGGGGCGGTTCTGGCCGAAGCGTTGCGAGGGCTGGAAGTACAGGCTGATGTCCATGGCCATGTGTCGACGGATCGGGGATGCACGGTGGTTGGCCAACCGAATGGTCGACCGCGCACTGCGGCCCGAAGGTCCGATGGCCCAACGCGTGATCCCCGGCAGAAGCCAATGACCTGTTCACATAGCGCTGTTCGCAGCGCATACCGCGCAAAGCATGCTGAAGATCACGCCTTCTTTTTGCGGAACGCGGTCTTACGGGCACCGGCCTTCTTCGCCGGGGCTTTTTCCAGCAGCTTCAGGCAGGCCTCCAATGTAATGGCCTCGGTCGTGGTGTCCTTGGGCAGGTTGGCGTTCTTCTTGCCGTCCGTGATGTACGGCCCATAGCGACCGCTGAGGATCTGAACGGGGGAGCCATCGAAGGTGCGGAGCATGGCCGCAGCGGCGGCGTTGAGCTTCGTTTGCAACAGCTCGATCGCCCGTTCGAGGGTAACACCTTCGGGTTCCTCGGTCTTTGGGATGTTCGCGTAGGTGCTCTTGTATTTGACGAAGGGCCCGAAGCGACCGCGGCCGGACACGATCATATCGCCTTGGTATTCGCCCAGTTCGCGTGTGGCGTTGGCCACCTTCTTCAGGTCGATAAGTTCCACGGCGCGTAGCAGGTCGATGCTCAACGGATCGTCCTCTGCCGTAAGACTGGCGTAGGTGCTACCGAACTTCACGAAGGGTCCGAAACGGCCTACGCCAACGGACACCACTTCGCCAGCGTGCTCACCGAGCGTGCGCGGAAGCTTGAAGAGATCCATCGCCTCCTGGTAGGTGATGCTCTGGATGCTCTGGTCCTTGCGCAGGCTGGCGAACTTGGGCTTATCCTCATCATCCACGCTGCCGATCTGGATCATGGGCCCGAAGCGGCCGATGCGCGCCACCACGTCCTTGCCGCTCACCGGGTCCTGGCCCAGGATACGTGCGCCGGTGGCCCGTTCCGCGGTGTCCTTCACACTGCCGATGGTGGCGTGGAAAGGCTTGTAGAACTCCGCGATCATGTCGCGCCAGTTCATGGTGCCTTCGGCGATCTGGTCGAACTCACCTTCCACATACGCTGTGAAGTTCAGGTCCACGATCGTAGGGAAGTGCTCCACCAGGAAGTCATTCACCACCATGCCGATGTCCGTGGGGAACAGCTTCTGTTTCTCCGCGCCCACGGTCTCGCTCGCAGTCTTGTCGCTGATGGCATCATCGACGAGCATGAGGACGCGGTACGGACGCGGCGTGCCATCACGGTTCTCCTTCACCACGTAGCCGCGCTTCTGGACAGTGCTGATCGTTGGCGCGTACGTGGACGGGCGGCCGATGCCGAGCTCCTCGAGCTTCTTCACCAAGCTCGCTTCCGTGTAGCGTGGTGCGGCACGATCATAGCGCTGGGTGGCTGTCATTTCCTGCAAGGCAAGCTTTTCGCCCTGCTTCATATCGGGCAATAGGCCTTCCTGCTCCTCCCCCTCCTCGTCATCCTTCCCTTCGAGGTAGACCTTCAGGAAACCGTCGAACAGGATCACTTCACCGGAAGCAACCAGGTTGTCGCCGGCCTGCCCGCTGATGCCGATGTTCACCACGGTCTTCTCCAGTTCGGCATCGGCCATCTGACTGGCCAGTGTGCGTTTGCTAATGAGATCATACAAGCGTTCGGCATCGCGATCGGCCCCGGCGGTGCGTACCATAAAATCGGTAGGACGGATGGCCTCGTGCGCCTCCTGCGCACCCTTGCTCTTGCTCTGGTATCTGCGGCTCTTGCTGTACTTAGCACCGTACTGTTCGGTGACCGCAGCAGTGGCAGCAGCGATGGCCAGCTCACTCAGGTTCACAGAGTCGGTACGCATGTAGGTGATGTGCCCCTGCTCGTACAACCCCTGCGCGATGCGCATGGTGCGGTCAACGCCATAGCCCAGCTTGCGGCTGGCCTCCTGCTGCAGTGTGGAGGTGGTGAAGGGTGCGGCCGGGGTGCGTTTACCGGGCTTCTTCTCCACCGCGTTCACGGTATACGACGAAGCCACACAGCCTTGGAGAAAGGCCAATGCCTCGGCCTCGGTGTTGAAGCGCTTGGGCAGTTCGGCCTTCACGGTGGCTTTGGTGCCGGTGGTGAACAGGGCGCTGATGCGGAACGTGCTCTTCTCGGCAAAGCCCAGGATCTCTCGTTCGCGCTCTACAATGAGGCGCACGGCCACGCTCTGCACGCGGCCAGCGCTCAGGCTCGGCTTCACCTTGCGCCACAGGATAGGGCTTAGTTCGTAGCCCACCAGCCGGTCCAGCACCCGGCGCGCCTGCTGCGCATCCACCAAGTGGATATCGATCTCGCGTGGATTCTCGATGGCCTTGAGGACGGCCGTTTTGGTGATCTCATTGAAGGTGATGCGCTTCACCTTGTCATCGGGCAGCTTCAGCGCTTCCTTCAGGTGCCAGCTGATGGCCTCCCCTTCGCGGTCTTCATCAGTTGCGAGCCACACCATGGCCGCCTTGTCGGCTTCCTTCTTCAGGTTGTTCAGGCGGTCCTTCTTGTCGTCGGGGATGATGTAGGTGGGCTCGAAGCCGTTCTCCACATCCACGCTGAGGTCCCGTTCCGGCAGGTCGCGCACATGCCCGTAGCTGCTGAGCACGGTGTAGCCTGCGCCGAGGTATTTCTCGATGGTCTTCGCTTTCGCCGGAGACTCCACGATCACCAGGTCGCCAGTTCCGGAGGACTTCTTCTTCGCCATGATCTGCGTTCAGGACCTCCAGTGCACTGTTGCTCGGGGTGGTCCAGGGCGCAAATGAAAGGCGAGGAAGTGACCGGTTGATCCCCGACAGGGATCAGCCCCCTTTACTTCCCCTACGGGGAAGGTTTTTTTTCACATCGAACGCTACCATGCTGATTCCGGAATCAGCATTCAGCGCTTAGGGATCAGAACTGATATCTTCTACTTCCTCACACGCGGTGCGGGATGGCACAGAATTGTTCCCTTCATTCATGGGGGCCAGTCATTCATCAAGATACCAGGCTGTTGCCGTAAGCGACCTGTGTGAATGGCGAAAGCATTCCATTGGCTGGTGAGGCGAAGATCTACAAGCTATCCAGAACCCTGCCTGCCAACCTGTCAGATACTCGCGTTCGCCTCGTAACTTCGCGGCCCTTTCAATTCCCCCTTGACCAAGAAGGTGTACATAGAAAGCTACGGTTGCCAGATGAACCACAGCGACAGTGAGATCGTCGCGAGCATCTTGGCCAACGACGGCTATGAGACCACCACCACCCCGGAGGGAGCGGACCTGGTGCTGCTGAACACCTGCAGCATCCGCGAAAAGGCCGAGTACACGGTGCTTCAGCGCATCAATGAGATGAAGGCCTACAAACAGGCCAAGCCGGACCTGAAGGTCGGCGTGCTGGGCTGCATGGCCGAGCGCATGCGGGAGGACCTGCTGAAGACCAAGAAGGTCGTGGACCTGGTAGTGGGCCCCGATGCCTACCGCAGCCTGCCTTCGCTCTTGGATGAGGTGAACGGCGGCCAACGCGCGGTGAACGTGCTGCTGAGCCGCGAGGAGACCTATGGCGAGATCGAGCCCGTGCGGCTGGAGAGCAATGGCGTCACCGCCTTCGTGACCATCATGCGGGGTTGCGACAACATGTGCGCGTTCTGCGTGGTGCCCTTCACCCGCGGACGTGAACGCAGCCGTGATCCTGGCAGCATCGTAGCCGAATGCCGCGACCTGGTGAGCAAGGGATACAAGGAAGTGACGTTGCTGGGGCAGAATGTAGATAGTTACAAGTGGGCTCCGCGTTCGATGGAGGGCAGTGAGCAGCAGACAGTAGGCAGCCTACAGCAGGCAGTGGGCAGCGGACCGCTGACCGATTTTGCCGACCTGCTGGCCTTGGTCGCGGAGGTCTCGCCCGACCTGCGTGTGCGCTTCAGCACGAGCCATCCGAAGGACATGACGGACAAGGTGCTGGCCACCATGGCGCGATACCCGAACATCGGCAAGTACATCCACTTGCCCGTGCAGAGCGGCAGCAGCGACGTGTTGCAGCGCATGAACCGCGGCTACTCCCGCGA
>JBKJNF010000315.1:0-4830 GCA_046596155.1 Flavobacteriales bacterium | reverse complement strand
CCCGACCGATGACAGCGACACACTGGAATTCGTGGTGAACTCCCCCGGAGAAGCGGTGACATTGCTTTTAACACCGGACAACTTCGGAGAGGACATCACATGGGATCTGGCCAACGCGGATGGCACTGTATTGTATGCTGGCGGGCCGTATGCGAACAACAACACCACACCGATCGACGTGCCCTTCTGCCTCGGAGATGGCTGCTACACCTTCACCATCAACGACGTTTTTGGCGATGGGATCTGCTGCGGCGAGGGCCAAGGGCAATACACGATCACCAGTGCATTCGGAGAGCACGTGATGAGCGATGGCCAGTACGATCAGGGCGAGATGCGCGAGTTCTGCTTGGACGGTGTGGGGATCAGCACCGTAAGCGCGGGTGGCCCGATGTCCATCTGGCCCAACCCGGCGTCAGACCGACTGGAGCTTTCCTGGCCTGTGGCCCTTGCCTCCGACCTCCGTTGGGCACTGGTGGATATGAACGGTCGCAGGGTCTTGGCAGGAAATGTGGCCCGTGGAGTTCGCCGCAGCAGCATGACCTTGCCGCCACTGGCCGAGGGGATGTACTTGCTCATCACCAGCACCGACAGAACGCCCAACAGCCAGCGTGTTATCGTGCGCCGGTGAACGCGTGCGTTGTTCAACTTACCGCCATTGTTGTGATCCCTATCAGGTGGGTTTTGAACACCACCGCTGACCGATCCGCCTTCGGAATAACTTGCTGCCCGAAGGCTTGAACAACGAGTCTGTATCCATCGTTCCCTATCGCACGAAACGCTCAATCAGTCAATCCATGAACCTGGACCGTTACGCTCTTCTTTTTGCCACCCTCGCGGTCGGCAGCCTACCGCTCAAAGCACAGGTCGCCTTCGGGGGCCAACCCCTCGGTATTAAGGCCGAGAAACTGGGCTGGTCGAAGCCTGCTCTTGTTCATTTCCCTGCGGTGGATGAGGCAGCCTTACTAACGGAGGATGCGACCCGCGCTGGTACTGGCGTGAAGGGGCCTTTCCGGTTCGGCTTCAACCACACGGCCGACCTATCCCTCCAGAACAGCGGCACATGGACAGAGATGGCAAATGGAACACGCGTTTGGCGCCTGAGCATGGAGAGCCCCGGTGCGCGAAGCATCAACTTCGTGTTCGACGAATACGTGGTGCCGGAAGGTGCGCAGGTGTTCGTGTACAACGCGAACAACGCTTGGTTGGGAGCCTTCACACAAGCCAGCTCAGGCGGACGTACCGAAATGGGCGTTAGCCAACTGGCCGGTGACGTAGTGACCGTGGAATACATCGAACCGGTCTCTGTCCAGGGCCAAGGCCAGTTGCACATCAACCAAGTGACGCACGCCTACCGCGATGTGCTGGGGCTGATGAAAGGATTGGGCGACAGCGGCACCTGTAACAACAACGTGATCTGTCCAGAAGGTGATAACTGGCGCGATGAGATCGATGCAGTAGCCATGATCACCGTGGGCGGCAGTGGACTATGCACGGGAACATTGATCAACAATTGCGCGAACGATGGAACGCCATATTTCCTGACCGCCAACCACTGCACGCAAGGTGGGAACGTAGCGACCTGGAGCTTCCGTTTCAATTGGGACAGCCCCACCTGCACACCCACCACCAACGGCCCAACGAACCAGACCGTTGCGGGTGCGACCTTACTGGTGAACAGCGCAGGATCCGACGTGGCCTTGCTCCAATTGAACACCACCCCACCGGCCAATTACAATGTGAAATATGCGGGTTGGGACGCTACGGGCACCACTCCGACCTCGGTCACTTGTATCCACCACCCTAGTGGCGACATTAAAAAGATCAGTTTCGAGAACAACGCCGTGGTAGCCGGTACTTTCGGCGGCGCATCCTGCTGGCACATCCTCGCGTGGGATGATGGCACTACGGAGCCCGGCAGCAGTGGCAGCGGTCTTTGGAACCAGGACCACCATCTGGTGGGACAGCTGTTCGGCGGAGAAGCCGCCTGTGCCAACAACGTGAACGATTATTTCGGTCGCTTCGATGTCAGCAAGCCCCTGCTGAACACTTGGTTGGGCACATGCGCCACCATCCTCGATGGCTATGACCCGAACGGTTCACCGCTCGGGCTCGATGCTTCGCTCCAAAGCATCTCAGGCATTGACGCAAGTTACTGCGGTGCCGCGGTCATTAGTCCTTCGCTGGTGTTCAAGAACAACGGCACCACGGCCATCACCAGCCTTCTGTACAGCTACAATGTAGATGGTGGCACGGCCACGAATGGCACGTGGACAGGCAACCTCGCACCTGGAGCGACAGCGACCCGGACCTTGGGCAGTATCACCGTGGCGAATGGTGCACACGTGTTCAATGCATCCTGCTCCTCCCCGAACGGCGGTACGGATGAGAACCTGTTGAACAATTCAGGCACACGGAGCTTTGTGGTCGCCGATCCCGGATACACGGTAACGGTGAACATCACCCAGGATGACTATGGCTCCGAGACCACCTGGGAGGTGGCGACGCAAGGCGGCGCGGTCCTGTTCACTGGTGGGCCATATACGGACGGCAATGGAGGCGTTGTGGAAAGCACGGAGGTCTGCCTCGGTGAAGGATGTTATGTGCTCACGATGAATGATGCTTACGGCGATGGCATCTGCTGCCAATATGGCAATGGCGACTTCGAAGTGCTCGGGCCTTTCGGAGCGCAACTCGTGAACGGGAATGGATCATTCACGGACGCGTCCACAAATCCCTTCTGCATCATTGCGAACGGAGTGCAGGAGCTTGGTCTGGGCGCCGGCTTGCGCGTGTTCCCCAACCCAGGTGATGGTCGTTTCACGGTTGCACTGCCCAATGGCAATGCCCCTGCCCTCTTGACCGTTCGCGATGCATTGGGCCGTGAGTTGATGCACATGAGCGCCAGCGCCGGAAGCAACACGAACCTGGATCTGCGGGCTTTGGCCGTTGGCAATTACAGCGTTGAAGTCCGTATGGGTGACCAACGCGCCTCGCGCCAGCTGAACATCGTACGCTGATCCTGATCGAACCCTCGAAAAGCCCGCGGATCGCATGATCTGCGGGCTTTTTCGTGTCAGTAATTCAGATGGTAATAGAGCAGCTTCACGTATTCATTGAACACGATCATGAGCCCCGATTCCGTTTCCCACCATCGCTCCTCCTCGAAGCTATCGCTGGGTGATCCATGCAGCAACACCGTGATACCAGCATCCCGGAAGCGTTCCTCGAAGACAAAGCGGATGCGTCGAAGGTGGAACGAATGGCTCACGATGAGCACGGTATCATCCCCTGCGTTCCGGGCCTGTTCAAGCAGCGCTCCAGCCTCCTCCATCGTGCTGGTGCCCTTGTCCAATTGGATGATGCGATCGGCTGGGACGCCACCATCGATCATCACCTTGCGGGTGACACCTCCTTCGGTGATGTTCAGCCCGAGCGCCTCCAGATCTCCCGGGGTCTGTGAGCCGGTGCATACGAAACGGTCCACCACGCCATCCTTGAACAGCCGGGCCGCCTCACGACCACGGTCCCACGCAGCACCACCGAGCACGTAGGCCACATCGGCATGTACGGTGGGCGTGTCGGTAATAAGGAAGTTGCCTGCTGCCCGAAGCAGGGGGAACCTACACACGAAGAGCAAGAGCATGAGGGTGGCGGCGCTGAACCCCACGCGCACCCATGGGTCACGCCAGAGCCGTTTCAGCCATGATGGGCGGGATGTTTCGCCTTCCATACCACACCATCAATAGGTACCGCTGCGCCTGCGCATCGCCCATTCCAGCGTGAGCAAGGCGAGCAACGCGAAGAACAACCAGCGCCAGCCGATGATGTCGCTGAAGCTGGCGTGCGCGAAGGAACGTGGAACAATGGTCTTCCGGGCGGCAATGGCCTCGGCGATGCGATCCACATCGGCGGGGGCCACCATGATGCCTTGAGTGCGCGCGGCGAGCGCAGCCAAGAGCGCGTGATCGGCCACCGTGCTCAACTGCTCGGCGACCATCGGTTTCACCAGGAGCTCCCCTTTCGTCGATAGCCGTTCTCCATCCAAGGTCGTGCTCGCGGCATACGTGTACCGCCCCGGCGGCAGCACGCCCGCTTCCAGCCGGTACCCGGTGCCATTGCGGCTGAAGGCGTAAGACAGGTCGCGGCCCTCCTCGTTCTTCAGGTTGATGGCGGCATCGGGCGTGTTCACCGGCTCATAGCTCGCGTTGTAGAGTTCCGCGTCGATGAGCACAGGCTCGTTCTGCGCGAACTCCTGCGCATGCCTCACACGGAAGCGGCTCTTGTCCTGCTTGAGCGCTAGGAAGGCGACAAGCTTGTGCACGAGCTCATCAAAATGCGCCTGCGAGTTGAACAGCTGTTGATCGGCCAGCTTCCAGCGCCAGAGTCCTTCACCGCAGATGATCGCGCTGTGGCGTTCGCCCTGTGGCTGTATGGCGAGCAGCGGATACGGCGTGCGCACAACGCCTACCTTCTGGAACAGCATGGCCGTGGCCCCGCGCCCCAACTCGTACGTACCGATGGGCACCTGGAGTGGCGGAAAGCGCTCAAAGGCCCGGGCCACCTCTGGATCCACGGTGAAAAGGGCGAAGTCCGGGTTCATGGCGGCCTGGGCGTCATTCACGGTGCGCTGCGCGCCGGTGATCTCCAGTCCACCGGACAAGGCATTGAGCTGCGCGAAGTCCGTATTGGTGCCTATGACGGTGAGCGTGGGGATGTTCTTCTCGATGATGCGCTTCAACACGGGTTGGATGGCCGCGTAGCCCGAAGGCAACTGGTGCAACATGACCAGGTCGTAGTCATCCACCTTTCCGCCGAACGTGTTCGCGTAGG
>JBKJNF010000244.1:0-8763 GCA_046596155.1 Flavobacteriales bacterium | reverse complement strand
GAGATGAAGAACGAGATCCAGAGCAAGGTGCCCACCGAGGTGGATCGCCAACAACGCGAGTACTTCCTGCACCAGCAGATCAAGACGATCCAGGACGAACTGGGTGGCAATCCCATTGAGCAGGAGATCGAGGAGATGCGCCTCAGGGCCGAGAAGAAGAAGTGGACCGCCAAAGTAGGAGAGGTCTTCGAGAAGGAGATCACCAAACTGCAGCGCATGAACCCCGCCGGTGCGGAATTCAGTGTGCAATACAATTACGTGCAGTTGCTCTTGGAGTTGCCTTGGGGCGACTACAGCACGGACAAGTTCGACCTGAAGCACGCGCAGAAGATCTTGGAGCGCGATCACTTCGGCCTCGAGAAGGTGAAGGAGCGCATCATCGAACACCTCGCCGTGCTGAAGTTGAAGGGTGACATGCGCGCGCCGATCGTGTGCCTGTACGGGCCTCCCGGCGTAGGCAAGACCAGCTTAGGCAAGAGCATGGCCGAGGCGCTCGGGCGCAAATACATCCGCGTGAGCTTAGGTGGATTGCACGACGAAGCGGAGATCCGCGGCCACCGCAAAACGTACATCGGCGCCATGCCCGGTCGTGTGATCCAGAGCCTGAAGAAGGCCGGCACCAGCAATCCGCTCTTCGTGTTGGACGAGATCGACAAAGTGGGCAAGGACTCCCATGGCGATCCCGCGAGCGCCTTGCTGGAAGTGCTGGACCCGGAGCAGAACAGCACCTTCCACGACAACTTCGTGGACATCGACTACGACCTGAGCCGTGTGATGTTCGTGGCCACGGCCAACAGCCTCAGCACGATCCACCCGGCCCTGCGGGACCGCATGGAGATCATCGAGGTGAACGGTTACACACTGGAGGAAAAGGTGGAGATCGCCAAGCGCCACTTGATCCCCAAGCAACTGAAGGAGACCTCCGTGAAGGCCAAGCAGATCAAGTTCGGCGCGGGCCTTTTGGAAGCCATCATCGAGGATTACACCGACGAGAGCGGTGTGCGTACACTGGACAAACGGATCGCCAAGCTCGTGCGCTACCGCGCCAAGCAGATCGCGATGCGGCAGAAGCACGAGGTCACCATCCAGAAAAGCGAACTGGCCACCATCTTCGGCCCCAGCCATGCGCGGGACAAATACCAGGGCAACGACGTGGCCGGTGTGGTCACGGGACTGGCCTGGACGCCCACGGGAGGTGACATCCTCTTTCTGGAGACCAGCATCACCAAGGGCGAAGGCAAGCTGACACTCACCGGCAGCCTCGGCGATGTGATGAAGGAAAGTGCCATGCTCGCGCTGGAATACCTGAAAGCGCATAGCGAGATCATTGGCTTGGAGCAGGAGGTGTTCAAGCGCTGGAACGTACACCTTCACGTTCCCGAGGGTGCCACGCCCAAGGACGGACCATCTGCGGGCATCGCGATGCTCACCAGCATCGCCAGTTCATTCACGCAGCAGAAAGTGCGTAAGGCCGTGGCCATGACCGGTGAGATCACCCTGCGTGGGAAAGTGTTGCCCGTGGGCGGCATCAAGGAGAAGATCCTGGCAGCAAAACGCGCGGGCATCAAGGAGATCATCCTCAGCGCCGACAACCGCAAGGACATCGAGGACATCGACGCACGCTACACCAAGGGGATGCGCTTCACCTACGTCACCGAAATGATCGAGGTGGTGAAGCACGCACTGCTGAAGGAGAAAGTGGAGCGGGCGTTGCAGGTGGCCTGAAGCATGTGAACATGCTACCATGCGGGCATGAGAACATGTGCCTGTGAGTAGTCCGTCGGCGGATCGTCTCACTGCGGAAGGAACAACTCACTGCCCACCATCACCACGTGTGCCATCATGTGGGCGATCATTGCTGCTTCGAGCCCCTTCTTCCAGTAGAGCCAACCGAAGATGACACCACCGATGCTGTTGCCGAGCATGACGTAGGCAAAGAGCGAAGCGCTGGGATCGGACACGGCACTGTAGACGGCGGGCATGTGGCCTAGTGCGAACAGCCCAGTGGATAGCGCGATGCTCACCCAGGCCGCTGCTGCGCGCCGTGTGGGCATTGCCTTCAATGCAAGCCACAGCACCAAGGTCATCAGGCCGAAACGTAGCAGCAGCTCCTCCGTGATGCCCCCGTAAAGGAATCGCGCGGCCAGCGAAGGCTGGAACGACGCCGAGAGCTTCTCCATTTCAGTCGTCAATGCGTCACTGAAAACGGTGCTTACAGCCACCATCAATGCGCCGCCGATGGCACCGCCGATCAGACCGGCCTTCAGTTGACCTGTGAACACGGTGCCCACGGGGCGTCGCTGCACAACACCCATCAGCGTCGGTACGGAAAGTCCCGCTTTTTCGAACAACAAGGTGCCCACGATCACCATGATCAGCACCAGGACCGCGGGATTCACCAGGATCAACCAACGCAGCTGATCGTCCGTGAAGCGTTCGCGCGCCACGGGTGGAAGGGTGTCGAACGAGATCTTCGCGGTGAGCAGGCTTAGCACACCGATCATCCCCAAGGCGAAGAGCAGCAGAGCGAGCAGGAGTTTATTCCGTTCCATGACCTAGATGCGTTCGGAATTGTACAGGCCAGCGTTCATAGCACCCGCAGCGTGACCACAACAGGGAAGTGATCGGACATCTGGCGCCCGTTCACACGCGGGTGCGGCACATCGAAAGAGTTCACCTCGAAGGTGCCTGGTGAAAGCCAGATATGGTCGATACGTTTGAAGTAATGATCGCGCAGCTTGAAATGGTTGAAGGTTCCTTTCCTGCGCTGACCGTGGCTTGCGTTCGTGAAGTGCCTGTGCAGGTAGCGGATCGGCTTCGAGCACGGACCAGCGTTCATATCACCCATGAAGATCACACGGCGACCTCTCGCCATCACCGGGGCCAATAGCGCATAGAGGAGCCGGGCACTCTCGATGCGTGCAGTGCCACCTTCGTGATCAAAGTGCGTGCCCACCACCCACAGGCTATCTCCTGTGGACTTGTCACGCAAAGTGACAATGGAGGCCACCCGGTTGCAGCTGGCATCCCAGCCAAATCCAGGCCGATCGGGCGTTTCCGAGAGCCACACGGAACGGCTACTAAGAAGCGTGAACACCGCGGTGTCGTAATAAACAGGGCTGTATTCGCCGCTCTTCAACCCATCATCACGCCCCACTCCGAAGCGCCGGTAACCGGGCCAGTGCTCGTCGAGGTATTCGGCTTGGTTCGCGAGGACCTCCTGCAGGGCCACGAGTTGCGGTTTGATCCGGAGCAACTCATTCGCCAAGGCCTCCTTCCGCCGGTCCCAACGGTCCAAGCTGTCCTGCGGGCGGTCGTAGCGGATGTTCCAGGTGAGCGCGGTGTAGGTCTGCCCTCGCAGCGCTGCACATGCCAAGCATGTGGCGAACGTAAGGAGCACAAGAACGAATTGCCGCATTGAATGGCGAAGTTGCGCGACCTGGGCATCGCTCAGATAGGCGGTATGACCCGTTATCCACGGCAGCACGGGAACAACTGCATTTGGAGCTATGGCTTGACGAACGCACACGCGACACACAGCGCTCTTCAGCCGATGGACGGAAGTGTGCGGTATGGCGCCCCTTCGAGAATGGTACGCATCCTACCTTGGTGCCGATGCTCATTCTGCTTTCACCCGCGAAGGACCTCGCACAGGAAATACCTGCGGTCAAAGATCCCACGCAACCCGTGCTGTTGGAGCACGCTATTCCGCTCGTGAACAAATTGAGAACCCTGAGCGCCCGGAAGCTTTCGGGTCTGATGGACCTGAGTCCGAAGCTCGGCGAGCTGAACCGTGAGCGCTATGCGAATTGGACAACGCCCTTCACGGTGGAGAACGCGCGCGCCGCCATCTACACCTTCAATGGCGAAGTCTATCGTGGCTTGGAAGCACGCACGCTGAGCAGCACAGACCTTCAGTTCGCGCAGCATCATCTGCGGATCCTCTCCGGCCTGTACGGTGTGTTGCGGCCGCTCGACCTTATGCAGGACTATCGCCTGATGATGGGCACACCGTTCGGGCTGGGTAAAGCGAAGAACCTTTACGCCTACTGGAGCGCACGGGTGACGGCCACCTTGCAAGCGGACCTGGAAGCTGCTGGATCACGCACGGTGATCAACCTCGCTTCAAGCGAGTACTTCAAAGCCGTGGACGTGAAAACGCTCGGCGCCACGGTGATCACGCCGGAGTTCAGGGAGAAGGTGGCCGGGGGCTACAAGCCCTTGCAGACCTATGTAAAGCATCAGCGTGGGGCATTGGCACGGCATATCATTCAGCACCGCATCCTGGAGCCGGAGCAGATCAAGGCGTACGCCGGCAATGGCTATCGGTTCGCGCCGGAGGAAAGCACGGAGGCGACATGGGTCTTCGTTCGCGACAAGCGGCCGCCGTTGGTGACGAAGAAGTTGCAAGGCGGAAGGATCCGCTGAGCAGCTTTGGAGGGTGCCGGCTCGCAGGTGCTGTGCGATCTTGAGGGGCTCGGAAACGTCCACTCATCATGCTCGTTCTTGCATCGAAAGTCTTCTTCGGGGTTGGCGCGTGTTCGTTAGCGCGTTCCTCCGAATGTGACCGAAGGGCGTTCGACCTTACCGTTGACTAACACATTGACATGCGGATCAATGACAAGACCCGGTAGCGACCGCTCGGCGCGTCGATGGTCCACGAATGAAGCGCACGCCCCCTTCGAGCGGGAAGAGGACATTCTCCAACTCGGACGGCGGATGTTTTTGTAACCCTGCCGACAATACACCGCAATATGAGCTGATCCCTCATCCTCCGTCTTTCAATCTTTGATTTGGCATGGTCATCGCCACCCTCTAGACCATCCAGTCCCACTTTGAACCGCGGTTCTGGATGGTGATCAACGAGCGCCAAGGTCCCGCCGCTCACTCCTGAAGACGGAGCCGCTCGAGGGATAAGACAGTGCTGGACCCCCGTGATCGGTGACTAAGCGCCGACGTGATCGATCTGAGAGGTCGAAAAGAGAAAGCCGCCCAAGTATTCCCAAGGCGGCTTTCGAGGAAGGCAGATACCGTTAATGAGCAATCATCAAGGGCAGCGAGGTGCGGATTCCGTTCTGTTGGACTTCGACAAAATAGGCGCCGGGGTTAACGTCATGCAGATCCAGAGCGATGGAACGAGCATTCTTCAACACCGTAAGCGGGTGGGGCACCAAGCGGCCTTGCGCGTCGAACAGATCAACATCCGTAGGCGCCGGACCGTTGAACGAAAGGCTCACCATGCCATTGATCGTAGGGTTCGGGAACAGACCGAAGTTTCCAGGTCCGTACGTGGTCTCCGTGATGCCGGTGGAACCATCGCTCAAATACCGCACAAGAGCCAGGTCGTTGTTCGTGTTGGATGTGAAACCAGCTGTGGATCCGACGGCGACGATCTTGCCATCTGGTTGGATGGCCAGGGCATTGGCATCATCGAAATCAACGTCGATCGAGGTGATGACGACCCCATCTGTGCCAAACGTGGCATCCGCCAACCCGGCAGACGTGTAGCGCGCCAAAAAGAAGTCGCGCGCCGTACCGGATCCGAATTGGCCAGAGGTTCCACAAACAAGCAGTTTACCATCTTCCTGCCGGGCGATATCGAACCCGATCTCATTCACGTTCACGTCCGTTGTCGCTACGCCGCCCGTTCCAAAGCTGGCCAATGGAGTTCCGTCCCCCGAGAAGCCCGCAAGGAACACATCACGTTCGTCCGGGCTGGCTGCCTGATAGCCGGTGATAAAGAACCTTGGGCCAACGGCGAGTATGCCCCATGCCTGATCCTCAATGCCGATCAGATCGGGCTCGATCACACCGTTGGTTCCGAAGCCTGCTGTGGATGTGCCATCTGGATCCAACCGCATGACGATGGATCTATAAACGAAATTGATCGTGGCATCACCTGCGGCAACGATCGATCCATCGTCCAGAAGGTCAACCGCCCAAAGCTCATCAGCGGTGCCGGCATAGGCGGAACTGCGGAACACTCCGGCATTTCCGAAGGTATTGTCCAAGGCACCATCCGGTTTGTAACGAAGCAGGATCGCATCCGTCATGTCACCGAAGCCGGCACGCCCTGCCAGCACCACTTTGCCGTCATCCTGGATCACTAGGCTCTGTGCCTCGGCATCGACGGCGCCTAAGGCCGTAACGATCATACCTCCTGTCCCGAAGGCCGGATCGGGAGTCCCGTCCGCCAAGAGGTGCACGAGCAGGATCACCTGTTGCGCGAATGTGGGATAGGCCGTGCCGCATCCATAGATGCTTCCGTCAGGGGCCAAGGCGATGTCGTAGAGGTAGGATTCTTCACCGGCATCAAGGAACGTGTACCCCGAATTGGATCCAAACGAAACATCGACGCTGCCGTTCTCCTGCAAATGCCCAACAAAGCCAGCTGCTCCTGTGCCCTCGCCGTCCGGGTAGGTCAACCCAGCTACGAGGAGCGTGTTGTCGTCAAGGGTGATCACCGCATGACCCACATCGTGAAAAGTGCTTGGCTCCAGGATCTGGATGCCACCCGTACCGAACGAGGGATCCAATAGGCCCGCTTGTGCTAGGCCGAGGAGTGGCAAGCAGAGGGCACATAACGTTAGAAAGATAGTGGTGATCGTTTTCATGTTCACTTTGTTCCTGTGGTACTAATATCTCATCTTTTTACTGATCCATGAGCGCATCGTTCCATTCATCATGTGACGCCTAACCAAAGGGTCCGTGGTTCACTGTTTCACCAAACGCGTGTGCAGGATCTGCCCATTGCGCGTAGCGATGTGCACGGCATAGAGGCCAGCTGGCCATGCGCTGACGTCCACCGCGGCTTGTGCGTTGATCGCAATGCGCACAAGCACGGTCCTTCCTGCGGCGTCGATCACGGAAAGATCGAAGGTGGTACCCGGCAGCGCGATGACGAAGCGCGTGCTGGCCGGGTTCGGGGTGATGGATACGGCGGGAAGCGGACTGCTCTCGATACCCGAAGTGGCACCCGCGCACAGGCCGCTGACGGCGGTCGGGACGTTGCGGTCCTGGTTGGTGCCATCGCCGAGCTGGCCGAACTGATTGGATCCCCAGCTCCACGCGGTGCCATCGTCGCGCATCGCCGTACAATACTCATGGCCGCTGGAGATAGCCACAATGCCTGTTGGCACTAAGGCTTGCACCGGTAAGTTACTATCCGAGTTGGTGCCGTTGCCGAGCACGCCGGTGAAATTTCGTCCCCAGGTCCACACGGTGCCGTCGTTCTGCAGTGCGGCAGCGAACACATAGCCTGCGCTGATGGCCACGGCCTGTGTGAGCCCGATGACCTGAACGGGCACGTTGCTGCCAACGGTCGTGCCATTGCCCAGTTGGCCGTATGAGCCATCACCCCAACACCACACGGTGCTATCGCTCGCCAGCGCCATGGAAGGACCCCGAGAAGCGGCGATCGCTGTGATGCCTGTGAGACCGCTGACTTGCACGGGCACAGAACTATCCGCGTTGCCACCATTGCCCAATGAACCTTCGATACCACGGCCCCAGGCCCACACCGTGCTATCCGCGCGCAGCGCAAGAGAGTAGCCCCAGCCTGCCGCTATCGCCACCACGCTGTCAAGTTCCACCACCTGTACAGGCAAGGGGCTACCTATGGAGGTGCCGTCACCCAGTTGGCCGTAAACGTTGTAGCCCCAGCACCACACGGTGCTGTCGTCCATCAAGGCCATGGAGTGAAAGCCACCAGCCGAGACAGCGACGGCATTGCCCGTTGTGCTCGCCTGGATCGGTACCGGGCTGTCAACCGTGGTGCCATCACCCAATTCTCCGAAGTCGTTCGTGCCCCAAGCCCACACCGAGCCATCACTTGAAATAGCGAGCACGTGGCTTTCCTTGCCGTTCGATAGTGCCTTCACGCTGGTCAATCCAATAGCCTGCACAGGTACCCAACTGTCTACGTTGGTATCGTTGTTCCCTAGGACCCCATTGGTATTCGCACCCCAACAATACACGGTGCTATCAGCGCATAGGAAACAGGTGTTGTATTGGCCTCCGGAGATCTGTGCTTGCGCCGCAATGCACAGGAGAAAGCCGCTAAGAAGATAGAGTGTAGAGCGTATGAGCATGGTGGTTGTTTTTTATGGCTAAGGTGCGCCTGCGCCGCTTCGCAGTCCTATCCGACAGGGACAATATACGCGCGAGGTGGATGCGCCAAGGGTATGGCGGAAGATCCGAACGGCCCAACTGAATGGGCGTGTCCAATACCTTTCCCCCATGAACCGTTCCCTACCGCCCGGTGCCATCATTCCCACACTCGCCTATGCGGATGTGCGCGCAGCGGCCGCTTGGTTATGCGCGGCGTTCGGTTTTCGGGTGCGCCTGCGCATTGGTGAGCACCGCATCCAATTGCTCGTGGGTTCGGGCGCCATGGTGGTAATGCAACTATCCACCGATGCGCCCACCAAAGCAGCCAACGACCATGGGGTGATGGTGCCCGTTACGGATGTGGATGTGCATCGCGCACAAGCCGTGAAACACGGCGCACGCATTCTTGTGGAACCGGCGGATCAACCTTTTGGCGAGCGCCAGTACACCGCGCAAGACGTGGGCGGCCACAGCTGGACCTTCACGCAGACCATCGCCGACTCCGACCCTTCTGACTGGGGCGGCGAGTTGATGTAGCGCTCCTGAGAGCAGGCCGCGGTGGGTCTTCTCACGTGATACGGTGCTTCCATGCCGCTGTGGCAAAGCTCTCCACCGCGCTAACTTCGCGTTCCATTAATCAAGACGATGTTCGAG
>JBKJNF010000176.1:0-10504 GCA_046596155.1 Flavobacteriales bacterium | reverse complement strand
CGCGCGATGCGCCGATCGATCTGTTCGCGGAGATCCCTGTGGAGGCGGATGAGATCGAGGGGATGATGGCGAGCAAGGGGAAGAAGTCCTTGGCTTGAAGTACGGCCTTTGAAACGGGGTGTGCGTGGTTCTTTTCGACACACGTTACCTATCGTCCTCTTCCCCATTGAAGATGAAAACCACCTCACCATGCGCACCCTCAGATCTGTTGGTATCGCCTTGCTCCTTGTCGGCTTCCTGTTCAAAGTGATGCACTGGCCCGGGGCTAACATCAGTCTGCTTGCCGGCTGCCTGACCATCGCTGGTAGTGTGGCGCTCATCTTCTTGAGGAGCGGCAGGGCGCTTTCAGCAGGTGAAGTGATCCGCCCGATCGGAGGCCTTCTGCTCTTGGTCACTGCCTTGATGCATGTGCTGCAATGGCCTGGTGGCACCATCGCCTTCTATGGCGTGGTCGTGCTCGTTGGAGCCACCTTGCTCTCCGACCGCACACACATCGACCTACCCCGCATCGGTGACCTGCGCTATCCGGCTCTTTTGCTCACGGGCCTTGCGCTCGCATTAGTCGGCTTATTCTTCAAGGTGATGCACTGGCCAACAGCGAGCATACTCGTCCTGCTCGGTGTGGCCTGTGGGGTGGTGTGGACCTTGGTCCCGAAGCGCGCGTTGCAGAAAGAGGCGTGAGATGTCCCTTCCACTCCGTCGCGCTATTTTCCATGTCCATCACTGACCTTCGTCAGCTCCGGCTCACCTGACAGTTCCGTGACCTGCGACGGCCCTGATGGGCGAGAACTTCGCGCCGTAGTTCATGGAGACCGCCCGGTTGCACATCCTCGCCATATCGCATCAGCGCTCTCCGCTGGAGGTGGTGGGGCGTTTCCATGCTGACGCGGATGAGTTGCGCTCGGCGGGTCAACGGCTGATATCCAGCGGCTTGGCGGAGGAGTGCTTCGTGCTCACCACCTGCAACCGCGCCGAACTGGTGCTCTTCGCACCCGCCGATCGCCAACCTACGGCGGCAGAGCTCATTCGCACTTGGCGACCACAGTTGGATGATGCCACGTTGGCCCATGCCGAGCAGTCGGCCGAACTCTACACCGGAGCAAAGGCTGTTCACCACCTGATGAGCGTTGCCTCCTCCCTCGAGAGCCTGGTCGTTGGCGAGCGGGAGATCCTGGCACAGGTCCGGGACCAGTACCAGCATTGCAAATTGCTCGGCCTTACGGGCGATCGCCTTCGCGTCCTGATGAAGCAAGTGGTGGTCACGGCGAAACGCGTCTACACCGAGACCGCCATCGCCAGCCGTCCGGTGAGCGTGGTGAGCCTCGCCTACCGCGCATTGCGCGACCATGGCGTGAAGAAGGACGCACGCTTCCTGGTGATCGGGGCGGGTAAGACCTGCGCGGACATGTGCCGCTACCTCAGCAAGCACGGCTTCAAGGACCTGCACATCTTCAACCGCACCTTCAACAAAGCGGAAGCGCTGGTGAAGGAAGTGGGTGGCGAAGCGTATCCACTTGATACGTTGGTGGCCTTTGATGAAGGCTTCGATGTGATCATCAGCGGCATCGGTCGCGGTAGCGCTATCGTGGACCGTACGCTCTTTCAAGCGCTTAGCCTCGGCGATAAAAAGCCGCGTCTGCTGGTGGACCTCGCGCTTCCGCACGACATCGATATCGATTGCATGGGCGATGTGCCTGCGCACCTGATCCGCATTGAGGACCTGCAGGCCCAGGCCGAGGACAACAAGGCCGGTCGCCACCAGGAGATCGGGGCGTGCATGGCCATCGTGGACGAAGGCGTGCGTGAATTCCACGGCTTGGCCAAAGAGCGGCACGTGGAACGCGCCATGAGCAGCGTGCCAGAGGAGGTGAAAGCCTTGCGCGAACGCGCCGTGAACGAGGTGTTCGCGAAGGACATCGCACAGCTCGATGCGCATTCACGCGCAGTGTTGGAGAAAGTGCTGGACCATCTGGAGCGCAAATACATCAGCGTGCCCATGAAGCTGGCCAAGCGCATCATCCTGGAGGAGCATCAGCGTGCGACCCATGCACCCATAGCGCAGCCAACGCCTTCGCCCATGGCTTCAGCGAACAACGCATGAGCGACCGTCCGCTGGTGATCGGCACCCGCGGCAGCCGCCTCGCATTGTGGCAGGCCGACCACATTGAAGCGCGGCTGAAAGCCCGCGGTCAGGATTGCCAGCAACGCATCATCAAGACCAAAGGCGACCAGATCCAGGACATCGGTTTCGACAAGATGGAGGGCAAGGGCTTCTTCACGAAGGAGATCGAGAGCGAACTGCTGGCGGGCACGATCGATTTGGCCATCCACAGCTGCAAGGACCTTGAAACGCGCGACCCGGAAGGTCTGCACATCGCCGCCATCGCAGGCCGGGCCGCATGTGAAGAGCTGCTGATCATGCGGCGCGAGGCCGTGGACAACCGCAACGCATTGGAACTGAAACAAGGCGCCATCGTGGGCACCTCATCCGCCCGTCGCAAGTCGCAGCTGCGCATGTTCCGCCCGGACGTGCACATCCGCGACCTGCGGGGCAACGTGCCCACGCGCGTGGAGAAACTCCGCAGCGGCGACTACGACGCGATCCTACTCGCCAAGGCCGGGATCGACCGCTTGGGGCTGGACCTAACGGACCTTGAGGTGCGCATACTGGATCCGCGCCTCTTCGTGCCGGCACCCGCCCAAGGAGCATTGGCCGTGCAGGCGCGCACTTCGGACACGCGCGCGAATGAGGCTGCGGAAGACCTGCATGATGACCTTGCCGCCTTGTGCGTGGGTCTTGAGCGCGCCGTGCTCTTCGGCTATCGCGGCGGCTGCCAGGTGCCGCTCGGCGTGCACGCGGTGAAACGTGGCGATCGTATCGATCTCTGGGCATCGGCTGCACGCGCGTGGGACGAAATGCCACGCAGGATCCACCTTGCCAGCAACGATGCGAATTCGCTCGTAGCACTTGCGCTCCGAAGTTTGCAGGCACCGCTGGCACCATTGCATGTGGTCGTTACGCGCGTTATGAACGGCGACGAATTGCTCGCACGCGTCCTTGCAGCCCATGGCCTTCGCGTGAGCGGAGCCGAACTGCTGACCCCTAAGGCCGTGGCCTTTGTGGATATTCCGGACCACGACCGCCTCTTCTTCACCTCGCGCAATGCTGTGCGCTATTTCGTTGAAGGCGGCGGCGACCTCCAGCTGTCGCCCTGCGATGCGATGGGATCCGGGACCGCATCGGAGATCCGCAAACACGGCGGCGAAGTCGTCTTCATAGGTGATGGGCCGGACACACCGACCATCGCCAAGGTCTACGCCGAACGCTTCGGGCATTTGCGCGTGCTGTTCCCCTGCACCGCGAACGGATTGCGTACGGTACAGAACGCCATGCCACAGCACAATGCACTGGACGTGCACGTGTACGAGATGCGCCCGGTGAACTTCACCCGACCGTTGGCCGGCGATGTGGTGATCGTGACCAGTCCGAACCATGCCGACGCCTTGCATTCGGTCACCGCGCTGGACCGGTGGAAACACGTGGTGGCCATGGGCACCAGCACTGCGCAACGCATCAGCGAGCTATCAGGCGTGAAGGCCCATGTTCCTTGGGCGAGCAACGAAATGGCCCTGTTGGATGCGGTCTTCACCATTGCCTCCCGATCATAAGCGCCACTATGGAACTCACCCATCGCCCACGACGCACACGCAAGAACGCCATCATCCGTGACGCCATCGCCGAAACGCGGGTGCATGCGGCGCAGTTCATCTACCCCTATTTCGTGAAAATAGGTAGCGGTGGGAAAGATCCCATCGTGGCCATGCCGGGGATCAACCACTTCACGGTGGATATGCTGTTGAAGGATGTGGAGGTCGGGCTGAAGCTGGGGTTGAACAAGGTGCTCTTGTTCGGCGTGCAGGAACCCAAGAGCGAGGAAGGTGATGCGGCCTGGAGTGAGCTCGGCGTAGTCCCTACCGCGATATGCGAGTTGAAGAAAGCCTTCGGCGCTGACCTTTATGTGATCACCGATGTGTGCCTTTGCGCCTACACCACGCACGGACATTGCGGCCTGGTACACGACCATGAAGTAGTGAACGATGCCAGCGTGGAGCGGTTGGTGAAGATGGCGTTGGCCCATGCCACGGCAGGCGCCGATATGGTGGCGCCGAGCGACATGATGGACGGCCGCATTGGCGCCATGCGCCAGGGACTGGATGCGAAGGGCTTCACCAACACTGCGTTGATGAGCTATGCCGTGAAGTTCGCGTCGGCGTATTACGGTCCGTTCCGCGAAGCAGCTGGCTCAGCTCCCGGCTTTGGCGATCGCCGTAGTTATCAAATGGATGCACGCAATGGTCGCGAAGCGATGCGCGAAGCCTTGCTCGATGAGCAGCAAGGTGCAGACATCCTCATGGTGAAGCCTTCGCTGGCCTATCTCGACATCATCGCACAGTTGCGCCAACGCACGGACCTACCGCTGGCATGCTACAACGTGAGTGCTGAGTACAGCATGGTCAAGACCGCTGCTGCCGCAGGACTGGTCGATGAGCGATCGATGACGATGGAGAACCTGCACGCGTTCACGCGCGCCGGGGCGGACCTGATCATCACCTACCACGCGCGCGAGGTGTTGGAAAAGAAGTGGCTCTAAAGCTTTCCGGCCGACACATGTCCATTGGCCGGTCAATGGTGGGATCCTGGCTGCACGGCAAGTAGAAAATAGCTGTGTCCTGGAACAGGCCAGGGAATACTGGAGAGGAACATGCCCAGCCGAACCATCGCTGCGCATTGCGCTGACGCCTCACCTTGTCCGGACCGCACGGAGGGCAGATGACCTCCGCTCCATCCCGTTCCTTCAGCGCAATAGCATGAAGAGGAACACGACCAGTACAACGATGATAAGCACGGCCGAACGTATGGTACTGGCTGGAAAGGACGCCATGCGGAAAAGTTTCGCAACGTCCACTCTCAGCCCTTCGCCGGTCACAGGTTCCTGAGGGTACTCGGAAATGACCCCCGCCTCAAGTAACATTTCACGCGCACGTTCCACGTCTTCCGAGGGCACCTGCAACTTGATCCCGCCGACCAGGTTCGAATAGAATGGGTGCGCACTGACCGTAGATTCATCTTTCGCGAAGCAGAGGATCCCCTCCGACTCCATGCGGGCCCTCACCACCGCATATTCATGGGGCAAGGTGAAGACGGCGACCGTAACGAACTGAGCCATGGAGCTTGCTGTTTTCCCCGAACAAGGTACGGGAACGCGAGCCTGGCGGTCGGGTTGGCAGCGCAGCCGCTGCGCAAGGTGCTACCTTGTGGGCTAATGCGCCACCTTCTTCCTTTCGCGCTCCTGCTCAGCATGGATGCGCCTGCCCAGTTCGAATTCGACCACGCAGTGATCGATGAAACGGCTTGGCGGGAGGGGCATGCTTGGGCGGGCACTTCGCGGAACGATGGTCCTCCTACGCGTGGCTATGACATGCACTATGTGCAGTGCCATTGGCAGGTGGATCCCGCTGAACGTGCGATCGTCGGACAGGTCGCATTGTACTTCAGCGCCACACAAACACTGAGCGAGGTGGTCATGGACCTGAGCGATACGCTGCTGGTGGATGGCGTCTCGTGGCATGGTGCACCTGCTGTGTGGACGCATGGGACAGGGGATGCGCTCACCATTACACTGCCACAACCCGTGGACAGCGCTGGGATGGATTCGCTCACCATTACCTACCACGGCATTCCGCGCACCACGGGTTTCGGCAGCTTCGGCATTGGCACACAGGAGAACGGTTCCCCGACGCTTTGGACATTGAGCGAACCGTATGGCGCAAAAGATTGGTGGCCGACGAAACAGGACCTGAACGACAAGATCGATTCCATCGACCTGTACATCACCACTCCTACTCCATACCGGGTAGGCAGTAATGGCCTGCTCGTATCGGAGGACACATTGAATGGTTCCATCACCTACCACTGGAAGCATCGTTACCCCATCGCCTATTACCTGATATCCATGGCCGTGGCCGACTACATCGTCTTCCAGCAGGACATTGTGATCGGCGCCAGCACCATCCCGATGCTCACCTACAGCTATGCTGACAACCCGACCATGGCCGAGTTGAACGCGGGTGATGTGGCGCAGCAAATGCCCTTGTACAGCCAGCTATTCGGGTTGTATCCGTTCGCCAACGAGAAATATGGCCATGCTCAATTCGGCTGGGGAGGCGGCATGGAACACCAGACGATGACGTCGATAGGCGGTTGGAGCTACGAGCTGAGCGCGCATGAGCTGGCCCACCAGTGGTTCGGCGATAAGGTGACCTGCGCCAGTTGGCATGACATCTGGTTGAACGAGGGCTTCGCCACCTACCTCCAAGGCCTGTGTTACGCGTATCTCGCGCCTCAGTATTGGCACGCGTATCTGCAGGGTACGGTGGATGCCATCACCAGCGAAGCAGGTGGAAGTGTGTTCTGCACGGATACTACCGATATCGGCCGCATCTTCAGTTCCAGGCTCACCTACCGCAAAGGGGCCATGGTGCTGCACATGTTGCGGTGGGTCTGCGGGGACAGTGCGTTCTACCTGGGCTGTACGAACTACCTGAACGACCCCGCCTTGGCCTATGGCAGCGCACGTACCAGCGACCTGGTATCACATCTGGAGGCCACGAGTGGACTCGACCTCACGGAGTTCATGTCGGATTGGTTCACCGGAGAAGGTTTTCCCACCTACACCATGCAGTGGGCACAGGATGGGAACGGGCAAGTGGACCTCACCCTGTTCCAGAGCCCGTCACACCCCAGCACCTCGTTCTTTGAGATGCCCGTGCCGATCCGATTCAAGAACAACAACATGGACACCACCGTGGTGGTGGACCACACATTCAGCGGGGAGGCCTTCAGCTTCAACCTGCCATTCCAAGCGGACAGCGCTCTGTTGGATCCGGACATCTGGATACTGCGTGGACAGAGCATTGTGACCCTTGTGGAGGAACCCGAGCTCCGCGCGATCCCTTGGGTTCTGTACCCAAGTCCTGCAACATCCGTACTGAACATCCGGGCACTTGCGCCATCGAACGATGCCGCCCAATTGACCGTGACGGATGGACTGGGTCGTGTTGTGATCAGCCAGCGGAACGAGGCTATTAACGATCGTGCGCTCACCGTGGCGGGCATGGCCCCGGGAGTATATTCCCTCCGAATTGAGCAGGCGGGTTTGCGCACCGAACTGCGCTTTGTGAAGGAGTAGTCACTTCAGTGTGGTGCCTACGGCTCCATACCACGGGTGTATTTCGTATGTCAATTGGCCACCTCGCACGAAGGGGTCTTGTTTCAAGTAACCCTCCACTTCCTCCCTATTGTCCAAGTCGAATATCAGAATGCCGCGCCAGAGGCCATCATCAGCGAAGGGCCCCATCATTTGCACCAACCCGCGCCTCATCAACTCGCCTTGATGCGCCAACTGTGCACGCTGCATGTTTTCGGCAATCGTACTGTCAAGCGGCGGGGCATCGCCCCGTGTGTACAGCACGAACCAGTACTGTTTCATGTGGT
This sequence comes from Flavobacteriales bacterium, assembly GCA_046596155.1. Classification (GTDB taxonomy): domain Bacteria; phylum Bacteroidota; class Bacteroidia; order Flavobacteriales_F; family PHOS-HE28; genus PHOS-HE28. Next base: position 2,949 of record JBKJNF010000176.1, on the reverse strand, counting down.
AGGTGCTGTCGGCGAAGCTGACGGTCAAGTTGTGTTGCGCCCTTGCGGAGTATGCGGCAAGCAGGATCAACGCGGATAGCAGGAACGCCTTCATGTGATCACGGTCGACGGGTTTGGAGCACGTTACGGATGAAGGGCGTTTTTGACGCCGTGTAGGCCGCACGGTCGCCTAAATTGGCGCTGGCCAGGTCACGCTTGAGCACTTCGTACTGGCCTGCCAGTTCGTGATCGGACCTAAGCAGGTCGCGGAAATGGATACGATCTGTGGAGGCCTGATCCGGTTCTACCATATGCACATGATGAGTGCGGTGTCCGCCGTGATCACGCTTGATGAACCACGCATAGAACGGGGCCTCTTCGCCGATGGTGGGGCGCCAAATGAACTCGTAGCCTATGTCCTCCATAAGTGGCACCACATCGCGTTGCACATGCTCGAGGGTGATCACCTCCACCTGTATGTCGATGATGGGTTTGGCGCTCATTCCCGGCACCGCGGTACTACCGATATGGGCGATACGTTTGACGAGTCCAGGAGGCAGTGCGCGTACGAGTCGCTCCTCCTCTATCCCATACAGCCCCGGCCAGCGTTCATCATACACCACGATCGACACCTGCTCGCGCGTGAGCTCGGCGATCCGGTCGCTAAGAGGGGCGTGTGGGCGTTTCATGTGATCAGCGCGCTATTGCCTGCATAAATATTAAAGCGCTCGTCACGCAGGAAGCCGATGAGCAACAGATCGCCTTCACGCGCCAACTGCACCGATAGCGAGGAAGGCGCCCCGACCGAGGCCATCACGGGAATACCGGCCATGATGCACTTTTGCACCAGTTCGAAGCCGGCGCGGCCACTGACGAGCAGGATGCAATTGCCGGCGGGGATCTGACCTGTCAACGCTGCACCGATCACCTTGTCCACCGCATTATGCCGCCCCACATCCTCGCGGAGAAGCTGCAGTTCCCCCTGCGCATTGAATAGCGCCGCAGCATGGATGCTGCCGGTATGTTTGAAGACGGTCTGGGCATTCCGCATGCGTGCCGGAAGGGAGGTGATCAGCGCGCGATCGAGCTTGATCGCGTGGCCCATCGGAACCTTGCACTCGGTCCGCACCGCATCGATGCTGCTTTTTCCACATACACCGCAACTGCTGCTGGTATAGAAGTTGCGCTGCCACTTCGTGGGATCCAGTTCAATGGAAGGATGGAGCTCAGCACGGACCACATTGCCGCGCTCCTCCACTTTCACGTTCTCGCAGTAGGCTACACGCAGCACATGCGCAGGATCCGCGATAATGCCCTCCGTGAAGAGGAAACCGAGAGCAAGCTCTGGATCGTTCCCCGGCGTACGCATCGTCACGCTTAGCCGTACCTCCTTTCTGTCATGCTCCGGTCCGAAGCCGAGGCGGATCTCCAGTGGTTCCTCCGTAACAAGCAGATCATCGGCAGGAACGCTTTTCCCATTCTCCACCCGGGTGATCGCGATCGGTGCCACTGGGGTGCGCATGGTGCAAGGTACCGCCTATCCTGTCCGCCGCCAGCAGCTCACCAAGTGGTCGTCCACCAAGCCGCAGGCCTGCATGAAGGCATAGACGATGGTGCTGCCCACGAAGCTGAGCCCGGCTTTCTGCAGGTCCTTGCTCATAGCATCGCTTACACTGGTCTTCGCCGGGAGCTGCGTCAAGTCCGTCCAGTGGTTCACGGTGGTCTTGTGGTCCACATGCTTCCAGAGGAAGTCGCGGAAGCTTCCCTTGCCACCTTCCATGATGGTCAGGTAGGCCTTGGCGTTCATTACCACGCTCTCCACCTTCTGCCGGTTGCGAATGACGCCCGGATCGAGGAGGAGCTTTTCGATCTTCTGGGGCGTGTATCGCGCGATCTTCTCCGCATCCCAATTGTCCAAGGCCTTGGCGTAGCTCTCGGTGCGGATGAGTATCGTGTACCAGCTCAATCCGGCCTGTGCGCCGTCCAGGCACAGTTTCGCGAAGAGTTTGCGGTCGTCGTATTCCGGCGAACCCCAAACGGTATCGTGGTAGCGTTTGTAGATATCGTCCTTGAGGCACCAGGGGCAGCGGATGCGGTCGGTCGTGGGCATGAGGCAGGTGAGCAAGGTCGCGCTGTGAAGGTAACTTGCAGGCGTGATGAAGGACCTGAACGACCGCCATGGTCGCACCCATCGAAGCCTGCGCATCAGCATTGTTGACAAGTGTGATCTGCGGTGCACTTATTGCATGCCCGAGGACCAGCACTTCCTGAAGCGGGAGGAGTTGATGACGCGCGCAGAGATCGCCAGCATCGCGAAGCTCTTCGTTGAGAAATACGGCATCACGAAGATCCGGCTCACGGGTGGTGAACCGCTCGTACGCCCTGATGCGGTCGATATCGTTCGGGACATGGCACAGCTGGGCGTGTCATTGGGCCTCACGACCAACGCAATGACGCTCGATAAGCACCTCGACTGTCTGATCGCCGCTGGCTTGAGGAACATTAACATCAGCCTGGACACCTTCGATGCCGAGCGCTTCAAGAAGATCGCCAGGCGCGATGGGTTCGACAAGGTGCATGCGAACATCCTGCTGGCCTTGCAACACGGCATGCGCGTGAAAGTGAACATGGTGGTAATGCGCGGGGTGAACGACGATGAACTGCTGCGCTTCGTGGAATTCACCCGGGACCATGATGTGCATGTCCGTTTCATCGAGTTCATGCCCTTCGCTGGCAATCACTGGGGAAGGGAGCGCGTGTACACCTACGCCGAAATGCTCGGCCATATCGGGAGCGTCCACACGATCGAGAAGCTGAACGACGATGCGCACAGCACGGCCAAAGCCTATCGCGTGAGGGGCTGGAAAGGCACCTTCGCCGTGATCAGCACCGTGACCGAGCCCTTCTGCGGTGATTGCGATCGCCTGCGCCTCACTGCTGAGGGAAAGATGCGCAACTGCCTGTTCTCGC
>JBKJNF010000160.1:0-8523 GCA_046596155.1 Flavobacteriales bacterium | reverse complement strand
CGCGTTCGTACGTGCGCATCTCCAGACCTCCGCGTGCACTACGCATGAAGTTGACATTCACGCCTTCCTTCAAGAAACGTGGCCCGTATCGGTGCTTGTGCGCTTGCGCCACGATGTCGATCCGCTCCGGATCATCTACCCAGCACACCAGATGCGGCGAACCCGTGTGGATGAGGTCGGTATGCTCATCGATCCGCTCCACCCCGTTCACATCGCGCATACCGATCCGCACCAGCCCACTGGACCAGGACGCCGAATGCTCGCCATCGATAGCTGTGAAGGTGGCTGCCCTCAACTTCTCCTGCGGGAGACCCGGAAGAGACGTTGGGGGGATACCTTGAGTGAGCGTATTCCAGAACGCAAAAGCACAGCGACTGCCATTGCCACAGAAGCTCCGGCTCGCATCTGGGTTGAAGAACTCCATGTGGTAATCCGCGTCTTCCACTCTCGGGGGGCGCAGCAGGATCAAACCATCACTGCCGATGCCGAAATGCCGGTCACACAAACGTTGGATGAGCTTTTCCGCGTTCTCCGGAAAGAGGCCTGAGCGATCGTCGACCAGGATGAAATCATTCCCTGTGCCCTCCCACTTGCTGAACGCGATGCTTGCCATGTTGACAGCAAATATCGGGTCGGCATGCTGCTCGCAGTCCAACTGCCCGACGTGTTGCCAGCACCGGAAAGTTGGATCACAGTCTTTAACACGTTATTGCCCAACAACGCAGCATCACCAGCGTTGTTTTGCAGTGAGAACAAGAGAACATACGTCATTTCCAACCCGAACATTTCTCCCATGAAACGCACCCTTAGCTACATCGCAATGGCCATGGCGGGCGGGCTGCTCGCATTGGTCGCACATGACCACCTCGTGGTAAAGGACAACGCCCTTTCATTTACCACCGCTGTCGGGCCTTCACCCACCACCACTGCCCGAACAGTAAGCCTTCCTGGTCCGGGCGGGGGTACGTATGCTGCTCCGGACTTCGTGGAGGCCGCGGACCGTAGCGTGAACGCCGTAGTACATGTGACCACCGAGGCCGACCTGCATGGGCAAGATCCGTTCGCATATTTCTGGGGCTACCGCCAACAGGCTCCACAGGTGCAGCGTGGGGCCGGTAGTGGTGTGATCATCAGCGACGATGGCTATATCGTAACGAATAATCACGTCGTGGAAGGGGCCGATCGCATTCAGGTCCACATGAACGACAAACGCCAATTCGATGCCGAAGTGATCGGCCGTGACCCCAGCACCGATATCGCACTGCTGAAGGTGAAGGCGAGCGGACTGCCCACGCTTACCTATGGTAATAGCGATGATGTGCGCGTTGGCGAATGGGTACTGGCCGTTGGCAATCCGATGAATCTTACCAGTACCGTAACTGCCGGTATCGTTAGCGCAAAGGCGCGGAATATCAACATTCTGCAATACGACCAGAGTCGGGATGTCTTTCCGATCGAGAGCTTCATCCAGACGGACGCGGCGGTGAATCCCGGAAACAGCGGCGGCGCCTTGGTGGACGCCACTGGCAACCTGATCGGTATCAACAGCGCCATTGCCAGCACAACTGGTGCTTACACCGGCTACTCCTTCGCCGTGCCGGCCAACATCGTGCGCAAGGTGGCCGCAGACCTCATGGAGTTCGGAAGCGTACAGCGGGCGTACATCGGTGTAAGTATCACGGATGTGGATCCCGCCATGGCCAAGTACCTCAGCCTGCCCAGCCCACAAGGCGTTTACGTTAAAGGGATCACCAGCGGTGGCGCCGCGGCGGATGCGGGCATGCGCTCCGGCGATGTGATCACTAAGGTGGGCAACATCACCGTGGCCAGCGTTCCGCAGCTCCAGGAACAAGTGGGCAAGTTCCGGCCTGGCGACCGCGTGTCGGTTACGGTGCTGCGTGCCGGTGATGAGCATGTATTGGATATGGTACTTCGTGGCCGAGAAGGAGGTACTGAGGTAAATACCACGGCGACAAGCTCGAGCAGTAGTGTGCTGGGCGCGGAATTGATCACTGCGTCAAAAGAAGAATTGAGCGCCTTGAAACTGGAGAACGGGGTGAAAGTGCTGAGCATCAACGGCGGCAAACTGCGGTCCAGCGGGATCCGGGAAGGCTTCATTATCACCCGGATCGATCAACGAGCGGTAAACGAACCCAAGGATGTAACCCGCGCTGTGGAGGACAAACAAGGTGGCGTCCTTATTGAAGGAGTATATCCGAACGGCATGCGCGCCTATTATGGGCTCGGTGTTTGATAGGGCCCGTATAGAAGGACTTCCGCAGGTGCGGGGGCTTGTTCTGTATTACATGAGGGCCGTACCTTCGGCGCCCATTAGAGAGGATGACCGTGTTCCTCAACTCTCTGACGTGACCCGGAACCTACTCAACGCCAACACCTAAACCCCTTCGCCCGTGACCAGCAGGATGCGTCAACTGAAGATCACTAAGTCGATCACCAACCGGGAAAGTCAATCGCTTGACAAATACCTGCAGGAGATCGGCAAGGAAGGCTTGATCAACGCCGAAATGGAGGTTGAACTTGCCCGCCGCATCAAGCAGGGCGATGGCACCGCGCTGGAGAAGCTGGTGAAGGCCAACCTGCGCTTTGTAGTGTCCGTGGCGAAACAGTATCAGAACCAAGGCCTGAGCCTGCCCGATCTGATCAACGAGGGCAACCTTGGCCTGATCAAGGCAGCACAGCGTTTCGATGAGACCCGTGGCTTCAAGTTCATCTCGTACGCGGTGTGGTGGATCCGCCAGAGCATCCTGCAGGCACTGGCCGAGCAAAGCCGAATTGTTCGTCTGCCGCTGAACCAGGTGGGCTCATTGAACAAGATCAACAAGGCCTTCGCCAAGCTGGAGCAGGAGTTCGAACGTCCCCCCAGCGCGGACGAGTTGGCCACACTGCTGGAACTTCCCCCGGAAAAAGTGGCCGACACCATGAAGGTGAGCGGTCGCCACATCAGCATGGACGCCCCCTTCGTGGAGGGCGAAAGCAACAGCCTGCTGGACGTGCTGCCCAATAACGACAGCGCCCCGGCCGACCGGATGCTCATCAACGAGAGCCTGGCCAAAGAGATCGAGCGTGCCTTGAGCACCCTCACCGAGCGTGAGCGCGATGTGGTAAAGCTGTTCTTCGGCATTAACATCAACCACGGACTGACCCTCGAGGAGATCGGGGCCAAATTCGACCTCACGCGCGAGCGTGTGCGGCAGATCAAGGAGAAGGCCATCCGCCGCCTCCGCCACACCAGCCGTAGCAAATTGCTGAAGGCGTATCTCGGTTGATATTCTCTCCGTAGAACCTCCACATTCCCAACACCATTCATGGAGACACTACAAGCCAAGACCGGATATGAGGCCGGGCTGAAGGACTACGTCGATCGCGAAAAAGCCGCAGTGGATCTGATGAATTCCGCTGGCCATTTGATGTATGACAAGGGCGTGGAACTCGTGTTCTACCGCAATATGCTACTCGATGTCAGCATCAGCGAGGTCCTCAACTTCTACAACTATGCGAAGGATGTGGTACAGAAGCCCATCGACGTGTTCACTTCCGCGCAGGTGGCCAAGGCGCTGCTGGGCATGGACCTCGCGCCCAGCAAGATCGACATTGGCAAACTGACGTGGGAGTTCCTCCAAGACGAAAAAAAGGACCTGGACGGCTTCCTGTCCTCGAAACTGGCCGGTTTCCTCGGTCAGGACAAGCACAAATTCGACCCGCGCGATGTGGTGTTGTACGGCTTCGGTCGTATTGGCCGCATTGCCGCCCGCGAACTCGTGAAGCAGGCCGGCAAGGGCCAGCAATTGCGTCTGCGTGCCATCGTTATCCGCACAGTGAACGATGAGGAGATCGTGAAGCGTGCTGCGCTCCTGCGCAATGACAGTGTTCACGGTGCATTCAAGGGCAGTGTTATAGAGGACCTCGAGAGGAAGGCTCTTTGGATCAATGGCCAAATGGTGCAGTTGATCGCCGCGACCAACCCTGAGGATATCGACTACACCGTATACGGCATCAGCAATGCCCTAGTGATCGACAACACCGGGGCCTTCACTAAGCGCGATGACCTGGGCCGCCACCTTAAGGCCAAGGGCGTGAACAAGGTGATCCTAACCGCCCCCGGTAAGGAGATGCCCAACATCGTTTACGGCATCAACCACAAGGACCTGGACATCGAGAACGAGCAATTGTTCAGCGCCGCCAGTTGCACCACCAACGCCATTTGCCCTGTTTTGAAGGTGATGGAGGACAAGGTGGGTATCGAACGTGGGCATATCGAGACGGTTCACGCGTATACGAACGACCAGAACCTGCTGGACAACTACCATAAGAAGTCACGCAGGGGCCGCAGTGCCGCCATCAACATGGTGATCACCAGCACCGGTGCTGGCAGCGCCGTTACCAAGGCGATCCCCAGCCTCAAGGACAAGTTGACCGCTAATGCCGTGCGCGTGCCCACACCCAACGGTTCGCTGGCCATCATGAGCCTGAGCCTCAGCCGCGTTGTTACCCGGGACGAGGTGAACGAACTGCTACGCGATGCTGCCCTCAACGGCGAATTAGTGAACCAGATCCACTATCAGATCGATCCCGAATTGGTAAGCAGTGACATCATCGGCGACAGCTGCTGCAGTGTATTCGACAGCACTGCCACCATCGTGGGGCCGGACGGCAAGACCGCCATCCTCTACGCTTGGTATGATAACGAGTTCGGATACACCAAGCAGGTGATCCGCCTGGCAAAGCATGTCGCCAAGGTCCGGCGCCTGATCTACTACTAAGAGCTCTTCAACTGCTTGATATCGAAGCCTTCGTGCGGGGTTTTTTGTTGCCATTCCGGCGATCTGCTCAACGCCTACCTTCCCGCTGACCCTCCACGATCTGGCTTCTTGCTACGCCACCCGGGTGACTTCTGTATGGGCCGGTCCTTTTGACCTCCTTGCACCGGAAACAGTAACTACCCCCTAAATGCACCAAAGCCTCCCTATCGGGAGGCTTTGGCTTAGTCGGCGAGCCCACGACCCTATTGCTCCGCAGGTCAGGCTCAGCCGGGGGATAGCAGTTAATCGAAGAAGACCACCATAAGGAATAGTGTTATCACGGCAATGACCAACGCTGTCCAAGAGAGCCGTTCGCTCGTACTGGACCGAAGGGAGGACATTGGAGAGTGTGGATTTGCGTCTTGCACGATGTCAAAAGTCTGGATACTGGTAGCGCCGTACAATACCCAACTCTGGGTATTTTTTATACGCGACATGCCAGAATGAGAAAGGCCCCGCCGGATGGCGGGGCCTTTCTCATTTGGGGTCGTTCCGACCTACTGCATCATCAAACGTTGGGTGTAAAGGTTGCCATCCACGGTGATGTTCACCACATACAGCCCTTTGCCCATTTCTCCGCTGAGGTCCAGATCCTGGTTCAACAGTCCGTCCGCTGCGATGGCTTGCGTTGCATGCACGCGCTTGCCAACGGCATCGTACACCTCAATGGAGATTTCACTGCCATCTGCAACTTCAAGGCCCGCCATCCGGATATTCACACGACCGTCGTGGTTGGGGTTCGGGTAGAGCGAAAGCGTTACGCCGGTGCCTTCGTCGAAGCTCACCTCACGTGAACCTGCAGTGGTGAATCCGGGGCTGTTGGGGCGGAATCGAATGCGGCAAGCTGGCCCGAAGGACTGATAATCTCCATTCACCAAGGCTCGCACCCGCACGTTGAGGTCCGTGTTGACGGGCACCGGGTTAGTGAACAAGCTCGATGGGATCAGCGAAGTCCCTGGCTTCAGCACGCGGCGGTTGTACGATCCATGTGGGTCGTAGATCCAGAACTGATAGCCTGTAGCTCCGGCCTGAGCATGGCAGTAGATCGGGCTTTGGAACAGCAGACTCGAGCGGTCGCACCAATTATCCAGCATGGAGTTCCAACCCAAGGGCACGCAGAAGGCGCGTGCGCTTGTGCCGCCGAGCTCGCTGGCGGAAGTGAAGCTGCCCAACGAAGCGTCAATGATCCGTTGGTTCGCCGCATTGCGCAGCACGTAGCCACCAGCCAGAATGCCATTGCCTGCAGCATCGCTCACTTCGAGGTGGTAGCAGCCTTGTGCAACGCACAGTTGCTCCACGATCACCGTTCCGGCCTGTCCGTCACCGTAAGGACCGCCCTCATCGATCACGAGATCCTCTGTTTCGTTCCACAAGGTCCAAGTGGTCTGGCTGCCGAACGCATCCAGCTTGATCGAAAGCGTCATGTTCTCTGTGCAACCCGTGGGTGTACCCACGCACTGGCAACTCGCACTCCAAGTATCGTTGATCGTGCCGGGGTTGTTGTCCGTGCAAGCCGTACCAGGAATAGCATTACCACCCGGTACACCTAGGCAATCGACGGGCACACCCTCGCAAACACAAGCAGCGTTATACACGTCATTGCCAGTATTGGCATTGCCGTCGTTACAAGTGGAACCAACGACCGCCGTACCACCTGGAACTCCCAAGCAGTCGATGGGCTGACCACTGCACACACAATTGGCGCTCCACGTATCGTTACCAGTACTGGAGTTGTTGTCATTGCAGGCGGTTCCGGGAAGCGCTGCGCCACCGGGAACACCAAGACAGTCATTGCCGAGGAGTGTGCCAGCGCAGATGCAGTTCGCATTGATCGCATCGTTGATGGTGGCCGCGTTGTTGTCGTTACAGGCGGTGCCGGGTTCGGGGTTTCCGCAACCGCAGGAACCGGGGGCGATCTTGTTCGGATCGCTCGGGCAAGCATCGATCAGGTCGCAGGTGCCATCGCCATCTGTGTCGGGCAAAGGCGTGTGAACGCAAACGGTTCCATTGTAACTATCCGATGTACAGGCATCGTTGTCGTTGCAATCCACCGTACTACCCTGACAGACGCAGTTGGCCGTGATCACATCATTAACCGTGGCGGCATTGCCGTCATTGCAAGAGGAACCGACCTGGCCGGTAAGATTTGGGCAGTTGTCGATGCAATCGGCGAGGCCGTCATTGTCGCTGTCGGTATCCGCTACACCGCAACCGCACACACCTGGTGCCACTTTATTGGGATCGGTCGGGCAGCCATCAAGTGCATCACAGGTTCCGTCACCGTCCGTATCCACAACGGTGCCAGCACAAGCGCAACTGGCCGAGTAGACATCATTGATGGTGCATGCGTTATTGTCGTTGCAGGCCGTACCTGGCAATGCGCTACCACCCGGCACACCGAGGCAGTCGATCAACTGACCAACGCACACGCAATTCGCGCTCCAGGTGTCATTCCCAGTGGATGCGTTGTTGTCGTTACATGCAGTACCGGGCTGCGCCGTTCCGCCAGGCACGCCCAGGCAGTCGTTCGGCTGAGTTCCAGCACAGATGCAGTTCGCCGTGATCACATCATTGATCGTGCCTGCGTTGCCGTCGTTGCAGGGATCTCCTTGCACACCGGCAAGGTTCGGGCAGTTGTCGTTGGCATTACAGATACCGTCTCCGTCCGTATCCTGTAAGGTGCCAGCACACTGACAATTTGCGTTCAGGACATCGTTGATGGTGCAAACGTTGTTGTCGTTGCAGCTTGAACCGATCTGGCCGGCCACGTTGGGGCAGTTGTCCGAGCAGTTCGGAACGCCGTCACCATCTGTATCCGTATTATCCACTGTACCTGCGCACTGGCAGCTTGCGTTCAATACATCGTTGATCGTGCAAACGTTGTTGTCGTTGCAGCTTGAACCGATCTGGCCGGCCACGTTGGGGCAGTTGTCCACGCAGTTGGCAATGCCATCGCCATCACTGTCCGTGTCCGCTACACCACAACCGCACTGGCCGGGTGCCACCTTATTCGCATCGGTCGGGCAGAGGTCGTTGTTATTGTCCACGTATCCTACAGGCTGGGTGCACGACAGTGTCGAACTGTTCGGATCGCCCGCCCCGTCGCCATCCTGATCCTGATACCACGTCGTTGAGGTGGTTTCCGTTACGGTCACCGTCGCGCTTGCGTTCGCGCACGGTGCAACCCCCGTAATCGTGTAGGTGTAAACACCCGGGTTCATCGTGACCGGGTTATAGAGGTCGTTCACCACAGTGCTCGGGCCTGACCATAACCCACCGGCCTGAGGTGAACCGTTCAACTGGTTGACCAAGTTCACTGAAGAACCCGTCGCACAGATCGAAAGCGTACCGTCCGTCCCCGCATCAGCTGCTGGGTTCTCCGTTACTGTGACCGTGGCCGTGGAATTCACGCATGGCGCCGTGCCCGTCACCGTGTAGGTGTATACGCCGGACACATCGGTAGCAGGGTTGTAGGTGGCCGCATGGGCGTTACCACCGAAGGTCCAGTTTCCACCCGCCTGGGGAGATCCGCCCAATGAGTTGAACAGATTCACTGAAGCTCCGTTGCTGCAGATAGCCAGTGTGCCGCTCGTGCCAGCGTTCGCTGCTACGTTCTCCGTTACCGTCACCGTGGCCGTGGAATTCGTGCATGGCGCCGTGCCGGTCACCGTGTAGGTGTATACGCCGGACACATCGGTAGCAG
>JBKJNF010000081.1:0-20162 GCA_046596155.1 Flavobacteriales bacterium | reverse complement strand
CTGGTGAACCAGAACATGCCGGTGGACGCGTCGTGGAAGTGTGCGATGGTGTGGTCGGCCAAAGCGCGCGCCTGCAGAATATAGGCCTCGTTGAACGTTACACTGTACAAGGCGATGAGCGCTTCGATCGTGAAGCAATAGTCCTCGAGGTAGCCGTTGATCGTGGCTTTGCCGGCCTTGTAGCTGTGCCAGAGGCCACCATCACCCCTTCGGCATCGGGTCATGAGCAGATGCGCAGTGCGCTCGGCATTGGCTAGGGACCGTGTATCGCCGAGGACCTCGTACGCATCGCACCAAGCGGATATCATCAACGCGTTCCAGCTGGTGAGCGACTTGTCATCGAGCCCCGGACGTACGCGCTTGGCCCGCGCCTCCAGTAGTCGTGCGTTCACGCCGATCACTTTTGCGCGCAGCGCTACAACGGACATGCCGAGTTTTTTGGCCAGCGTAGCGTCATCAGCGGATCGTAGCAGGATGTTGGTGCCATGTTCCCAAGCACCCTGCCCATCTACTTCATAGTAGGTAGTGGCGAACGCAAGGTCCTGGCCCAGCACGCGTTGCAGTTCCTCCTTGGTCCACACGTAGAACTTGCCTTCCTCGCCTTCGCTGTCCGCATCGAGGGCGCTGTAACAGGCGCCTTCGTCGCTCATCATCTCCCGATCGATGAAGGTGAGCGTGCGTTCCACTACATCTTTGTAAAGCGGCTCCTTCGTGGCCTGGAAGGCCTGGCTGTAAAGCGTGACGAGCTGGGCGTTGTCATACAGCATTTTCTCGAAGTGCGGCACCTTCCACAAATGGTCAACGCTATAGCGAGCAAAACCGCCGCCCACTTGGTCGTAGATCCCTCCTAGGGCCATCTTTTGGAGCGTCAGGTCCACCTGCGCCTTGAGGTCGTTGTCGTTGGTGAGCTCGCCGTATTTCAGCAGGAACTGCCAGTTGTTGGGTAAGGGAAACTTCGGTGCATGGTCCGTGCCTCCGTCATGACGATCGAAACTGCTGTCCATCGCCGCCACCATGCGTGCCAGTTCCTTGCGTTGGAAGTCCGCGGGAGACGTGTTCAAAGAGACCAGCTCGGTCTGTTTCACTCCTTCGTGCAAGCGCTCGGCGTAGCTGTTCACCTTGGCCGGGTCGCTCTTCCAGGTCGCGGAGAGGTCGCTAAGCAGTTGCGTCCACTGCGCGGTTGGGAAGTAGGTGCCACCGTAAATGGGACGACCGTCGGGTAGGATGAAGCAGTTCAGCGGCCAGCCACCTCGGCCGGTCATCAACTGTACGGCCGTCATGTAGACCTGATCCACATCCGGCCGCTCCTCGCGATCCACCTTGATGCACACGAAGTGCTCGTTCATGACCTTCGCCACACTGTCGTTCTCGAAGCTCTCATGCTCCATCACATGGCACCAGTGGCAACTGCTGTATCCGATGCTCACCAGCACCAACTTGTTCTCCGCCTTCGCTTTGGCAAAGGCTTCATCACCCCAGGGGTACCAGTTCACCGGATTGTGCGCGTGCTGCAGCAGGTAGGGGCTGCTTTCGTGGATGAGCCGGTTGGTGTGGGCGTGCATGGTATCTTGCGAAGGAGCTTCGTGTTGGGTGCTTTGTAGGCCACAGCCCGGAGCCAGCAGCAGGCCTGCAGTAATGGTGGCGGTGATCAGCGACAACGGTGCGTACATGGACCATCAAAGGAACGCAGTGAACAAGGGCCGCGGTATGCTTTCATTGCGCCGCCGCCAACGATCCATCGTTGACGGTGCGTCATCTTTTCCACCTGCGGTAAGGGAGCAGAGCTGGCCCGGCACGCTCATGGCCTTGGGCATCTTCTTCGGTCTCTTCACGCTGACCTGGATGGGCGGCCGGACCTTCGTTCAGCCACTGGTGATCTTCAGGTTCCTGGCGCTGCTTTGTGTTATTGGAACGCTGATGCCCTACGTGTGGACAGGACTGCGTTTCGGTATGGCCCGCCTGGAGTGGTTCTTGTTCAATGTACTTTTCCTGGGCCCCGTTATCACCAGCGTCTTGGTGCTGTTGAACCACTTTGTGCATGACCCTCCGGTGTATTCCGTACAGCCATTCCGGCATAATGCGGTTGCGGTTGTAGATAACGGGGGAGCCACAGATCGCTTGGAGATCGCTTGGAGCAGCTTCGGCTTTACCGAGGCCGAGCTGACAACGGGTTCCTCCCACACCTATCGTGTAGGTTTTGCGAAGGGCTGCTTCGGCTATTGGAGCGTTGTCTCGTGTGAGGTTGAGCCATCCCCGGACTACTGGCCCATATCGAATTGATGTTCCTCTTCGAAGGGGAAGCGCTTGCGCAGGAAGAACGCACGGCCCACCACCGAGCCCTTGGCCTTCAATGTGGCCTGGCCTGAGAGCGCCGCGCCCAGCATGGCGGCCATGGCCTGCGGACCATGCCCATCAAAGGACGCATGGAGCGCGACTGTATAGTCGCGGCTGCTTTTTCGATCGAGCGTGAGACTGCTGTCCAAACGGGCCTTGCCGATGAACACGTCGTTCAGGTACAGCTCCACGTCCGGGTCGATGACGTGTATCCTGAACGCGTTCGGATTATCTAGGGTGACCTGCACGTTGGCGGAGATGCCCTCTTGGTCCAACTTGCTCACTTGGACGTCCGTGATACCCTTGAAACTTACTTCCTGGTAGGAGAGGCAGGAGGTGAACAACAGGGGCAGGAGCAAGAGCCAGCCAGCGTGCCGCAGATCGCGGCAGGGTCCGGAAGCTGTGGGCACCTGGTCGCAAGTGGAAGAGTTCATGTCCGCACGAAAGGCAGATCGCGGGCCGATCACGCCTTGGTGCTCATCGCGGCGTAGTTCGCGAAGAAGCGCGGGATGGTGCGAATGCCCATGAAATAGTTGAACACACCGTATTTCTCATTCGGGCTGTGGATGTTGTCGCTGTCCAATCCAAAACCGAAGAGCACGGTCTTCAAGCCCAGCTCCGATTCGAACAGGGCCACGATAGGAATGCTTCCTCCTCCCCGTGTAGGGATGGGCTTTTTGCCGAAAGTCTCCTCCATGGCCTTGCTGGCCGCGAGATAGGCGGTGCTGTCGATGGGGGTCACCGCCGCTTCGCCACCATGGTGCGGTCGCACGACCACTTTTACGCCTGGAGGGGCGATGCTCTCGAAGTGGGCCTGAAAGAGCTTGGTGAGCGCATCGCTCTTTTGGTCGGGCACTAGGCGCATGCTGATCTTCGCGAAGGCCTTGGAAGGAAGCACGGTCTTGGCGCCCTCGCCAATGTACCCGCCCCAGATACCGTTCACGTCCAACGTTGGGCGGATGCTGCTGCGCTCTTCGGTGGTGTAGCCTTTTTCGCCGCGCACGGCTGCGATGCCGAGGTCCTTCATGTAATCCGCCTCGTTGAACGGCGCTTCGGCCAAAGCTTTGCGCTCCGTGGCGCTCAGGTCACGCACGGCATCATAGAAGCCAGGAATGGCGATCTTCCGGTCCTTGTCGTGCATGCTGGCGATCATCTCACACAAGGCGTTGATCGGGTTGGCGACCGCACCACCGTAAACGCCGCTATGCAGATCGCGGTTCGGCCCGGTGACCTCCACCTCCACGTAGCTCAGGCCGCGAAGTCCCGTGTTGATGCTAGGCACGTCGTTGGCGATCATGGCCGTGTCACTGATCAGCACCACATCAGCTTTCAGGCGCTCTTTATTGTTCTTTACGAAGAGCCCCAAGTTGTTCGAGCCCACTTCTTCCTCCCCCTCGATCATGAACTTCACGTTGCAGGGGAGCTCGCCTGTCTTCATCATGGCCTCGAAGGCCTTCACGTGCATGTAGAACTGGCCCTTGTCATCGGCACTGCCGCGAGCGTATATGTAGTCGTCCTTGATCACCGGCTCGAACGGTCCACTGTGCCAGAGGTCCAACGGGTCGGGTGGCTGTACGTCGTAGTGGCCATAGACCAGCACGGTGGGCTTCGCGGGGTCCACCACCTTTTCGCCATACACGATCGGGTGGCCGGCGGTGGGGCACACTTCCACCTTGTCCGCACCCGCTTCCACCAGACGCTGCTTCACGACCTCCGCACAGCGGGCCACATCGGCCTTGTACTTGGGGTCGGCGCTCACGCTGGGAATGCGCAGCAGTTCCAACAGTTCGTTCAGCAGGCGTTCCTTGTTGGAACCGATGTACGTATCGATCGTGCTCATGTGGCTACCAGTACCATGGACCCAAATGCACATGGTAGGGCGTCGAAGATATCGGTGGGGAGGCAGGACGCCCAAAGATCCGGTGATCATTGGATGCACCTTAGGGAACCGGGGTTCCACAGCATGCCAAGGGTCAGGCAACTTCACAGCGCCCCAAGCGGTCATCCCCGTGTCAAAGTCCTATCTTCCCCTCGCGAATGCTGCTCCGCACGCTCCTTCTTCCACGGCTTGTCCTATTTCCGGCCATACTGGCTGGCCTTCAGGCTGTTGCCCAGCTGAACGTTAGCACGGCGTACACCCCACTCGAACTTGTCGAGAACGTACTGTTGGGCCAGGGGGTATCCGTGGCCAACATCACCTACAATGGGATCCCGGCCCCGGCTACGCCTCAGGATGGCTCCGGTTCATTCATCACCACGAATTCAAACCTTGGGCTCACCGGAGGGATTATTTTGGCCACTGGTTCGGCAAGTGGTGTTCCACAACCGGAAAGCGCGTTCATGAGCGACCAGACGGGTACCGGCACCGACCCCGATCTGGAACTTATTTCCGGCGGGACCATCAACGACCGTGCGGTGCTGGAGTTCGATTTCATCCCTACGGGTGATAGCCTGAAGTTCCGTTATGTGTTCGGGTCGGAGGAGTACCCCGAGTGGGTCTGCAGCTTCAATGACGTGTTCGGCTTCTTCCTTAGCGGCCCCGGCATCAGCGGCGGTATGGGTTATGTGAACGATGCCAAGAACATAGCCCTAGTGCCCAATAGCACGCAACAAGTGGGGGTGAACAGCATTAACAATGGCGATAATGACAATCCCAACGACCCTACTTGTCCCGCTGTGAACCCCCAGTATTATGTGAACAATGATGGTGGATCCACTGTGGTCTTCGACGCCTTCACGACTGTGCTCGAGGCCCGGGCCCTAGTGCAGTGCGGGCTCACCTACCATATCAAGCTCGCCATTGGTGATGCGTTGGACCAATCCTACGACAGTGGTGTGTTCCTAGAGGCAGGCAGCTTCACGAGTACCGGTCAAGTGGTACCCGAGCTCGTCACTGGCAACGTAAGCGCGAACGATAGCACGCTGTTCGAAGGGTGCGGCATCATCCCGCTGGAATTCCACCGGTTGGGCGATACCAGCAATGTGGACACGATCCAACTGGTGATCTCGGGTTCTGCCACGCCCGGAGTTGATTACTTCCCCGCATTCCCCACCCAGCTGATCTACCAGCCAGGAGATACCATTATTCCGTACCCGATCACCGTTCCCCTGGATGCGGATGGCCTCGAGACAGTCACCATCACGATCGCACAGAATATCATCTGCAGCGGCACGCAGGTGGTGAACGACTACACGTTCTACATCGACCAGTTCGCGCCGTTGAACGTGGTGACCATGGATGTAAATGGTG
The DNA here is from genome assembly GCA_046596155.1 of Flavobacteriales bacterium. Lineage (GTDB taxonomy): Bacteria > Bacteroidota > Bacteroidia > Flavobacteriales_F > PHOS-HE28 > PHOS-HE28. Next base: position 14,578 of record JBKJNF010000081.1, on the reverse strand, counting down.
ATTGCGGTGGGCAGTATGTGCTCGCTCCGGTGGTCACCGGCGGAACCGGACTGTACCAATATGCTTGGAGCACCGGCCAGACCACCCCAACGATCACTGTGAGCCCGGGTGTCACCACGGTTTATCAGTTCACGGTAAGCGATACCTGCGGCGTGCTGCCCGTTTCTGATGATGTCGTTGTGACCATGCCCGTTTACCCGCCGTTGCAGATCGAGGTCAGCCCAACCACCTTTATCGATTGTCTGGGGAATGGTGATATCGCTGTCCTGAACGTGTCCGGCGGGAATGGAACCTACACCTACGATTGGACCTTGAACGGATCGACCGCCGGAGCAACCCCCACGATCAATGTGCCTGCGGCGAATCCCAATGTGCAGTATGTCGCTGTGGTGACCGATGGTTGCGGAACGGAGATCAGCGATTCAGTGGAAGTGGGAACGGTGCCGCTGGATCCCATCGTGATCACCGCACCTGATCGTGTGGTGATCTGCCAGGGCGATACCATCACGCTGAACGTGGTATCCACTACAGGAGGCAATGGCGTGTACACCTACCAATGGACCAATCCCCAATTGCAGATATTGAGCACGGCCGACACGCTGCAAGTGGCCGTTCCAGCAGATAATACCTACACCATCACGGTGGCCGATCAATGCGGATATAGCAGTGATACCTTGGTGCGGTCGCTGATCCCCCACCCCGAGCCTTTCGTACTCGACTTCAATCCGGATACGGTCCTCTGCCTAGGCGAAAGCCTGCGACTGCAAGCCGTTGTCACTGGCGGTTCGGGCTATTACCTGATCGACTGGCCGGGGTACGACCTGCATGATCCGATCATGGAGGTGAGCCCTGCCGAGAACGCGGTATACAGCGTCATGATCCACGACCAGTGTGGCCAGATCATCTCCGACGCTGTGAACGTCGGGGTGGAGGGACCTATTGCAGAGATCATCGCGAACAACACCGGCGTGGATGACTGGTATTTCAAGGCCGCCACACTGCCCACATTCTGCAGGACCTATCGTTGGGACATGGGTGACAGCACCACCAGCCGACTGATGGAATTGGCCCATAGTTACTTGGATATGGAGGAGCATTGGGTGCATCTGCGCGTGGTCACCTACAATGGCTGCGTGGCCGAGGACAGCCTGTTGATCCAACCCCCGGGTGGGATCTTCTTCCCTAATGCCTTCACGCCGGATGGCGATGGGGTCAATGACAGTTTCGGGCCTTTCGGATCCTACATCGATGCGTTCGAGATGTTCATTTTCGATCGGTGGGGCGAACTGCTCTATACCACCACGTCCATGAGCGAACCGTGGGACGGCAAAGTGAATGGCACGGATGCCAGCACCGGTGTGTATGTTTACAAATTCAAGGCTACTGGACATCTGTTCCCTGCGAGGGAGGCCTTCGGACATGTGACGCTCCTGCGGGGCGCGAATTCGGAATGACATCATCCTCATGAGTAAGAAGCTTCACCTCCTACCGATCGCAGTGTTATTCCTGCTGGCCGGTCAGGCAAATGCCCAGTTGGCACTGAACCAGACCCTCACACCTGAGCAACTTGTGCAAAATGTGCTGCTTGGTAGCGGTGTGCAAGTGAGCAATATCACGTTCAATGGACTGCCGGGCACCACCCTTACGGAGCAAGCCGCTTCGTTCGACGGAACCAATTGCAATGTGGGTATTGCGCAGGGTGTCATGCTGGCCACCGGCAATGTGATGAACGGCTTGGGGCCGAACAACTCTGGAAGCAGCAGCTTGGGTGGTGGGAACTTTGGACAAAGTGACCCCGATCTGCTCCTGCTCTCGGGCAACGCCTCGATCAATGATGCGGCCGTCCTTGAGTTCGACTTCGTTCCGATCGGCGATTCCATTCAGTTCCAGTTCGTCTTCGGATCCGATGAGTACTTGGAGTTCGTGAATTCCATCAACGATGCTTTCGGCTTCTTCCTCAGCGGACCGAACATCAACGGGCCCTATTCGAACAACTCCATCAACATCGCCTTGATCCCCAATACCACCGATCCGGTAACGATCAATACCGTGAACGATGTGGTGAACTCGGCCTATTACGTGAATAACGGCGATGGATTCACCCCGCCATACAACACCGACGACCAGTATCTACAGTATGATGGCATGACCGTCGTGCTCACAGCCAAGGCTGCCGTGGCCTGCGGGCAAGTACACCATATCAAGATCGCTGTGGGCGACGCAAGTGATACGGTTTGGGACAGTGCGGTGTTCCTCGAGGGTGGCAGTTTCACCAGCAGCCCCTTCGTCCCGGACCTGGCCCCCGGTCCCGGCATTGTGGGTGATACCCTCTACGAAAGCTGCTTTGACGTGACGTTCATATTCACCCGCACCGGTGATACCACGCTCGCTGCCACGGTGGATCTGGTGATCGGTGGTACGGCCACTCCGGGTATTGATTACTCGCCGCCCTTTCCGTCTCAGATCAATTTCGCGCCGAACCAGACCTCTGTAACCATCCAGTTGAACGCACCCCCTGATGCCGATGGGCTGGAGACGATCGAGATCACCGTGATCTCGCCCTCTCCTTGTTCCGCCGATTCCCTCGCGTTGGAGTTCACTTTCTTCATCGACCAACCCGATCCGCTCATTGCCATCGGTCAGGCCTTCCTGCTCGATTGTGGTGAAAGCACGTTGCTGACACCCACCATCACCGGAGGCTATGGCGCATACAATTACCAGTGGTCCACCGGGGCCACCACGCCCACGCTCTACTATACACCCATCCAAGTTGCGGACGTAACCGTGCTGATCACCGATACGTGCGGTGTGCAGACCACCGGCTTCTTCGCCGTGGAACTCAGCCCGCCATCGCCGATCACCGCTACGCTCTCCGGTCCCGACCCCCTGATCGAAGGTTGCGATCAGGCTACGTTATCGGTGACCAGGCCTGCGGGCACTTCCGGCGATCTGTTAGTTAGCCTGCACCACAGCGGATCTGCCACCAGTGATGCGGACTACAACTTGGGCGCTTCCATTGTGATCCCTGGCGGTTCGGGTACAGTGAACATACCGGTAACGCCGATCGAGGACAACGTGGAAGAGGGTCCGGAAAGCATGATCGTAACGGTGGGCTATAGCAACGCCTGCCAGCAGGAGGTGACGGACATGGTGGAGGCCACCATCATCGATGCACCACCGATCGTGATACAGACCGAGCCGCTGCTCATCATCCCCTGTGGTGGCGACAGCATTCCCTTGGTGGCCATTGTGAGCGGTGGTGTGGGCGCCCTCAACGCGCAGTGGAGCAATGGTAACACCGGCTTCACGGCCTATGTGCCCAACAGCATCGACGGCACCTACACGGTGAACGTGACGGATGATTGCGGACATGTATCGGCGGCGACCGTTGTGGTGGATCCGCAGTGTGCGATAATCATCCCGAACGTCATCAGCCCCAACGGTGATGGTCAGAACGACGTGTTCTTCATCGAGGGGATCCTCGCTTCGAAGAGCAGCGTTCGCATATTCAACCGCTGGGGACAACTGGTGTACGAGGCAGTGAACTACAAGAACAACTGGAGCGCACCGGGCCTGCCCGATGGTACGTACTTCTATGAGGTGAAGGTGGATCGCGAGGCGGATCCGTATACCGGAACGGTCACCGTGTTGAGCAACGATCGCCGACCGTAAGGACTGTCCCGGGCTCAGGTCCCGGGTGCTGAGATCAGCGAAGAGCCCGTCATTTCGGCGGGCTTTTCCATGCCCATTAGGTGAAGGATGGTGGGTGCGACATCCGACAAGATGCCGTTGTGTACCGTCCAGTTCCGATCATCGAGCACAAAAATGGGTACCGGATTAGTGGTATGCGCCGTATTGGGTGTACCATCCGGGTTGATGGCCTTGTCCGCATTCCCGTGGTCGGCGATGATCACGAAGCTGTATCCCTTGGCACGGCCGATCTCCGCCACGCGGCGTGCGCAGTCATCGATCGTCTCCACTGCCTTCACGATCGCAGGGAATACGCCTGTATGCCCCACCATATCGGGATTGGCGAAGTTCAGGCAGACAAAGTCCACGTCACCTTTGGCCAGTTCGGCCGTTATGGCGTCCGTGATGCCTTGTGCGCTCATCTCGGGCTGCAGGTCGTAGGTGGCCACCTTCGGTGACGGTATCATGATGCGTTGTTCGCCATCGAAAGGCACTTCGCGCCCACCGCTGAAGAAAAAGGTGACGTGCGGATACTTCTCCGTTTCCGCGATGCGGATCTGCCGCTTTCCGGCCCGGGCCATCACCTCGCCGAGCGTGAGATCGAGGTTCTGTTTTTCGAAGATCACATGTACGTCGCGGAACGTGCTGTCATACTTGGTCATCGTTACGTAATACAAGGACAATGGCACCATGCCCTGCTCCGGGAAGGCCTGCTGGGTGAGCACTTGCGTGATCTCGCGACACCGGTCGGTGCGGTAGTTGAAGCAGAGCACCACGTCGTTCGCGCGGATCAGTGCCAGTGGTTGTTCGTCCGGGCCCACAAGTGTGCAAGGTTCCAGGAATTCGTCCGTGATGCCGTTCGCATAACTGGCCCCGATCGCGGCGACCGCACTAGGTGCCCGTCCGCCACGGCCATGCACGAGCAGGTCGTAGGCCTTCTTCACCCGTTCCCAGCGCTTGTCGCGGTCCATGGCGAAATAGCGGCCGCACACACTGGCGATCCGCGCCGGCGTGCGGGCAATGGACGCCTCGAGTTCACGCACAAAACCCAGCCCGCTCTTCGGATCAGTGTCGCGGCCATCGGTGAAGGCATGGATGAACACGTCCTTCAGGCCCGCGCGACCGCTCATTTCGCAAAGCGCCACCAAGTGGCCCTGCATGGCATGCACACCACCATGGCCCACGAGTCCGATCAGGTGCAGGCGAACACCCGGCATGGAGGCCTTGCGGAAGGCTTCCCGCAATTGGGCATTGGCTTCCAACGAGCCGTTTGCCACGGCTTTGTCGATGCGTACAAGCTCTTGGAGGACGATGCGTCCTGCCCCGATGTTCAAGTGTCCCACTTCACTGTTGCCCATCTGCCCTGCCGGCAGTCCCACGTTCTCGCCGTCCGTGCGCAGCGTGGCGTTCGGAGCGGAGGCTTGAAGGCCATCCATGAACGGGGTGTGCGCCGATGCGATAGCGTCCGTTGCGTCCCCTGCACCGAGGCCCCAGCCGTCGAGGATCATCAGGACGACTTTGTGTGTGCTCTTCAACGTGGTGGGAATGTGGCGGTGAAAATAGAACCACGCGGGGTGCGCGGCCGATAGTCTATGCGACCACCATGCGCTTCCATGATGCGCTTCACGATGTACAGTCCCAGGCCGGTGCCCTTGGTGCCCCGCGTCTCCTCGGCCCCCACGCGATGGAACTTGCGGAAGATGGCCATGCGCTCCTCCTCGGGCACACCGGGGCCTTCATCGCCCACTTCGAGCGCCACTGCGCCATGATCGATGCGGAGCACCACATTGATGGACGAGTCCGCCGGGGCGTACTTACAAGCGTTCTCCAGCAGGTTGCCCACCACCGAGCGGAATGCACCTTCATCCGCCTTCACGATCAGTTCTGTAGGACCCGATAACTGGACCTTACGTCCACTGGCGTAGGTGCGTAGAGCCAGCGCACTAACGTCGCGCAGGGCCGCAGCGGCATCGAAGGCGGTGATCTGGAGCAGGCTGCCGGCCTCATCCAGCCGTGTGGCCATCAGGATCTTTTCGGTGAGGGCAGCCAAACGGTCCACCTCGCCCAGGGCCGAAGCTCCGAGCTGCACGCGCTGCTGCTCGGCGAGCCCGCTGCGGCCCATGGTCTGTAGCTGCAGTTTCAGGGATGCCAGCGGCGTCCGCAGCTCATGATTGGCCGCCAACAGAAAGTCACGCTGTTGTCGGGCCAATTCCAGTTCATGGCGGACCGAGCGGAACGTGATCCCAAGCGCCAACAGCAGTAGCACGATGAATACTGCTCCTTCGCCGACCACCATCCAGAAGGTATGCCCAGGTTGATCTATGGGCACTAAGGGAACCACGCCTTCCACCAGTAGCTGCTGCTGCAGCGCTTGTAACTCGCCATCCTTGTTCACCAGCGACCACGCCCACCACAGGAATTGGAGTACGATGTACAGGGCCACCAGCGTGAAAAGGACCACTGGTGCCCGGCTCGTGCTTGTTCGCATAGGCTCCAAAAGTATGATGCCTATCAACCCAAGGTTAATACCTTGGCCTTCTCTACACCATGGACCAAGCCGGGGCTGAGTCCCACATACTAGCAAAGCTGCGCGCGGGATTGTCGGTGCATCGCACCTATCATTCCTACGAACATACCCTGGATGTGCATCGCACGGCGATCGCCATTGCCGCTTCGGAGAAGGTAGGTGGGGAGGACCTTGCCCTGCTGCGAACCGCTGCGGCCTACCACGATTCGGGTTTTCTGCTGCAGGACCGGGAGCATGAGATGGCCAGCTGCCTGCTCGCCCACCAGGACCTGCCCACATTCGGTTTCACGTTTCCACAGGTCGAGCGGGTCTGCTTCATGATCATGGCTACCCGTGTGCCCCAAGAACCCAAGGACAGCCTCAGCCGGATCCTGTGCGATGCCGATCTGGACTATCTGGGCCGCGCCGATTTCCATACGATCGGCGCCGAACTATTCAAGGAGTTCAAGCACTTCGGCGTGCTGAAAATGGAGCGCGAGTGGAATGAATTGCAGGTCCGCTTCCTCTCAAAGCATCGTTACTTCACCGCCACGAACAAACGGATCAGGGAGCCGGCGAAGCAGATGCACCTGCTCGAGGTGAAGCGGTGGCTGCTGGAGAACCCTTAGGCCGTCGCCTTCACCTGTTCAGCGGGTGGCATGGATGAGGAGCATATCGGGCGCCATGGTCGTGCTGAATGAACGAAGTGGGCGCGTGGCCGGTCCTTCGGTCACCTCCCCCTCGAGGTTGAACCTGCTGCCGTGTGAGGGGCAATGAAGACCGGTGCCCGTGGCGGTCAACGGTTGATCCTCGTGCGTGCATTGCAGGTACACCGCATGGTAGGTGCCATCGCCACGGCGCACCGCCAATAGGTCGAACGGAAGTCGCTTGGCGCGAATGAGCACCACGTTCGATGTCGCGAACGCCGTCAGCGGCACGCGCCATTCCCGATCCACTTCCTCTGCATGGACCATGGGTAACGTGGAGCAACCTTCCAACGAGACGAGCAAGGGAGCGTATATGAGACCCGCGAAACAGGCAGACCCTGCGGTGCCAAGGAACTTGCGACGGTCCATTAGAAGCTATAGGCCAGCCCGATGTTCCACCACCCGTTCTCGCGGAAATACGGAAGAGCCGTAGCATTACCATCCAGTAGCGCGGGATCCAATGCACCCGTGCTGCGCAATACATGGTCCAGCTTTACGCTGATGCCGCCGACAGGAGCATAGGTGATACCCGCGATCACGTACTGCTGCCGAAGTGTGGGATCATCTATGCCGTTCGTGGGGATCGCGGCGTTCATGTCCAGGTTCTCGTAGCGTACGAATGCGATGAGGTCTCGTTTCTGCGCGGGTGCGATCAACGACCATAGGTCGAAGCCCGCTTCGGCATACGCACCGAACATCGATGTGGGGGTGTTGTTGCCGAAGGCATCGTTGATACGGGCGGCATCGGGAACGGCCACGTGAGATACCAAGGCCTTCAACCGGAGCTTCTCGCCTAAGTATTGCACGTTCCCTTCAACGAGCTGCACGGGCGTGGCAAATGGGCCGTGCGCGAGCTTCAGGCTGTCTGCGTCCTGCCGGTTGACACCGGAAGACCCTCCGAGGTAGCCGCTGGCCTGGAAACGGAATTTCTTCCAGTAGTAAAGGATCGAGGCGCTGAGGGCCAGGTTCGACGCGTTCGCATCCGAACCCTCACCGCGCCCGCCGCGAATGCCCGAGCCGTGTTCCAGTTCACCCGCCCGAAGTCCGTTCTGCAAGGCCACGCTCCAGTTCAACCCCGCAAAGCGTCGGCTGCGGCCGTAAAGACCGACCCCGATCTCGCGCCATGTGCTTGGTATGATGTGGCGCTCAACGAAGGGCCGGTCATTCCCATTGAACGTGGTAGGCAAGTGATTTTCATTGATGATACCGATCCGCGGGATGAACAAGCCTCCTGTGAGGTAGATATCCCGGCTCAGGTCGAATTTAACGAAGAGCTGTTCCAAGCTGAATTCGCCACCGGCCTTGCCCCCCTCGATCCGTCCGTCCTCCAGTTCCCATTCACTGAAGAACGTGATCCGCTGGTTGAAGCGGTGACCGAGGAACAGCACGTTGCGCGTGAGGTTGGCCGTCCCGATACCAAGCTGCTCGTCGTAACTCACCTTGGCTTCACCGTAGCCGGAGATCAGGGTGGTGTTATCGCTGCGCACGAGGCCTGCGTTCAACGAATCTTCGGCGGTGATGATCTGTGCGCTAGCGCTAAGGGCGGTGGCAAGGGCCAGTACAACGTGTGTGTTCCTCATGGTGATCGCAAAACAGGTCATGCCTCCTGCGAACGCAAATACCCCAATTGGGGTAAATTACTGGACAAGTGTGACTTGGTGCGGTTGAAAGAACAAAGCCCCCCGACGGAGCGGAGGGCTTTGTTTTCGTGTGGTGCCTCCCAGAATCGAACTGGGGACACACGGATTTTCAATCCGTTGCTCTACCAGCTGAGCTAAGGCACCATCTGGTTCCCATGCATCTTTGCAAGGGGCCGCGAAGATAGAAAGCGGACCGATCCGCACACGCTATGCCGCTGCACTTGGTCCTGGATATTGGGAATAGCCGCACCAAATGCGGGCTTTTCGCTGCTCGGCGCCTTGTGCGCACAGGCGTCTTCAGCAACGGGGACCACGCTACCATGCTCCGCTTTTTGGGGGGCGACCGGGTAGAACGCATCGTTCTGGCCTCCACAGCGCGGCCAGATGAGGCACAGCTTCAATTGCTGGACTCCATAGCCCCCCTATCGCAGGTTACAGGCGGCACCTCGACCCCACTGCGGAATGACTACGGCACGCCTGATAGCCTGGGGGCCGACCGGCTGGCCAACGCCGTGGCAGCAGCTGCCATGTTCCCCGGCAGGCCTGCGCTGGCGATCGATCTGGGCACGTGCATCACCTATGATCTGGTAGATGCCCACGGCACCTATCTCGGAGGCCTGATATCCCCGGGATACCGGATGAGGGCGCAGGCCATGCACAGGCTCACCGCCCACCTACCCGAGGTTGATCCCCCCGAGCAACCCGCGCTGATCGGTCGCTCCACGTTGGAGTGCCTGGCCTCAGGAACGCACCACGGCACCCATGCAGAGCTGAAGGCCCTGATCGAGGAATGCAGGCAACAATACCCAGGCTTGGCCGTTGTGCTCACCGGCGGTGACGCACCCCGGTTCGCACGGGCCTTGGAAAACGGCATCTTTGCGCACCCTTATCTGACCCTCCTTGGCCTGCTCGAGATCTTGTTGCACCTGTATCCGGCTGATGGGCCTGGCCCTGCTGCTTGAAACGGCTCCGCTCAGCGCCCAGACCATCGGAGGTTCGCCTTACAGCGCCTTCGGCTTTGGCGATCTGTATCAGAGCGGCTCGGTGCCATCTGCCTTGATGGGCGGTGCTGGCATTGCTTTCACTGAGCCGTTCAGCGTGCTCTCTTCCAATCCCGCCAGCTATGCTTCCGCACGCCAGTACGACCTTGGTGGGCTCGTCCGCCCGACCTTCGAGGTGGGTGTGCGGGGCATGTTCATGAACCGACGCAACGCCACGGCCACCACGCACTCCTCCGATGCGGGCTTCTCCGGATTCAACATCGGCATTCCCTTTGGCCGCGGTAGGTGGGGCATGGCCTTCGGCCTGAACCCGTTCAGCGATGTGGGCTATTCACTTTCGCAAACGAGCACCGAACAGGGTGTGGAGGTGAACTATCAATACTTAGGTAGTGGCGGATTGAACCGCGTTTACGCCGGTCTGGGACGCGTGCTTTACCAAGGGAAAGGGGATACGCTCGGCGATCTGGGCGATCGCTTGACACTGGGGGCCAACTTCGACTTCCTCTTCGGCGGTATCGAACAAACACGCAAGGCGAATTATCCAGTTGGCCAGAACTACACCAACACCAGTGCATATTCCTCGCTCGTCCTGCGGGCGCCCGGAGGGAGCTTCGGCATGCAGTTCGGCACACAGTTCATTTCCCGCGCTGCCGTGGATTCCGTCCTTGTGCGCCGTGAAAAACGACTGCGATCGCGCATCGATCGGTGGAAACTGGATCATCCTGGGCTCACCCATCCCAAGGCCGATCACCAAAAGCGTGATGCCCATCCGTGGCGCATGACCTTCGGCGCCACTGCAGGCCTGCCCACGGTATTCAGCGCTACGAACACGGACCTCGTCACCACTTACTACCGCAACTCCAGCGGGGTGGAGACCACCATCGATACGCTACCCTCCTTCGGGACCGTCAAAGGCCAATTGACCTTCCCGCTCACCTACGGCGTGGGCGTCAGCATCAATGACCATCGGTGGATGGCCACCGTGGATGTGCGCCGACGTGATTGGAGCGGGTTGAAGGTGGACGTGGACGGCTTCACTCTGCCTGCGCCCCTGCGATCCAGCACCACCTACGCGCTCGGACTGCGATTCACCCCGACCCGCGATGGTTCGCTATGGCAACGCACCACGTATCGCACCGGCATTCGCTATGCCGATGATTACCTGCAGGTCGGTGGCCAGGCCTTGACCTCTACCACGGCCAGCTTGGGCGCCTCGTTCCCATTGAACGCAGCACAGACCAACAGTCAGTTCCATATCGGCATGGATTACAGCCGCCGCGGCAACGTGGATCCCGGACTTGTGCGCGAAGACCTAGTAAACCTGTGGATCGGGGTGAGCATCACGCCATGGAAGTTGGAACGCTGGTTCCGCCCTTACCAGATCCAGTAGATCCATGCAACGGCGCACAGGCATCTTTTGCTTGGTGCTGCTGCTGGCAGCCTGCAAGAACGACCTGGACCAGCTTGCGGCCATTGCGGTGGATGCTGAAGCGCCGGACCGCGTGACCCAACAGGTGGAGTACCTCTACAGCGACAGCGGCCTGGTACGTAACCGCCTGCACGCCGGTCGGGTCTCGGAATACCTTGGTAAAGGCAACGAGCACACCGAACTGGACCAGGGCGTGGAACTGATCTTCCTGGAACCGGATGGCAGCAAGGGCAGCGTGCTTACGGCCCGCAAGGGTTCCATTCTGCCCAAGGATGAGCGCATGGTGGTGGAGCAGGACGTGGTCTTCGTCAACAAACGTGGCGAACGGCTGGAGACCGAACGGCTCGTCTGGGATCAGGACAGTGCCCGCATTTGGACGGACAGACCAGTGCGCATTGTGCGTGGTCGAGACGTCATTCACGGCGAAGGGCTTGACGCGAACGAGGATTTCAGCCGGTACCGCATCCGGCGCATCACCGGCCAGGTGTTCATCGACGCGGTGGATACCTTGGCCCCCAATACCCCCCGCTGATGGAACGCATGGCACGTATCATGGAACTGTTCTGGCTGCTGCTGGCCTTTTTGAGCGCGGCCTGGGCCGTGTGGGTGATCAGTACACAAGGCTGGCAGGCAGGGCGTGTCTTCATCTGGTTCCCCATGGTTTGCGTGGCCATGTTCTTCTACCGCCGCTTCATGCGCCGCAAGATGACCGATTGGGCTGCCCGCCAGCAGCAGGAACAAGCCGGCCATCAGCCCAAGTGATCCGCCTCACTGGGAGTGGTGCCCGCACTTCATCGCATCTTCGTGCCCAAAACGATGCCGCTGTGCGGCATCCCAAGTAGTCGCCTTGTCCAGTACCGACCTCCTATTGATCCTCGTCAGCTTGGCCTTTACGGCCCTATGCGCTGGCCTGGAGATCGCTATCGTGAGCTGCAATAAGCTGTACGTTGAACTGAAGTTGAAGGAAGGCGCTATCTGGGCGCGCGTGGTGGCCGGGTTGCTGAAGCGACCCGCACGCGTGATCAGCGCCTTGCTCGTGGGCGGCAACATCGGCCTGGTGGTCTATGGTATCGTGATGGCCCGGGTGCTTGAACCCTGGCTACGGGGCGTTTATCCACACGAGTTCTTTGTGCTTTTGGCCCAAACCATCCTAAGCACACTGCTCATCCTGGTGGTGGCCGAGTTCCTCCCTAAGGCTCTTTTCCGGCTTGACCCCAACTTCATCATCAGTGTATTCGCGCTGCCCTTGCGCATCTTGTACATCCTGCTGTGGTTGCCCACCATGTTGCTCATCGGCCTAGGCGAAGGCGTACTGCGCATCTTCGGCATGCACACCCGTCCCGGACAAGTGGTCTTCGGCCGGATCGATCTGGATAACTTTCTGAAGGAGGTGAGTGACAGCGCCCCCAAGGACGAGGAGTTGAACGCCGAGGTGGAGTACTTCCGCAATACGCTGGAGCTCAGCAATACCAAGGTGCGCGACCTGATGGTGCCCCGGGCCGAAATGGAATCCATCGATGTGGAATCGACCGTGCAGGAGCTGCATGATCACTTTGTGGCCACGGGTCTGAGCAAGCTGCTGGTGTATAAAGACAGCGTGGACAACATGATCGGCTACGTGCACGGCTACGAGCTCTTCCGCAAGCCCAAGAGCATCCGGGCGGTGATGCGCCCTGTGAACTTCCTGCCCGGCACCATGAGCGCCGATGAGGCCTTGAAGCGCTTCACCAAGCAACGTACCCATGTGGCCGTGGTGGTCGACGAGTTCGGCGGCACTGCGGGCATGCTCACCATCGAGGATGTGGTGGAGACCATCGTTGGCGACATCGAGGACGAGCACGATGAGGGCGAATTGGTGGAGGAACAGCTGGACGATCGCAGCTTCGTGCTGAGCGCGAGGCTGGATGTGGCCTACCTGGCCGACCGATTCGGCCTGAACTTCCCGGAGAGCCCCGACTACGATACCCTGGCCGGCTGGCTCCTCCACCATACGGGCGATGTGCCCTCGCAGGGAACTGTGGTGGAGGAGGGGCCCTTCAAGGTCACCGTGGCCCAGGTAAGCCATGGCCGCATCGACCTGGTGAAGCTGGAAGTGACGGATATGGAGCGGGGATTCGCCCCCTGAGCCCTGTGGTACCGTGTTGCCATCGGCCTGTTGGCCACGATCAGCACCCCCCTTGGCGGTCATACCGGTGTTTCAGCCTTCCAATGGCCTCTCCTCCTATATTTGCGACCCTTTTAAAGATCCCTGTAGATGGCTGTCATTGGAAAGATCCGCGAGCGAGGCATGCTCATCGCGACCGTTGTATTCGTTTCCCTCGGACTCTTCGTTCTGGGCGACATCTGGCAAGGCCGCGGCCAAAAGCGTGGCGAGGCCGCGATCGCCGAGATCGATGGGCAGCCCATTACCACCTTCGAATTCCAGGCCCGGGTGGATGAGCAGGCCAACCTGTACCGCAACAACGGCACTACGGTGGACAACCAGTTGCAGGAGCAGATCCGCACCAATGTGTGGAACGAGATCCTCCGGGAACGCACCTTGCGCAAACAGGCAGAAGCCGCCGGTTTCGGAGCGGGTATCAGCAAAGAAGAGTTTGACGACATCCGCTGGGGCGATAACGTAGTACCCGAGTTCAAGGGCAACGAGAATTTTAAGGACCCCAAGACCGGACAGCTCGACAAAGCTCTGCTGAAGCGCTATTTCGCCAGCATTCAGGAGCGCGACCCAGTGCTGTACGAGTACCAAAAGCGATCTTTCGTGCCCAATCGCATCTACGCCAAGTACAACGCGTTGGTGAAGAAGAGCTGCTTCGTGAACAGCGCACAGGTGGCCGATGAATACGCCGCGAAGAACACCAAGGCCACGTTCAACTTCGTGGCTAAGCGATACGATAGTGAACCGGACAGTCTTTACCCCGTGGGTGCCGACGACCTCAACCGCTACTTCAGCGCGCACAGCAGCGAAAAGAAGTGGGAGCAGAAAGCTTCTCGCGGTTTCGTATTTGTGCGTTTGCCTGCTTCGCCTACGGCCGAGGACATCGCCGCCGGTCAGAATGACCTGCTTGCACTGAAGCCCGAGTTCTCCGCTTCATCGGGCAATGCCGATAGCCTGTTCGTCATGGCCCACGCCGCTACCAAGAACGGAGCGGCTGTGGCGTATACCGATGGCACCGCTGATCAACTGAACGATTCGCTGATCAAGAATGCCGAAGTCGGTGCTTTAGTGGGACCGTATCGCGACGGTGACTTCTGGAAACTGGTGAAAGTGAAGGAACTGGCTGATATCCCCGAGGCCCGGGTCCGTCACATCCTCTTCAGCACTCAGGGCAAGACGGGTGATGATGAGAAGAAGGTGAAGGACCGTGCCGATAGCGTGCTGGCCGCGGTGAAGCGCGACAAGAGCAAGTTCGACGCGATGGTGACCAAGTACACCGATGATCCCGGAAGCAAGAGCACAGGGGGTGTTTACGAATGGTTCGACAAGAAGCGCATGGTGCCGGAGTTCACCGCTGCGAGTTTCGACCAGAAGGTGGGCGCTATCACCGTGTGCAAGACGAGCTATGGTTACCACGTGGTCGAAGTGCTCGGACAGCGCACACGGAAAG
>JBKJNF010000031.1:0-7266 GCA_046596155.1 Flavobacteriales bacterium | reverse complement strand
ATGATCTTGCCCACCTCCTTGTGGTAGTCGGCCATCAAGGTGCCGGGACGCAGCAATTGCGTGGCCTCGTTCTTCACGCGCAACACCGCATTGTACACATCGCGCTGGCGTTTGGTGAAGCGGCCATTCACCGGCACACAACGCGTCAGATCGCTCGCATAGCCGCCGTACTCGCAGCCGAAATCCATCAGGATCACATCGCCGTCGTTGCACACCAGATCATTGCTGATGTGGTGCAGCACACACGCGCTGTAGCCGCTGGCGATGATCGGCGTGTAGGCATGGCCGCGCGATCCGTTGCGGATGAACTCGTGGATGATTTCCGCTTCGATCTCGTACTCCTTCACACCGGGCTTCACGAAACCGCACACGCGCTCGAAGGCCTTGCCCGTGATCGCGATCGCACGTTGGATCTGCGCCACTTCCTCCGCCGTCTTGCGACTGCGGATGCGGTGCATGATCGGTGCGCTGCGCTTCAGGCTGTGCAGCGGGAACTGTGCGCGCGTCTCCGCATTCTTGCGCACCTCGCGCGTCTCCACCTCATTGCCTTGGCGCAGGTGTTCGTTGCTGTTCAGGTACAGGTGCTCGCACTGCGGCACCAGCCGCTTGATCGTCGCCTCGTAGCTGCTCGACCACAGGACAGTGGCGATGCCGCTCAGCTCCGTCGCTTCCTTCTGCGAATACT
Organism: Flavobacteriales bacterium; assembly: GCA_046596155.1. Taxonomy (GTDB): domain Bacteria; phylum Bacteroidota; class Bacteroidia; order Flavobacteriales_F; family PHOS-HE28; genus PHOS-HE28. Next base: position 6,581 of record JBKJNF010000031.1, on the reverse strand, counting down.
TGGCGCCCTCCCAGATCGCGAGCAGTTCGCTCGTCTCGCGCACAAAGAGGATCTCGCGGTCCTTCGCATCCACCGCGTCGGGGAACAGCAGCAGGATCGTCTCCTCCTGGTCGATGCCGCTCAGGTAGAAGATGTCGCTCGCCTGCTTGAACGGCATGGAACCGTCCGCGCTGGTGGGCATGATGTCGTTGCTGTGGAACAGCGCGAGGCCGCCTTTCTCCAGGTGCTGGCGGAAACGGGCGCGGTGCTCGCGGTAGGTGGCGGCGGTGAGGGGGGCGTAGCGCATGTGTTGCGAAAGTTGAGAGGCGAAAGTAGAACGTTGAAAGCGAGCGAATGGAGAAGGGGGACCAGGGAAGTACTTTTGGAGCGATGCCCAAACTGTACGAGTACTTCGGATTGGTCTTCCTGATGTTCAGCAACGAGCACAGCCCGATCCATGTGCATGTGCGATACGGCGCAGCGGAGGCGGTCCTGGAGCTGGTGATCCTCGATGGCAAGGTGGTGGACGTGGTGTTCCGCAAGCTCAGCAACAAGCGCATGCTGCCCCCGGCGCAACAGCGTGAAGCAGAGACTTTCGTTCGTGCCAAAGCCAAAGACATCGCCCGCAAGTGGAACGAGTATTTCGTACTGCACAAACACGTTGCGCCGGAGCGCATCACCAAACGCATCAAGTAATGACCATCCCAGAGAACGTTTTCGTCAAACGCGCCAAGCACCTCGGCGACTATCGCATCCGTTTCGAGTTCACGGACGGGCATAGCACCGAGATCGACTTCCACGGATTCCTCACTATGCGCGGCCAGAACCCTATGGCGGCGCAGTTCCTCGACATCACCCGTTTCCGGGCCTTCACCATCGATGGTCGTGCCGATATCGTCTGGGGCGATTGGGAGATGTGCTTCGCCTTTGCCACGTTGTACGCCGGCGATCTGGAGGTGGACTCGCTGGGCTGCAAGAAGCGCGTGAGCAGAAAGCCGGTGAGGGTGAAAGCGGAGCGGGTCCAAGCGGGCAGATAGATGGTTTGGGCGTGACCCCCGTAAAGCCTCGGGTCGCGCTTTCCCCTCCAAGTCCTTTGCCGGATTACCGGCTTCCGGGCTTTCCGGTCCAATCGCTCACGCAGAATGCGCAGCTTAGATGCAGATAAATCATGCTTCATGGCTGCCGCTGACGATACTGCCCAAGAGCTCATCGACGACTTCTTCATGAGGTCTCATGACTTCAACGGCATTCCGCTGCATGAACTTGCTGATAGCACGGAGTTTCCTCCGAACGAATTGCGCGAAGCGCTGATCCGGCTCGTGCAGAGAGGAAGTGTCTCACTACAACGAGGCGAGAACCCCCATATCATCCGACTCAGGCATTTGCCAACTGCAGAACAGCTTGAGCTATTGGCCAACGAACTTCCAGGGAATGTCTGCGTGTACCCTTCCGAGACCCAACTGGCTGCAATTCGTACGTCCAAGGAATTCGAAGATCGACCCTATACCCTAATGCTCTCTCTGGCGGCGCCACAGCTTACGCTCGCGTTCTTCGAAATGGATGTACTTGAGGCGTACGTCAACGACCCGCGCTATCGATTCCACATGAATGACTACGACGGCAGAATCGGCATCATGGATGAAGTGTATGAACAAGGCACAATGCCGGAGCGTGACCAAGTCTTCATTCAGTCCTTCGGCATAGGATACACCGCCCATGAGCGTCGAAGAGTGGTATGCGTCTACCTCCGATATCTCCATGACCTGACACCGGATCTTCAACGCCGCTGGAAGAACAAGGAGGTCGATGAGGAGTGCTACCCTTTCTCTAAATACTACGCGAATACGGCGCTCGGCGATTGGGACTTCTGCATGTCAATGTTCACAGCACTCCTTCAAGAGCAGAAGCTGATAAACGAACTGACAATGGCCATTTTGGCAAGGGGCTGTTCAGAAAGGACTATCTCAACGAACGCCCAAGGGAGTTCATGTACCTCCTAAGTCCTACGCTCAAAGAGTTCAATGAATTCATCCACTGCCTAGACAAGCTGTTGTCAGAGAACTTGAACAAGGCCTTCTTTCAAGATCTCGTAGCACTCGAACGGGAAGTAGAAATTGCGCCCGGCCGTTTCAGGGTTGAATCAAAGAACACAATTGCCTTACTCGATGAGTGGTTGAGTCCAATGTTCGCTAGTGCGCCGGACTATGACTCCATGATGATAGCACCATTGAGGAATGTACGCTCAATGAGGCAGAAGCCAGCGCACAGCATTGTCCCGAACGTATATGACATGGGCCTCATAGACAAGCAGACAGCAGTCATGGATGATGCCTTGACCTCACTGAGGAATATCTGTCATCATCTACAGCGCCATCCGAACGCTTCGAACGGGTCACTCCCCTCGTGGTATCGCACATGCAACATTGTGAAGCTATAGCGGCTTGGTAAACTAGTCGGCGTAGTTGCCCGCACATGATTGTGCACGCCGATCCCAACCACTCACACGCAACCACCGCCAGTGTCGGAGCCTTTCGATAGGGTCGACGCTCCCATCTCGTTCAACCCACCCCATGCCGCATTCCCAGTCACGGCACTCCCTTCACCATGGCCAAGCAAGCCGACAGGTCAGAAACCCGCCTCGCCCTCTTTCAGCGCAAAGAAGTTCCACCCACGTTGCACAACAACGAGTGGTGGTTCGTAGTGGCCGACGTGGTCGCTTCACCCGGTGCTTCCTCCGACCCGCGCCGCCTATCTTTGAACCAAAGCCCCGGCCATGGCAACTAAACGCGAACTGACGGCGATCATTCAGAAGGAAGGGGACGGCTATGTTTCCTTGTGTCCAGAGCTCGATGTGGCGAGCCAAGGGGGTACTATCGAAGAGGCACGCGCCAACTTGATCGAAGCGCTTGAGCTTTTCTTCGAGACCGCATCGCCTGAAGAAGTCGGTGAACGCATGCATGAGGAGGTGCTGGTGACACGGGTTCAGGTAGCCGCTTGATGCGCACGCTTTCGGGCAGCGAGGTCTGCGCGATCCTCCGGCAACACGGCTTCGAACAGGTGCGTCAACGTGGCAGTCACGTCATCATGCAGAAGAAACTGCCGAACATTACGATCACAGTTCCTGTACCGGACCACAAGGAGCTCCGCATTGGCACTTTGATGTCCATCATCCGCCAGAGCCAACTGGACCGCTCTACTTTCGAGTAGTCGTATCTATCCGGGCCGATAACCTTCACTCGGCTCAGACATACTTCAGGTCCTTCTGGATGAACTCCATGTAGTGCGGCTTCACGGCGGTGCGCATCATCAGGTCCACTTTCTGTTGCACGATCTTTTCGAGTTCAAAGGCCAGGTCGAAATAGTCGAAGTCGGCATCCGGAACGAACTCCACCATGATATCCACATCGCTGTCCGGCCGGAAGTCATCGCGCATGGCGGAGCCGAACACAGCCATGCTCTTCAGCCCGTACTTAGTGAACAGGCGTGCACGCTCGAGGCGCAACACGGAAAGGATATCGGCGAGGGTGCCCATGACGGACACAAATATCCGACGCGCTTGCCATATTCACACCATGCCCAAGCCCAACAAAACCCACGCGACCACCGCTAGCGTCAATGCCTTCATCGACAAGCAGGCGTGCGAGGCCGTGCGCGACGATTGCCGTGCGCTGGTGGCCTTGATGCATGAGCTCACCGGTGAGGACCCTTACATGTACGGGCCAACGATCATCGGCTATGGCACCTACCACTACAGGTACGCCAGTGGTCACGAAGGCGATGCACCGTTGGCAGCCTTCAGTCTGCGAAAGCAGAACATGACGATCTACTTCATGCCGGGCACATTCGAGACTGAACCCGCTCTGATGGCCAAGCTCGGCAAGCACAAGACCAGCAAGGCCTGTCTCTATGTGAAGCGACTGGAGGACATCGACCTGAGCGTGCTCGAAACCTTGCTGGAGTGTTCCATGGCGCTGGTGCAGAAGAGCCCTCCTCATCAGGGTCGTATCGCAATCAATTCCCCGTCGGCGGGTGATCGCCGCCCCATTCCATGATGAGAGATCGTCGATGCTGAGCATGATGACCCACGGCACAGAATATGCGCGCATGAGCGTACCTTTCTAACATGGACCGACAACGATTCCTTCAAACCGCGCTTTCCGCCTCGGTCGGCCTTGTGCTGGTACGTGGACTGCGCGCCCAAACCCCCGATGAAACCATGAGCGACACGACCCATCTCCCCGAAGCCATGGAAACCGCCACCTTGGCCTTTGCGCAAGTGAAGCTGCCCTATGCCTATGATGCGCTGGAGCCCCACATCGATGCCATGACGATGGAGATCCATTACACCAAGCACCACGCGGCCTACGTGAAGAACGTGAGCGAGGCCATAGCTGAAGAGAAGATCTCCGCTGCAACGGAAGCGGAGTTCTTTGCGAACGTGAGCAAGTACAGCGCGAAGGCGCGTAACAACGGCGGAGGTGCCTGGAATCACAACCTTTACTGGGAGGTGATGAAGCCCGGCGGCGGTGCGCCTTCAGGCAAATTGCTCGATGCCATCAACAGCACCTTTGGCAGCTTGGATGTCTTCAAGGAGAAATTCGCCGAGGCTGGCATGAAGCGCTTCGGCAGCGGCTGGGCCTGGCTGGTGAGCAGCAACGGCAAGCTCGCGATCGGCTCCACGCCCAACCAGGACAATCCGCTGATGGATGTAAGCGAGTTCAAGGGAACCCCTTTGCTCTGCATGGACGTTTGGGAGCACGCCTACTACCTGAAGTACCAGAACAAGCGCAATGAGTACATCAGCAATTGGTGGAACGTGGTGAACTGGGATGCGGTGGCCAAGCGGCTGGGCTAAGGCCCGCGTTGAGTCCTATTGAGGAGCAAGGAGCGAGGGGGTACACGACGGCTCGCGTTGGGTTGGTCGTACAACCTCAGGATGACCCCTAAAACCCAATTATACAGGTTCTGCGGACCTGAATGGAAAAAGGCCATTTCCTATACACCGCGCTTCGGAAAGGCATAGAACGCGACCCCTTCGAACCGCATCGCGGGAAGCCGGTCGGGGTGGAGGTTCCACTTGCCTTCGCTTCCAGAACAATTCCAAACAAGGCGCGGTTGGTGACTTGCCCATCACCTCAATTCTCCGCCCCGTAAATTTGCCGCCAACGAACGCATTCCAACCGTCCGTTGTTACACGCACATGGCTCGTCAAGGTCTATTCGGCTCCTCCCTCACCAAAAAGTACTGGATGGCCCTCACGGGCCTGTTCCTCATCACCTTCCTGGTGGTGCACGCGGGCATCAACGCCATGATCTTCTTCAACGACGGTGGCATCACCTTCAACTTTTGGGGGCACTTCATGGGCACCAACCTGATCATCCGCACCATGGAGATCGTGCTCTTCCTGGGCCTCATTGCCCACGTGGTGGACGGCCTGATGCTGTGGCGCGAGAACCGCGCCGCCCGCCCCGTGAAGTACGCCCTGGAGAAGGGGAGCGCCAACCGCCCTTGGTACAGCGCTAGCATGGGCATCCTGGGGACGCTTATCCTCCTGTTCCTCCTCCTTCACCTTTGGCACTTCTGGGTGAAGAGCCGCCACATCGTGGGCAGTTTGGAGGAGTACGGTACCGATGGCGCAGGTCAGGAGAACCTGTATGCCCTGATGCTTGAAGTTTTCACCAATCCGGTGGTGGTGGTGATCTACGTGCTTGGTTGCTTCAGCCTCTTCTGGCACCTGTTGCATGGCTTCAAGAGCGCTTTCCAAAGCCTCGGCCTCAACCACAAACGCTACACGCCGATCATCGCGATGGTCGGAACTGCCTTCAGCATCGTCGTTCCCGCCCTATTCGCCTCGATGCCCATCAGTATGTATCTGGGTTGGATCAAGTGACCACGTCGCAAATGCCCTTCGCACGCACCATGTCCTATGTCGCATGTCCTATGCTTGAACTGCATGGGAGGTCGCACATCGGGCATAAGACATTCAAGCATTCATGAGCACCCTCGACAGCAAGATCCCCCCCGGCCCCATTGAGAAGAAGTGGACCGATCACAAAGGGCATATCCGCATCGTGGCACCCGCCAACAAGCGCCGCATCGACGTGATCGTGGTGGGCACCGGCCTCGCTGGTGGTGCTGCCGCCGCCTCGCTTGCGGAAATGGGCTACAACGTAAAGGCTTTCTGCTTCCAGGACAGCGCCCGCCGCGCGCATAGCATCGCCGCGCAAGGGGGTATCAACGCGGCCAAGAACTACCAGAACGACGGCGACTCGGTTTACCGCCTCTTCTACGACACCATCAAGGGTGGCGACTATCGCTCTCGTGAGGCCAACGTGTACCGCTTGGCCGAGGTGTCGGTCGACATCATCGATCAGGCCGTGGCCCAGGGCGTCCCGTTCGCTCGCGAGTACGGCGGCCTGCTCGACAATCGCAGCTTCGGCGGCGCACAGGTCAGCCGCACCTTCTACGCCCGCGGCCAGACCGGTCAGCAGTTGCTGCTCGGCGCCTACAGCGCGCTGATGCGCCAGGTCGCCGCGGGCACCGTGGAGCTGTTCACCCGCAGCGAGATGCTCGACCTCGTCACGGTCGACGATCGTGCCGCC
>JBKJNF010000186.1:0-7037 GCA_046596155.1 Flavobacteriales bacterium | reverse complement strand
ATCACCAAGCGGTCCACGCCGATTCCAACACCGCTAGTAGGAGGCATGCCGTACTCCAGTGCACGCAGAAAATCCTGGTCGATGAACATGGCTTCGTCATCGCCACGTTGTTGCAGCTTCAGTTGTTCCTCGAAGCGTTCGCGCTGGTCGATCGGGTCGTTCAATTCGCTATACGCGTTGGCCACTTCGAATCCGTTCACGAACAACTCGAAGCGTTCGGTAAGACGCGGATCCTCACGATGCTTTTTGCATAGCGGGCTCATCGCCACCGGGAAGTCGGTAACGAACGTAGGCTGCATGAGGCCGGGCTGCACCAGGGAGCTGAACAGCTCGTCGATCAACTTGCCCTTGCCCATGGTCGGCTCCACATGGACGTGGTTCGCCGCGCAAAGCGAACGCAGCGCGGGTTCGTCCATCTCCAGCACATCCTTCCCGGTCTTCTCCTGAATGGAGCCGCACATGGTGATGCGCTTGAAGGGTGCAGTGAATTGGATCGTGTTCTCCCCGAATGTCGCTGCGGATGATCCGTTCGCAGCGATGGCCACTCGCTCGAACATCTGCTCCATGAAGCCCATCATCCACACATAATCCTTGTACGCCACGTAGAGCTCCATCACAGTGAACTCCGGATTGTGCGTTCGGTCCATGCCCTCATTGCGGAAGTTCCTGCTGAACTCGAATACGCCTTGGAAGCCGCCAACGATCAGGCGCTTCAAGTAGAGCTCGTTGGCGATCCGCAAGTAGAGCGGCATGTCCAATGCGTTGTGATGCGTAACGAAGGGACGAGCAGCCGCCCCGCCGGGGATCGGCTGAAGCACCGGTGTATCCACTTCGTGGTATCCGGCATCGGTCATGCAAGCACGCATAGCGCTAATGATGCGTGATCGTTTCATGAAGGTCTCCTTAACGCCGGCGTTCACAACCAGATCCACATAGCGCATGCGGTAGCGTTGTTCGGGATCCGAGAAGGCATCGTGCACAGTGCCCTGGTCGTCGGTCTTCACCACAGGCAACGGACGCAGTGCCTTGCCCAACACCATGAGCTTCGTCACATGAACGGTGATCTCGCCGGTGCGCGTGCGGAACACGTGTCCTTCCACACCGAGGAAGTCGCCGAGGTGCAGCAGGTGCTTCCATACCTCATCGTAGAGCGACTTGTCCTCACCGGGACAGATCTCGTCCCGTGCGATGTAGATCTGTTGGTCGCCCGTATGGTCGCGGAGCACCGCGAAAGAGGCCTTTCCCATCACGCGGAAGGTCATCAACCGACCGGCGAATACCACGGGGATCGGCTCTTCGGCGAAGGCGGAACGGATCTGTTCGGAGGTGTGTGAAACGGGGAACTCGGCCGCAGGAAAAGGGTCGATGCCGCGTGCGCGAAGTTTCTGCAGCGCATCTCGTCGTACGAGTTCCTGCTCGCTCAATTGCTCGGACATGGGTGGTTGAGAATGCGTGTGCCTGACCAGGGGCCTCCGTGCAGGTGGCGCGAAGATACCCGCCGCATCAAGAGGACGTGATCAATCCCACGACGGGCCAGCGCCCTCGTCCTTGTCTTCGAAGATCTCCGTGTCCCCTGGTTGCTTTCCGCAACCCAGGTTCAGGTCGCCGATTCCGGCCGGCCGCGGAAAGTCGCCATGGCTGATCTCGATTGTTTTGTCCGCGTATACTTTGTTCATGTAGTAGCCGTAGATCGGCAGCGCCATGTTGGCCCCTTGTCCCAAGGCCGTGCTCGCGAACCTCACGCTGCGATCCTCTGCACCGGTCCAAACCCCGGTCACCAGGTCGGGCGTGATGCCGATGAACCAGCCATCGCTGTTGTTCTGTGTGGTGCCCGTTTTGCAGGCCGTGGGATACTTGATGTTGCCGTACTTGGCGCGATTGCCCCAACCCATGCGCAGGCGCTGCGCAGTGCCATGGTCCGCCACACCCTTCAGCATGTCCAACATGATGTAGGCCGTACGCCGATCCAAGGCCTCTTCCGTCCTCGGTGTTACGTCATAAATGGTATTACCGTTCTTGTCCTCGATGCGGCTAAAGACGACCGGTTCGATGAACACGCCTTCATTCGCGAAGGCAGAGAACGCAGAGGTCATCTCCAACAGGGTGAGGTCGGCCACCCCAAGGCAGAGCGAGGGCACGGGATCTAACGGGCTCTTGATGCCCATGTGGCGGGCCAGCACCGTCACGGCCTGCGGACCGTACTGCTTCATTAGGTAGGCGGTAATGGTGTTCACCGAGTTGGCCATGGCGTCCTTTATCGTGATCATGCCGCCATAGTTGCCATCGCTGTTCTCCGGGCACCATTGCTCCTGCCCTGCGGGCATGTCAAAGCAGATCTTCTGGTTGGGCAGACGCATGCAGGGGTCCATGCCCTCACGGATCGCCGTGGCGTAGATAAAGGGCTTGAAGGTGCTGCCCACCTGCCGCCGCGCCTGTGCGACGTGGTCGTATTGGAAGTGCTTGAAGTCGGGGCCGCCCACCCAAGCCTTGATAAAGCCCGTGTGCGGGTCCATGCTCAGCAGCCCGCTGAGCAAGAAGCCCTTATAGTAGCGGATGCTGTCGTTCGGGCTCATCACCGTGTCGATCTCGCCGCGCCAACTGAACACGCGCATTTTCTCCTTCTTGTCAAACACCGCCAGGATCTCACGCTCATTCAGCACAGGCCACCTCGTATCGCACCCGCCAAGCTTGGGGTCGCAATGGAAGAACTGCTTTCCATCCACCGATAGGGTGTGGATGTAGGCCGCAGGGCGCTGGCAGTTACTGCACAATTTGCCCACGAGTGTTTTGTACCGGTCACTGCGCTTCATGGCCTGGCCCATGATGGTTGCGATCTCCTCAGAGGTCACGCGGTAGTCGAAGGGCCGGTTCTTTTTGTTCTTGATGTCCTTGAAGAACTGCGGTTGCAATTCAGTGCTCAGGTGTTCCCGTACCGCGAATTCCGCATCGGCCTGCATGCGCTTATCGACGGTGGTGTAGATCTTCAGGCCATCAGTATAGATGTCGTACGCGCTGCCGTCGGTCTTGGCGATGCGCAACTTTCCTGTTGCGGGATCCGTTGCAGCAAGCAGCGACTGCACCTGTTCACGCAACGATTCGCGCAGATAGGGCGCAGGGCCTTCGGTATGGTCGATGCGCTGGAAATCCAGTCCGAGTGGCATGGCCTTCAGCGAGTCACACGCCAGCTCGCTGATGTATCCGTTCTTCTCCAGCTGGTTCAACACCACATTGCGGCGTGTGAGCGTGGTTTCCGGACGGCGCATCGGATTGAACAAAGCTGGATTCTTGCACATGCCCACGAGCATAGCAGCCTGCTGGACGTTCAGCGAATCGGGGTCGGTGTTGAAGTACACTCGCGCGGCGCTGTTGATGCCCACGGCCTGGTTGATCCAATCGAAGCGATTGAGGTACATCGCAATGATCTCGTCCTTGGTGTATTCACGTTCAAGCTTGGCACTGATCAACCATTCCTGCGATTTCTGCCGGAGCCGGGAGAAGACTCCTTTGGCCGGTTCGTGGAAGAGCATTTTGGCGAGCTGCTGCGTGATGGTACTGGCCCCCCCATTCTTCCCCAAGTAGGCTACGGCGCGGATGGTGCCCCGGATATCAATACCACTGTGGTCCCGGAATCGTTCGTCCTCCGTGGCGATCAAGGCGTTCACCACCTGCGGACTAATGCGCTCGTAATCTACCGGGATGCGGTTCTCGCGATAGTATTGGCCCATGAGGCTGCCATCGTTGAAGAGCACGGCGGTGGCCAGATCGCTGCGGGGGTTCTGTAGCTCGGCCGTGCTGGGCAGGTCCTTGCCCGTGGCCGCGATCACCAGCAGCAGGATCAGAAGCACGAAGGGCGCGAGCGCGATCATCCACCACAGCCGGTTGCGGCTGAACTTGCTATTGGACGCGGTTTTGGGGGCCATGCTCTGGGTCACTGGTCGCTTTTGGAACGCTCCACACTGATGCCCACATCGATCACCCCGGGCAATGTATCCCTGCGCATGGCTTGCTCCAATTGGATGGAATAACGTCCGGTGCGTGAGAACCTATTGCGCATTTTGTAAAGCACATGGGCACGGTAGCTGTTCACAAAGCCGCTGCCCTTGCCATACCAGCGCCCGGACGGGTCGGCCAGCGTGCATTCCACGGTATCGGTCAACTGCTCGCCACCAGGGCCGCTGAGCTTCACGAAAGCGAAGAGGTTGCTGAACGGGTAATCACCTGTATGCCGCAGGTCCAAGAACACGTCATGCGCGTTCACGCTGTCGGTGACGACGAATGAGAAGGTAGGGTTCCAGCCACGTTCCCATTGGCCGTTGGGGATCTGGGCATCTTCTTGGAACACCACGGTATCCGCACAACCCATGGCGAGCAGCGCGATCCACAGGACCGGGGCGAAAGCTCGTTTCAAGCAGCGGGCGGGGTAGAAGGACCACCACCGGGTGCACCGCCGCCCTGCGGACGGTCCGGACGTGGACCACGACGATCACGACCACGGCGCCCTCGATCACGACGCCCTTCTCCGGCAGGACGATCGCCGCGCGGTTCCTGACCCGGACGCGGGCCTTGTGAAGCAGGGGATGTGGCGGGATCGCCAAGAGCAGTGGGTGGACGCGGTCGTGCCTGGCGCGGCTGCCCCTGCCCTTGCGGGCGTGGATCACCTCCAGCGTCGCGACGATCACCTTCGCGGCCACCGCGGCGGCGCTTGCCGCTCTTCCCTTTGCTGTCGAAGCGGGTCAATTCATCCTCTCCTCCCACGCGCTCGTATTCGGGCTCTTGCTCCTCCTTTGGAAGCTCAGCCTCGGCCTCTGCGGCGATCTGTGCGAAGTCGATATCGGGCTCAATGCCTTCGCGGTTCTGCGCCTGAATGTCGCGCACGCGCTCAATGGACAGACCGGCCATCACGGATGCACTGCCGGGCATCTTGAAGATGTACCACATCTTCTCCTCGAAGATGTCGGTCTTCATGTGCATACCCGTGCCCTGCTTGGTCTTCAGCTTGGCATTCTGCGAGGGGTAGCTCTTTACCGCCTCGATGTACATATCCAGTTCGTAGTTCAGGCAGCATTTCAGTTTGCCGCACTGGCCGGCGAGCTTCTGCGGATTCAGTGCCAGCTGCTGGTAGCGCGCTGCGCTGGTGGTCACACTGCGGAAGTCGGTGAGCCACGTGCTGCAGCAAAGCTCGCGCCCACAGCTGCCAATGCCACCGATGCGGCCCGCCTCTTGGCGCGCGCCCACCTGCTTCATATCCACCTTCACCTTGAACCGGTCGGCCAGCTTGCGTATCAGGTCGCGGAAATCGATGCGCTGCTCGGAGGTGTAGTAGAATGTGGCCTTGGTTCCATCGCCTTGGTACTCCACATCCCCGATCTTCATGTCCAGGCGCATCTCGTGCACGATGGTGCGTGCGGCCAGCATGGTCTCATCCTCCAGCTTGCGCGCCGCGTGCCAGCGGTCAATGTCCTCCTGCGTGCTCTTGTGCAGGATCTTGCGCAGCTCGTAGGTGTCGGTTACACTGCTCTTGCGGTCCATCTGTGCCCGCACCAGTTCGCCGGTGAGGCTCACCATGCCCACATCATGTCCGGGTGCCGCATCCACGGTAACCAGATCGCCAGGCATCAGTTGCAGGGCGTTGGCATTGCGGTAGAAGGACTTACGGGTGTTCTTGAAGCGGACCTCTACGGCATCGAAGGGGGTTTGGCCGCTGGGCAGGGGCACACCAGCCAGCCAATCGAACACATCGAGTTTGTTGCATCCGCTGGTGGTGCAAAAGCCATTGCTCTTGCATCCTGCGGGTTTGCCGTCCGCTCCTGTACCACAACTGCTACATCCCATGATCATGTCCGCCCAAGGCGCGAGGCCAGAGCAGTGGACGGCGAAGATAGCGGTGTCGGGCAGCGCCGGGACCTTGTCGGCCTAAACGAGGGCGGAGCGCGGAACCCGCTTGAAGGGCTCCTTCTCGAAATGCTTCGGGTCCTTCACACGCGTAGGATGGGTGGCGTGGTACTCGAACTCGTCGCGGAAGTGGCGGATGGCACTGGCCACGGGCCACGCGGCGGCATCGCCGAGGGGGCAGATGGTGTTGCCCTCGATCTTCCGCTGTATGTCCCACAACAGGTCGATATCGTCCGTGCGGCCTTGGCCGTGTTCCAGGCGGTAGAGTATCTTCTCCATCCACCCGGTGCCCTCGCGGCAGGGGCTACACTGGCCGCAGCTCTCGTGACTGTAGAACCTGGCGTGGTTCCATGTGCTGCGCACGATGCACTGGGCATCGTTGTACGCGTAGAATCCGCCGGAGCCCAGCATGCTGCCGGTCGCAAAGCCGCCGTCGCTCAGGCTTTCGTAGGTCATCAGCCGCTCCTCGAACTTGGCGGTCTTGAAGAAGAGCTCGGCCGGGATGATGGGCACGCTGCTTCCGCCGGGCACCACGGCCTTCAGGGCGCGGCCTTCCACACCTCCGCAATATTCAACGCTGTTCAGGAACTCGTCACAGGTAATGCCCAGATCGATCTCATACACGCCCGGCCTCTTGATGTTGCCGCCCGCGCTGATGAGCTTGGTACCGGTGCTTTTTCCGATGCCGATCTTGGCGTACTCCTCGCCCCCACCGTTGATGATGGGCACAACGGCAGCAATGGTCTCCACGTTGTTCACCACCGTAGGGCAATCGTAGAGGCCTTTCACCGCCGGGAAGGGCGGCTTGATCCGCGGGTTGCCGCGCTTGCCTTCGAGGCTTTCAAGGAGTGCTGTTTCCTCGCCGCAGATGTAGGCTCCCGCGCCCACCTGCACATGGATCTCATGATCGAAGCCGCTGCCCAGGATGTTCGTCCCGAGCCAGCCGGCGGCACGCGCCTCGCCGATCGCATGTTCCAGGATGCGGGTCACGTAGAAGTATTCGCCTCGGATGTAGATGTAGCTGGTGTTCGCCCCCAGTGCGAAGCTGCTCGTTATCATGCCCTCCACGAGCATGTGGGGTATGCGCTCCATCAGGTAGCGGTCCTTGAAGGTGCCGGGCTCGCTCTCGTCGGCATTCACCACCA
>JBKJNF010000172.1:0-6654 GCA_046596155.1 Flavobacteriales bacterium | reverse complement strand
CTTCGGGTTCGTGGCGCCGACCTCCTTCAGCATCTTCGCCCAGAGCAGACGGGCCGCGCGCATCTTGGCGACTTCCATGAAGAGGTCCATGCCGATGCCCCAAAAGAAACTGAGACGACCGGCGAACTCATCCACCGCCATGCCAGCAGCGATACCCGTGCGAACGTATTCGATGCCATCGGCAAGCGTGTAGGCAAGCTCCAGATCTGCAGGCGCACCGGCCTCGTGCATGTGATAGCCACTGATGCTGATGCTGTTGAACTTGGGCATCCTCTTCGCACAGTAGCTGAAGATGTCGCCCACGATGCGCATGCTCGGCCCCGGCGGATAGATGTAGGTGTTGCGCACCATGAACTCCTTCAGGATGTCATTCTGGATGGTGCCTTGCAGCAACTCCGGCGCAACGCCCTGCTCCTCCGCCGCGACGATGAAGAAGGCCATGATGGGCAGCACCGCGCCGTTCATGGTCATGCTCACGCTCATCTTGTCCAGCGGTATACTGGCAAAAAGGATCTTCATGTCCTCCACGCTGCTGATCGCTACTCCGGCCTTGCCCACGTCTCCTTTCACACGCGGGTGATCGCTGTCGTAGCCGCGGTGTGTGGCGAGATCGAAGGCAACGCTCAATCCCATCTGCCCGGCAGCGAGGTTGCGGCGGTAGAAGGCGTTGCTCGCTTCCGCCGTGCTGAAACCCGCGTACTGCCGGATCGTCCATGGGCGAATGGCGTACATGCTGCCGTATGGGCCGCGCAAATAGGGTGCAGCGCCAGCGCCGAAGCGGATGTGTTCGAGTTCCTCGATGTCAAGCGCCGTGTAATAGGACTTGAGAGGGATCTCTTCGCGGTTGGGAATTTCCGGTAATGGAGGTACAGAAGGAGATGGAGGTACTGGAGGTAAGGAATGGCCGCCTCCATTTACTCCTTCGCTGCTCTTTCTTCTTTCATCCAATGTGCTCACCAGGATGTCCGTTAACTTTTCACCGGTATAGCTGCCACCTAGCGGATCTGCCACGCGATCAAGAAAACTCTCATCGCGCAGCAAGTTGTGGATGTTGCGGACCACGCGCCGTGCCAGCACATCGCCTTCGGGAAGGGTAGGAGTGGGGATCGTGAGTCCGTCACAGCCGCCGGTGATCGCACTGATGGCTTGCAGCGTGGCGCGGATCACATTGTCGTAGGGCGACTTCGCATCGCGCGGATATGTCACGACCGCCTGGATCCAAGTAGTGTGTGAGCAGTTGTGCTTCGGATCGAATTCATGCACAACAGCGGCCCATGCTTCGCGGAATGCGCGCAAGCGAGCGGCTTCCAAAAAGAGGTCGTCACCGAGGTGTAGGCTGAACTGCAGCCGCGCGCAAGCGTCATCGATGGTCATGCCGTGTTCCGTCATGGATCTCAGCTCCACCCGACCGCGCTCGATAGCGGCCCGTGGGATGGAATGGCCGTGCTGCTGGTCATCCACTTCAACAAAGCGCACTCGGGGATATGTGTGCAGCAGCGAATTCACATCGGCACGTTCCGCATCGGCAATTGTGATGAACAGACTGAGATCCGCATCCGGTACCCCTTGCGCTTTCGCTTGTTTGAGGATCCAGTTCAGCAGCGAGCGGCCGCCACCTGGGATCTGTAGGTCGATGGCTCCGAGCAACACATTGCTCAACATCCTTGGAACGCCGGACTTGTCATCGCCTGTCACGCGCAAACCGTCCGCTCCGCCCATTAGGGCTTCCAAGAGAAGGTCGTTCGCGTTTTCCTGCCATGGACCCAGTTCCACCCCGGCACGCCATACATTACCTGTCCGTTCCACCCCGCGCCTGCGTTCGCTGATAGGGCCATGACCGGCCATTTGGAACGGAGGAATTGACATTCCATCCACTTCCACATCCAGAGTGGATAGCGCCTTATCCTTCAGTTCCTTGATTATCACAGCCTCCCATTGATCCCGCGTGGCGGAGGGGAAGGCATCGAATAGTCGGTCGGTGGCCATTGCTGCGAAGATCGGTCTTGGGCGCTGATATCCGAGGGTTTGGAAAGGAACTGGCGTCAAACCGTCGAGTACCGAATATGTCCATAACGTTGTACCTGTGTTAACCCTGCTTACGACCTCATGAAGTACACCTCCTTGTTCCTTGGCTTGCTGCGTGCAGCCTCGAGCATGGCCCAGACGGCCCCGAGCGACAGCCTGTTCAATACCGACCAAGTGGTCACGGTGAATATCACCTTCGCTGATCCGAACTTCTGGACAACGCTCACCACATATTACGCCAACGATCTGGGTGAGACATTGACGGGTAGCGTGAGCATCACGGACCTCACCGGAACATACAGCTACGATAGCATAGAAGTGGACCTTAAGGGCAACAGCACTTACAGCCACCCGGGCAACAAGAAGAGCTTCAAGATCGATTTCAACGACAACATCGGTGGGCAGAAATACCATGGCATGCGGAAGGTGCATTTCAACAACTGCTGGAACGACCCCACCTTCATGCGCGAGAAACTCTTCTTCGACTACTGCCAGGAACAGGGTGTGCTCGCTCCGCGTGTCAACTATGCCAACATCTATATGAACGGCACGTTCTGGGGTTTCTATGACCTGGTTGAGGCAGTGGACAAGGATTTCCTAGACCGCCACCTTGACGACACAGCGGGTAACCTGTTCAAGGCCGCGGACAACTTTCAGCAGGGAGGTGGTGGTGCCGAAGCCGATCTGCTTTGGTACGGCGCCGATCAAGCCAGCTATTACGACCGATATGAGCTGAAGACCAACGAGACGGCCAATGACTGGTCCGATCTGGTAGACCTGCTGGACCAGTTGAACAACGCTGATGATGCCTTCCTCCTTACGCACTTCCCGGTCCGTTGGAAATGGAACGACCTGCTTCGCTCCCTGGCCATGGACAATATGTACGGCAATCTGGATTCCTACATCAACAGCGCTCGCAACTACTACCTCTACCACGACAGTTCGAATACGCAATGGAACTGGATCCACTGGGATGCCAACATGGCCTTCGGAAGCTATCCGGCCATGGGCCAGAACGCAATAACGCTTTCGCCCACCTACGTGGCCACGAACCGACCCTTGATGACGCGCATCATGGGTATCCCGGAACTGCGCACGGCCTACCTGAACAAGTATTGTTCGGTGCATGAGAATTTCAACAACACCTACCTGGATCCGCGTATCGATTCCATCGCCACCTTGATCCAGCCATATGTGTTGGCTGACGTGAACAAGCAGTTCACCCTCGCACAGTTCACCGCGAACATCGACGGTGACATCACGGTGCAGGGCGGTGGTGGTGGAGGCCAGCAGACCATCCGTGGCCTAAAGTCCTTCATCCTCGCGCGGAACAACAGTCTGGATGGTACACTGGATTGCACAACAGCCGGTGTAGCTGAGCTCGCTGGAACCAACGGACTGGAGGTGTTCCCGAACCCGGCCACGGATGCTGTGAACGTGGTGCTCCCTTCCGGTGCGGCACTGAGCGAGTTGCGTTTGCTGGATGCACTGGGCCGTTATCTGCCAGTTTCCATCAGCGGCGGCGCTGTTCAGCTCACCGCATTATCCCCGGGGATCTATGTGCTGCGTGCCACGTACAAGGGCCAGCAGTGGAGCACGAGGTTCGAGAAGCGCTAAGCGTTACGCTGAGCGCGGATGGGGGCCGGTGGGCGCGCGCCTGCATCGAGGCATGCAGCAGCCATATGGCCCGCATCTTCCCAAGTGCCAGCCCGGCTGCACCAGCGCGATCACGCACTGTGACCTCCGTGGTGCCCAACCTTCACCCTCCTCTTCGCCAGCGGCAAGGCAAACATCGGCCCACAGGGCACACGCTCAGGCTATGGAGAACATGGTGCGGAAATACATAAGAGTCAGATGCCACTTGGGTTGACGTTTTTCAGACTTGCACTACGCCCCCACATTCCTTCTCAGCCCCTCGTGTCTTTTGTAGCACCAACCTACGAAAGGATGCCTGCCTTATTTTCGCCGACCATTTTGAAAAATACGCCCCGGCGTTACCCGCATGAACATCACCAAGAACTCCGTTGTCAGCTTCCATTACACGTTGAAGGACAGCGAAGGCAAAACCCTTGATTCCTCCACTGGACATGATGCCTTCGGGTATATCCAAGGCGGTCAGATGATCGTTCCAGGTCTGGAACAACAGATGGAAGGTCGTAAGGCGGGCGACAAATTCGTGGCCGTAGTGACCCCGGATCTGGGTTACGGTGAATTCAACGAGCAGTTGGTGCAACGCGTACCCCTTGATCGGTTCCCTGCCGATCAGAAGGTGGAGGCGGGGATGCAGTTCGAGGCGGGCGACCATGGCGTGTTCACCGTGCGTGAAGTGGCCGATGGCCATGTCATGCTCGACGCCAACCATCCGTTGGCCGGAACCACCTTGCATTTCGACGTGGAGATCACCGATGTTCGCGCTGCCACGGCTGAGGAACTGGACCATGGCCATGTACATGGCGCCGGCGGACACCACCACTGAGGAGAAGCAAGCTTAGTTGCTCTCCGGCACGATCACGAAGACATCCTCGTTGTCCCGCTTCATCAAATACTTCTCGCGGGCGAACTTCTCCAAGAGGGCCTGACTGCTGTTCAGTTCGGTCAGCTCCTGACGGATGGTCTTGATCTCTCCGGCCAAGTGCTCATGCTCGCTGTGCATGTTGTGCAATTGCCGCCGAAGCTTCAAAGTCGTGTAAAGATCATAGTCGCTCAAGAAGCACACGTACAACAGGAACACACCGATGCCCAGACCGTATCGGTTGCGCAAGCGCTGAGGAACGATATTGATGAACCTCTGATTCACGCTGTGAAGTGAAGATGAAGGGGGTGAGGGAGATGTGGGAAGTGAGGGAAGTGATCAACGATCGATCGTTGATCGGTGGCTGGAATGCGGCGGTCTTTAGCTCTCGGTGTCCCCTGTGCTAGGTTCCGCTGTCCGGACCTTCGTGACGGCGGATGCTCAACGCACTGCTGGGGCACTGTGCCACCTGTGCCACGATGGCCTCGGACGAGGTGCCTACGGGCACGATCCACGGGCGTTCGCCGGGCTTAAAAACAGCCGGCAAGCCGCTCCAGCAACGCTTGCTGTGAATGCACAGATCGGCTTTCCAAACGATGGTGACATCGCCGTTGGTAAAGGTGTGTTCTTTGCTCATGCGGTCAACTTTTGGTCAGTGCTGTTCACCCTAGGAAGGGGTATTTGAAGTCGGTGGGAGGAACGAAGGTCTCCTTGATCGTCCGTGCGCTCACCCAGCGGATCAGGTTGAGGTAGCTGCCGGCTTTGTCGTTGGTGCCGCTGCCGCGCGCGCCGCCGAAGGGTTGCTGGCCCACCACAGCGCCGGTGCATTTGTCGTTGATGTAGAAGTTGCCCGCACTGTGGCGCAGCGCGTTCGTGGCCTGAAGAATACTCGCGCGATCATTGCTGATCACCGCACCGGTCAAGGCATATTCACCCGTTGCGTCCACCAGTTTCAAGGTGTCCATCCAGCGCATCGGGTCGTACACATGGATGGTGAGCACCGGACCGAAGATCTCCTCGCACATGGTGGTGCTCTTTGGATCCTTGGTCACGGCCAAGGTGGGCTCGATGAAGTACCCGGTCTTCTTGTTGTAGTTGCCCCCGGCGATGATCTGCACGTTCTTCCGGTCCTTCTTCAGGCCATCGATGTAGCCACTGATCTTGTCGAAGGCCTTTTCGTCGATCACTGCGCCGATGAAGTTCTTGAAGTCGCGCGGGTCGCCCATCTTCATTTCGGACAGGTCTGCGAGCAGTTCTTTTTTCACCTGCGGCCAGATGTTGGCCGGGATGTATGCGCGGCTGGCGGCGCTGCACTTCTGCCCCTGAAATTCAAAGGCTCCGCGCGAGAGGGCCGTAGCTACAACCTGCGGATCGGCGCTCTCATGCGCGATGATGAAGTCCTTACCACCGGTCTCGCCCACGATGCGCGGATAGCTGCGGTAAAGCGGCAAATTGTTGCCGACGGTCTGCCAGATATGACGGAACACGTTCGTACTGCCGGTGAAATGGATCCCAGCGAAATCCTTGTGTTTAAAGATCACGTCACCAGCTGTCGGCCCATCGACATGGATGAGGTTGATCACTCCTGCTGGGAGGCCTGCGGTGTGGAACACGTCCATCAGCACTTGCGCACTGTAGCACTGGGTGTCGGCACACTTCCACACTACGGTGTTGCCCATTAGTGCGCAGCTACTTGGCAGGTTGCCGGCGATGGCCGTGAAGTTGAACGGGGTGAGTGCGAACACGAATCCCTCCAAGGCGCGGTATTCCAACCGGTTCCACACGCCCGGCGAGCTGATCGGCTGATCGCGGTAGATCTGCTGAGCATAGCTTACGTTGAAGCGCAGGAAATCGGCGAATTCGCAGGCGGCGTCGATCTCCGCTTGGAAGGCGTTCTTGCCCTGACCCAGCATAGTGGCCGCGTTGATGTGTGCACGGTAAGGACCAGTGATCAGGTCGGCTGCTTTCAGGAAGATGGCAGCACGCTCCTCGAAGGGCATGTTCTCCCAATCCTTCTTCGCTTTCAACGCCGCGTCGATGGCGGCGCGCACGTGCTTCTCACCACCGTAATGGGCCATCCCTAGTTTGTGGGCATGCTTATGCGGCGGGCTCATCTT
>JBKJNF010000116.1:0-5530 GCA_046596155.1 Flavobacteriales bacterium | reverse complement strand
ATGATCTTTCGACCCATGCGTTGACCCGGTAACGATCACCATTACCACCATTCCCTTTCCCATGCGTTTCCTGCTTGTTGGCCTGTTCGGCTTGCTCTCGATAATTGAGCTCGCTGCGCAACAGAAATGCAGTGTCACGATCGGTGGGGCGGGCTCGGACCAGGCCCTTTACGCCATTGAAACGCAGGATGGGGGTTACGCCTTAGTGGGCTGGACGAACAGCTTCGGCGGTGGCGGTTGGGACCTGTATCTAGTAAAGACCAACGCACAAGGCGTGATCCAATGGACACGCACCTATGGCGGTCCTGGCGACGAAGCGGATTGCTCCATCGAGGAACTTGCGGACGGCGGCTTCGTCATCGCCTCGCGCACGAACAGCAGTGGGGCCGGTAGTACGGATTTTTTCATCCTTCGCACCGAAGCGGACGGTGCTCTGCGGTGGGCTCGTACGTATGGTGGTGCCGATTGGGATGAGGCTCACTCACTCTGCACCGACGGTCAAGGAGATATATACATCACTGGATACAGCAACAGTTTCGGAGCCGGTGCGCAGGACGTGGTGGTGATGCGGTTGGACAGTGAAGGTGCCATGAAGTGGGTACGGACATGTGGCACGGCGGATAGTGAGCGCGGGCATAAGATCCAGCTCCTAGCCAATGGAGATCTGCTCGTTGCAGCCGAAACACGGGGCGCAGGCGCTGGTGGATGGGATCTGTTGCTCATGCGCTTCACGGGCGATGGTGCACTTCTATGGTCAAGAACATATGGAACTGCGGGTGATGATTTTGGTTGGGATGCTCGTGCCACAGCGGATGGAGGTTTCGTTTTCGTCGGATACACGGGCAATGGAGGCGCGGGCGAGGAGGATATCTGCCTGATGAAAACCGATGCGTCGGGGGACCCGATATGGACACGGGTTTATGGTGGCGTCGGCACGGATCGGGGATTCTCAGTACAACAAACGGCCGATGCTGGCTACCTCGTCTGCGGGACCACGACCAGTTTTGGACATGGCGGGCAGGACATCATTCTTCTGCGCACGGATGAAGCCGGTGGGGTAGAATGGAGCAAGAGCTATGGCGGCGAGCTGTCCGACGGCACCATATATGGCTTGGCCACAGCGGATGGCGGTTGCTTGATCGGCGGCTATACATCAACGGGAGCGTGGGACGAATGGGATTTCATGTTGATCAAAACGGATGGACGAGGCAACAGTGGGGGCTGCAAAGAGGACACCGCAGAGATCACAACGTCCATGTACATTCCCACCGTTATGACCTCAACTCTCGCCGTAGACGCTGGTGCGTGGCAGGTGATCGATGCATTTCCCGTTGTGGGTGGTGGAGGCACTGGTGTGGCATGCAGCAGCACAGGGATGATCGAGGAAGGGGAGGAATTGGGGTGGCGTCCATATCCCAATCCGGCGGATGATGTATTGCACATTCCTGGAACCGATGGCCTGGTCGGGGGATCGGCTGAGCTTTATGATCTGCTTGGCGAATTGGTCCTGCGAGTTGGCATGGCAGATGGTGCGGCGGCGGTAATGGACCTACAAGAACTATCGGCTGGCATCTACACGCTCAGCGTGGACCGGGGCGGCCACGCTGAGAGAGTATGCATTGTTAGACGCTGAAGCGTTCCCGAACGAACACACAGCCTCGGGCTGGTGCGCGCCAGATCCGGTGCACTCACTCCAACTCTGGCGCGAGCGTCACGCGCGCGCCTTCCGAACTCAACCCATGAACTCTCTCATGATAGCCCACGCGCAAACCGGAGCGAAGGGCATCGGGGAATGACCCAGTTGCGGCCATGCTGCGTAATGGCGAGGAGGTCAACATCGCTATAAAGGAGTAGGTTCCACGGCACGCCTATCGCACAAGAAAAAAGGCCCCGCCGAAGCGGGGCCTTTACGAAGGTCGAAGGATGATGCCTTACTTGGGCTCGGCCACAATGGCCATGCGCTTCTCCTGGATGCGGGCGCTCTTGCCGCGGCGCTCACGCAGGTAGAAGATGCGGGCGCGACGCACAACACCGCGTTTGTTCACGTCGATCTGGTCGATGAAGGGTGAAGCGATCGGGAAGATCCGCTCCACACCGATGTTGCCGCTCATTTTGCGCACGGTGAAGGTGGCGGTGCTGCCGCTGCCCTTCCGCTGGATCACCACCCCTTGGAACTGCTGGATACGCTCCTTGGCGCCCTCCACGATCTTGTAGTGGATGGTTACAGTGTCGCCGGCCTTGAAGGCAGCGTACTGCTTCACAGGGGCCCATTCTTTCTCGAGTTGCTTGATCTTGTCCATGGCGCTCAGCAGGTTAACGGGAACACGTCCCGAATTCGGGGCCGCAATATTAAGAAATAATTGTCATGGAACAGCGCCTAGCCTTCGCCAAGCGAGGCCAAAAGATCGGGTCGGCGCTGTTGGGTGCGCTTCAGGCTCTCTTCATGCCGCCATGCCTGGATCTTGGCTTCGTGACCGCTCATGAGTACATCGGGCACCTTCCAGCCGTGGTATTCCGAAGGTCGGGTATAAACTGGCGGAGCCACCAGCCCGTCCTGGAAGCTATCGGACAGGGCGCTCGTTTCGTCGCTGAGGACCCCGGGGAGAAGGCGAATGATGGAGTCACTGAGCACAGCAGCGGGAAGTTCGCCCCCGCTGAGCACATAGTTGCCGATGGATACTTCCCGTGTGATGAGGTGCTCGCGTATACGCTCATCCACACCTTTGTAGTGACCACAGAGCAGGATCAGGTTCGCCATACGGCTCATGCGATTGGCCATGGGCTGGTCAAGCAACTCGCCATCCGGGCTCATGTAGATCACCTCATCATAGCCCCGTTCCTTCTTCAGCGCGTCGATGCATTGATGGATGGGCTCGATCATCATCACCATGCCGGCGCCGCCCCCAAAAGCATAGTCGTCCAGCCGACGGTGCTTGTCGGTGCTGTGGTCGCGCAGGTCGTGTACCACCACCTCGGCCAGGCCCTTGGTCTGGGCGCGCTGCAGGATGCTCTCGTTGAAGTAGCTGTCCAGCAAGCGTGGGAGGGCGGTAAGGATGTCGATGCGCACGGAGAGAAGGCTGGGTTGCAAAAGTGGTGAAAGGGGCGGTAGTTCAAGGTGCTTCCCCCCGCGGGCTGTTCACATTCCAATTCGGGCCGCATCCGCTCATTCAAGGCCTCGCCTACCTTTCCGGCATCGATCTTGCCAACCACGCCCCAAATCACCGCGCCATGATGCGTTCGTTCCTGCTCGCTGTCCTTTCCACCCTGTTCCTTGCGGCCCAAGCCCAGAAACAGCCCTATGAGGACCTGCTCGTCAAATACGTTGATGAGAAGTATGAAGATTGCCTAGCGAAGGCACAGGCCTACACCGAGAAGGAATCCTCCAAGAAGGACCCCTTGCCCTTCCTCTATATGAGCATGAGCTTGTACGAGATGAGCAAGATCGAGAAGTACCGGGCCATGGAGGAGTACAAGAAAAGCGACCGCGATGCCGTGAAGTTCGCCGAGAAATACCGTAAGAAGGACAAGAACAAGGAGTTCTTCGACAACTACGCCGATTACTGGAGCAACCTGAACGAAATGGCCGGCGGCGCCGGGTTGAACGATTACGAATCCAACGCATTCAGCAAGGCGAAGCAGTGGTTCGACGGCATGACGGGCTTCTACCCTGAGAATCCCGGACCGTGGCTGATGCTGGGCCTGTCCTTGATGAAGTCGAACATGGTGAAGGAAGGCGAGCTCGCCGTGGCCAAGTTCCGGCCTGCGTTGGATGCCGCTGGAGGCATCGGCATGCTGCCCGATGACCAGAAGAAGCTGGTGAAGGCCGCATTGATCCACTACGCCACCTACCTCGATGCCAAGGGCAACAAGGCCAAGGCCAAGGAAATGCTGGAACTGGGTAAGGATTTCTTTATGGACGACGCCGAGTTCAAGGGCGCGTATGAGAGCTACTGAAAAAAACGATAACGGACTACGAAAGGGGCGGTCTCACAGAGATGGCCCCTTTTTCTTTTGGTCGCATCAGCACCAATACCAGTGCAGGCAACAGCAGCAGCTCAGCCACGTAGGCAAACGCCAGTGTTGAGGTGATGAGCACACCCATGTAGAACACGCTTGCGAAATCAGAGAACACAAGGGTCACGAATCCGGAGAGTAGCATTAGGCTGGTGACGGTGATGGCCTTGCCCGTGCGTAGGTACGTACGTTTCAGCGCGTAAGCAGGGGAGAGGCCTTGGCGCAGGAATTGGCGCAAGGAGGCCAGCATGTGGATCGTGTCGTCCTCGGCGATCCCGAAGGAGATGGAGAAGATGATGGCAGTGCTCACCTTCAGGTCAATGCCCGAAAAGCCCATCACGCCGGCGATGAACACCAGGGGCACCAGGTTGGGAATGAGGGCCACGATCACCATGCGCCAGTCGCGGAAGAACCAGAGCATGATCAGCGCGGTCAGCAGCACGGCCAGCCCCATGCCGGCAACAAGTTGTGTGCTCAACGTCGCGTTATTGCGGTCGATCAGGAAAGCCATGCCGGTCTGGTGGAATTGTACCAGGCGAGGGTCCGTGTTGGCCATGATGAAGGAATCGAGCTCCGCGTTCTTGCCTTTGTGAACGAAGCCGCCTTCATCAACACAACGGCCGGTGAGCCGGGCTGTGCGTGCGTCGCTGCTGACCAGCGGACCGAGGAGGTCCTTGCCGAGCATCTTTGTCCTGCGGGCCATGCGGGCGCACTCTGCACTGTCCTCCGGCAGTGTGAAGAAAGAACGGTCGCCACCATTGAATGCCTTGTTCATCGAACGCATCAGTAGCACAGGTGATGCGATACCACCAACATGGTAGTGTGTGGAAACATGGTCCTGAACGCGCTCGATCTGCTGCAGCACCTCCAAGTCCCATACCGTGCGGGAACTGTCCACCATGGTGATCTCCATCTCGAACGGCCGCACACCACCGAAGGTCTTTTCGAACCACACGAAGCCTTGCTTCAATGGATCCTTGTTGGGCAGATCCTCCAGCAAGTAGTTGTTCACCCGGATGCGCGATACGCCGATGGAACTGACGAGCGTGATGGCAGCAAATCCCCAGAGAACGGCGCGCCGGTTGCGCAGGGTCCATTGGAATAGTAAGGGCAGGCGCTTATCCCAGGGCGATTCTTCATCCTTGCGGGGAAGCAGTCGTGCTGGGTCTATCAAAACCAGCAATGCGGGCAGCAGTACAAAGGCCAGGCAGAATGCAAGAAGAACACCAAGGGCCGTGTAGTAGCCGAATTCCTGCAAGGGCTGAATGCTCGCCGTACCCAGGGTCGCGAAGCCGATCCCGCTGGTCACCGCCGTAAGGAATGTCGGTAATCCGACTTCGTGATACGTGACGGCAATGGCCCGGATGCGTGGGATGCCCCGTCGG
Organism: Flavobacteriales bacterium; assembly: GCA_046596155.1. Taxonomy (GTDB): domain Bacteria; phylum Bacteroidota; class Bacteroidia; order Flavobacteriales_F; family PHOS-HE28; genus PHOS-HE28. The sequence goes on along the minus strand of JBKJNF010000116.1, from coordinate 131 downwards.
ATCTCCTCGAGATAGCATTCAAGGATGTGCACTACATCGCTCATGCCCACCACGAACAGGATGGTGGGCAGCAGCATGGTGAGGATGCCCAAGGGCTTTCCAATGGCTGTCATAAAGCCCACTTGCCACAG
>JBKJNF010000112.1:0-26488 GCA_046596155.1 Flavobacteriales bacterium | reverse complement strand
AGCTGGTGACCGAGCGCGAGCCGCGGATCATCTTCGAGCTGCTGGAGGCCGTGAGGACGCTGTATGCGCTGGCGGCGTGAGCTTAGCTCAACTTCGATGGTAAGTTGACGTCAGATCGGATAATAACGAACCGACTTCTCGACTTCGCTTGAAGTGACAAGGTTTATTGGCGGATTGTCAGGTCGAGCGGAGTCGAGACCCTTCATCTATTGTTTCTTGCTCGAATGAAATTGCTCGTGACCGGTAGCATTTCGGCATTTGGCAAGGATCTGGATCTCGCTCCAATTTTCGTGGAGTAGGGCTGCTTTCTTTTTCGATGACCACTTCTTCAATCGCTTTTCCCATTCGATCGCTTCCTGTACCCATTGGAATTCTTGAGTGTATACCAGCTTCACGGGCCTTCTTCGAGCCGTATAGGAGGCCTGGTCAAGACCTTCGGCATGTTCGGCCAGTCGTTTTTCAACATTACTCGAAACTCCGGTGTAATACGTTCCGTCGGCACAGAGAAGCATGTAGACATAATAGAATTTCATCTGAACCAAGAGATCCTTCCGTCCAGCTTCTCGACTTCGCTCGAAGTGACAGTTGTAAAGGTCAATTCGATGCCGATTGGAGATACCGCCTGCTCAATCCGCGCAGCGGCACCCACGTGGCCAATAGACCGATCGCCAGTACCGATGCGGTGATCAAGAGCAGGTCAGACGGAATGACCTTCACCGGATAGCTGTCCACCACGCTATCCTGTAGGCTGATGATGCCTGTCCATTGTTGGATCCCGCAGACCAACAACCCGATGCCCAGACCGATCAGCGTACCCAGGAACACGATCAGCATGCCTTCGGCGAGGAAGACGCGCCGCACGAAGCCGGCCGTGCCGCCCATGCTCGTCACCGTGCGCATGTCCTGCCGCTTCTCGATCATCATCAGCGTGAGCGAGGCGATGATGTTGAACGCGCCGATCAGGCCGATGAAGGCGAGGACCGCGAACGTGAACCACTTCTCCGTGGCGTTGGTGCGGTACATCAGCGCGTTCTTCTGCTGACGGGTCTTCACGTCGAAGCCGGAGCCCACCATTTCGCGTACGTTCGTAGCAAGCTGAGCCGGTGAGGTCCCTGCTGCGCCTTTGATCTCCAGGCTGTTCACGCTACCGCCGTAGTGCAGGAGCGAGTCAACGAGTTCGATCGGCGCGATGGCATACTGCTGGTCGAACTCCATGTTGATGGTGAAGGCGCCTGACACGGCCACATGCTCCTGTTCAAAGGCCTGTTCCTTGTAGCGCAACAGTTTGCGTCCGCGCACCGGGGCACTGATCTCCAGCGGACGCATCACCTCATCATCCAGCGGAATGCTCAACTCATCCTTCAGCGCGGCACCCAGGATCACCAGTGGACCGTTCCTTCCTTGCAATTGCGCCTGACCCGCGTACATATGGTCGGCCAGCGAACTCATGTCGAGGTACGTGGCCTCCACGCCTTTCAAGGTGGCCACGGCCTGCTGTTCGCCACTGCGCAGCAATACGTTCTCCTCGATCACCCAGCTGCTGGCCGCCACGCCGGGGATGGTTTTGATCCGTTCCCATGGGATGCTCTTCCGTTCAAAGGTCTTCCCCTCCACCGGTGTGATGGTCACGTCCTGGTCGAAGGGCGAATAGATCTTCTCCACCACCTCGCTGATGCCATTGAGCGTACTGAGCACAATGACCATGGCCGCCGTGACCACAGCCACTACGGCGATGCTGATGCCCGTAATGATGTTCACCGCGTTGCGGCCCCGCTTGGCCAGTAGGTAACGGCGGGCGAAGAGCAGCGGAAGGGTCATGCGCTCATGTGTTCAGCATCCGCCGCTCACTTCCAAGCGCGCGCGATCAAGCCCGTGCCGGTGCTGTGCGCCATCGCTACATCCAACCAGTTGAGCAGGTAAGCGATGGGGTAGGCCATGAGGTAGTAGAAAGGCAGGATGATGAAGAAGAGTTTGCTCGCGTTCAGCATCAACAAAGGCCACTTCATGCTGAGGCGCCAGCTGACCTTTCCCGGAGCACCATAGCTATAGTGGATTTCCACTTTGCTGAACCCGTTGCGCAGGCACTTGGCCTTCAGGTCCTCCAGATTGTATCCATCGCGCACATGTTCCTCGATGAAAGAGCCTTCATCTTCGCCGTGCACATCGCTGCCGCCTTGATCGCTCGGCGTGCTGATGATGAGCATACCGCCCGGCTTCAACGAGGTGGAATAGCAGCGCAGCGCCGCCTCGTCCTCCAGGATGTGCTCCATCACGTCCACGCACACCACCAGGTCGAATGTGCCGGGTTGCTGGTACTTGGTCACATCGCCCACTTCGAATTTCACGTTCGGTCTTCCTATCTTTTGGAAGAAGCCGTTGCAATCGGCCACCTGCTCGTCCTTCACGTCGATCGCGATCACTCGCCATTTCGGCGAAATGCCGCTGAGCCAATATGTGTACTGCCCGAAACCCGCGCCTGCGTCGTAGATGTGTACCGGCTCACCACGTCTGTTGGCCGCCCATGCCCGAAGCTGCTTGTGCACGTGCCAAGCGCGCAGGAGCAGCAGGTCCAACAACCCATAGAACACCTTCCGAAGAAAAGGTGTGTTGTTGAAGACGTTGCCCAGCTGTCGCTTGACCGGATCGTATTGCATGGCTCAAGGTTTCAGGAGGCGATCGATCTCCTCCTGACGGTCCAGTGAATCATCGAGGTAGAAGAGCAGCTCGGGAACGATGCGTACCTGTTTGCCGATGCGACGGCCCAAGCTCCCGCGGAACTGATGCGAATGCTCACGGATACGCTCCAAGGCCGCCTTTTTATCCTTCACCGGGAACAAGCTCACGTACACTTTCGCGATCCCGAGGTCCGGACTTACCCGAACACCGGTAACGGTGATCAATCCACCAGGAAGGAGGTGCCTTCCGTCCTGCTGGATCACCTCCGCCATCTCTTTTTGGAGAAGGCTGTTCACCTTGTTCTGTCTCAGGCTATCCATGGTCCGCGTCCGCCCCGGCTACGTTCCACGAGGAGGGCCGCGAAGATAACGGCATGCTACGGACCGCGGCCGTGGGGCCAGGTGATCAGGTAAGCGGTACTTCACCCGAACGCAACGAAAGGGCCGGTACATTCGCACGTTCCAACACCTCGTCCAAGTTCCGCCTCCGGAACACGGTGAACAACGCATGCGCCAGTTCTTCCAGATCCTCCGCTTTGGCCGGCCCTATCGCCGACACGCGGTGCTGAACGGGGTGTTCAACCTGCTGGCCACCGTCTTCCACCTGTGCAGCATGTTACTGTTGGTGCCTTTTCTGCAGCTGCTAGTGAACAAGCACAAGGAGACCGGAACGGCGGTCATTTCACCCACGGCACCGGCCTTTTCATTTGATAAAAGCGCATTAAAGGCATTTTACGAATGGCAGCTCCAGCACTTCATCTCCGCGCAGGGCGAACTTGGAGCTTTGGCCTGGGTCTGTGTGGCCATTGTGGTGCTCTTCCTGCTGAAGAACCTCTTCCGCTACCTCGCGGTGATATCCATCTGCACCTTCCGCAACCGCATCATCCACGACCTCCGCAGCCGCATCTATGACAAGATGCTGGAACTTCCGCTGCGCTATCACAGTGGTGAACGCAAGGGCGACCTGCTCAGTGTGATCACCAATGACATGCAGGTGCTGGAGTACAGCGTTATGTACAGTATTGAAATGGTGTTCCGCGAACCCATCGCGGTGATCCTCTTCATTGCCACCATGATCGGCTTCAGCGCCAAGCTTACCTTGATTTCGCTCGTACTGCTCCCCCTGAGCGGCTTGATCATCGCGCGCATCAGCAAAAGCTTGCGGAAGCGCGGAACGCGCGTGCAGGAGAAAAGTGCTGACCTGCTAGCTCGGGTGGAAGAAACGCTGGGCGGCATACGCGTGGTGAAGGCATTCAATGGGGAGGGCGACATGCGCCGACGCTTTGAACGGGAGAACGAGTTGCTCACCCGCGCGAGCATCGCCTTGTTGCGCCGGCAGGATGTGGCCTCGCCGCTCAGCGAGACCATGGGTGCAGCCGTGATGGCCGTGATGGCCTATGTCGGCGGCTCGCTCGTGCTGGGCACTACCCCGGAGCTGGATGGTTCCGCCTTCATCGCGTACATCGCCATCTTCTCGCAACTGCTCACCCCGATCAAGGGATTCTCACAGGGCTGGAGCGGCATTGTGCGCGGCAGTGCCAGCGCGCAACGCGTGTTCGACCTGCTCGCAGTGGAGAACACCGTGAAGGAAAAGCCAGAGGCTCGCGCCGTGCAGGACCTCGTGGACCGCGTGGAATTCAAGAACGTCTCTTTCGCGTATGATGATCGCGAGGTGCTGAAGAACATTGATCTGTCGATCGCCAAGGGCCGAAGTGTTGCACTCGTTGGTCCGAGCGGTGGCGGTAAGAGCACCATGGCGGGTCTCCTTCCGCGCTTTTTCGATGTCACCGGCGGGTCCATCACCATCGACGGAACGGACCTGCGCGACCTGCGCATAGCTGATCTGCGCGGGTTGATGGGCATCGTGACGCAGGATTCGATCCTCTTTAACGACACCATCGCCAACAATATCGCCTTCGGCAAACCCGGCACCAGTGAGGCCGACATCCGGAGGGCCGCCACCATTGCCAATGCAGATGGTTTCATCGAGCAACTCGATAACGGGTACCAGACCAACATCGGTGATGGTGGCAACCGGCTCAGCGGAGGCCAGAAGCAGCGCATCGCCATTGCCCGTGCGGTGCTGAAGAACCCGGACATCCTCATCCTTGACGAAGCCACTTCCGCCCTTGACACGGAAAGCGAACGATTGGTCCAGGATGCGCTCTTCAACCTGATGAAAGACCGCACCTCGCTTGTGATCGCGCACCGGTTGAGCACCATCCAGCATTGCGACGAGATCTGCGTGCTGCAGGCCGGTGTGATCGTGGAACGCGGCACGCACACGCAACTGTTCAACGCGAGCGGCGTCTACCGCAAGCTGTGCGATATGCAGGCGTTCGATCAATAGCATGCGGGACTACGCCTACTTCGGACAGATGGGTTGGAAGACCCGGGCTTTGAATTTTATGCGCCGAGCTTTCCGTTCTGAAGTAACTGGTGCATGGCTCCAAAAGCGCACGTCTGGGTCGGTCCGCAGCAGTTTTTGGTGCCGCTTGATACCACCGGAATACACGTATCCCAAGGGGAGTTGGCGGCTAGTGGAACGGAATGGCATAAAGTTGCGCCTGGACCTTTCGAATGCTACGGATCACGGGGCGTACTTCGACCCCTTGGATCGGGCGGATGAAGAACTCAAACGGTTGGTGAGACCGGATTCGACCGTCATCGACATTGGAGCGAACATCGGCGTGTACGCGCTGACTTTCGCGAAGCTGGCCTCAACCGGCAGGGTGATCGCCTTCGAACCGGATCCCGACAATTTTAATCGGCTGCAGGAGAATGTGGCATTGAACTCTCCAAGCAACCTCGTGGTGAAAAATGTCGGTATCGGAGCCACGGAACAGGTGCATCGGCTCTATCGGGTTGTGGAGAGTAATTCAGGGATGAACCGGATCTTCAAGGATACGGTACTTGAGGAGTCCTTCCCCTTCAGTGAGATCAGCGTTCGCCCGTTGCTTGATGCGCTGCAGGATACGGACACCGCCCGAGTTGAGCTGATCAAAGTAGATGTGGAAGGGTTCGAGTTGGAGGTATTGCGTGGTTGCGAACGGATCATTGATCGCGATCACCCCGATCTATTCATCGAATTGGATGATGGGAATCTGAAGGAGAACGGCACGTCGGCGAAGGAATTGGTCGGCTTTCTTCTCGCGAAGGGTTATTTGCTGTTCGATGCGGCAACAGGCGCAGCGTTGAACACATCGGACAACTTAGAGAGCTGTGCTACGGATATCATCTGCTCGGTCAAGCCTAACTCTTGATACTTCCTCCCCACTCATCGCCGACCCGGGTGCCTTTGTTCGACCTGCTGAATAACGTCGCATACATGCTTGGCATGTTTAGAAATGGCATACTCAAGTGGTAACCGAGGTGTGCGGCAGGGATAGTGATGTATATGAACTGGCGTAACTCGCCCAATGCCGAGCGGTGTATTTACTCCCCCTTCTTCGGGAACAACTGCCTGAAGAGCCCTTTCTTTTTTTCAGTGGTATCCACGTCCCGCTTGTCGGTGGTGTCCTTTCCGCCGAAAAGGCCATCCAACAGACGCCCTACTGCCGTGCCGCTGCGTCGCGGGTCGCAATCCATCGAAAGGCTGTCACCGGGGATCCCCGGGAAGGACAGCATGTGCTTGGATCGTAGACGCGTAGAGCGTTGGATGCCCGCCAAAGCAGAGCCCGCGATGGGCAGGGCCAGCCGGCCGCCGGTGCCGTTCGCACTGCCGAAATGGATGCTGGGATCGCTAGCGCCCACCCAGGTGCCGATGACGATGCCCGGGGTAAAGGCCACGAACCAGGCATCGCTGAAGTCCTGTGAGGTGCCGGTCTTGCCGGCCAGTTCGCCGGTTACTGAGTAGCGGGTACGGATGGCCGTGCCGGTGCCTTCGTTCACCGCCCTCCGCAGCATGGCCGATATCACAGCGGCCGTGGTGGCGGATAACGCCTGCCGCGAGACGGATGCCTTGGCTTGGTACAAAACCTTGCCTTGGGCATCCGTGATGCGCGTGATCAGCCGCGGTGTTACCAGCCGACCCTGACGTGCAAAAGCGCCATAGGCGCGCACGATGGCTTTGAGGGAAACGTCCACAGCCCCCAAGGCCAGCGACGGGTTGTTGATGTTGCCCTCTGGCAGCCCAAGCGCACGGAAGGTCCGCCGGAGCACATCGCGGTCCGTGTGGAAGTACAGGTCGATCGTGGGCAGGTTCATGGAGTGCGCAAGTGCGTACCACATGGTCACCTGCCCTCCGCTGCTTTCATCGAAGTTCTGCGGGTGCCAGTTGTTCAGGTCGCGGTAGACCTTGTCCGCGTTGTCCAGGTAGTCGCATGGTGCCAGTCCATCCTCGATGGCTGCGGCATACAGTACTGGCTTTATGGTAGAGGCGATGGGTCGCCTCGCTTCTACCAGGTCGTAGGGTAGCATGCGGTGGTCGTTGCCGCCCACCCAGGCAAGTACGTTCCCGTTACCGGGGTCCATCATTAGCACAGCACCATGCAGCATGCTCTGGTAATGCCAAAGGCTGTCGCGGTAGCTCATGCTGTCCGCCGGCGCATTGTTCCATGTGAACACGTCGCGCACGGACCGTTCGTTCCGTTTCCACGCCTTGTCCTTTTTGCGGTCCATCCGCTTCTCCCAGGAAATACGGGCCTTCCGCCCGGTCAATTCGCGATCCAGCAAGGGCTGCATGACGCTCAATTGGTCGCGTGCTGCCTTGATGGCCAGCTGTTGCAGGCTGGTGTCCAACGTGGTCTCTATGCGCAGACCATCCTTTTCGATATCCGGAACAGGCAGCCCTTTTTTGGCGCGTTCCGAAAGGATCGCGCGGGCTTCCTCTTCCACTTGCGCGCAGAAATAGCCATACGCATCCAAGGCGTCCAGGCCCCGGTAGCGGATGCGAAGGGGTAATTGCACCAGACTGTCCATCACCGCAGTGGTGATGTACCCGCGCGCGGCCATCAGAGCGAACACCTGGTCGCGTCGGTCACGCGAGCGTTGCGGATGCATGCGTGGATTGTAGGAGGTGTTGGCCTTTAGCATGCCCACCAGCACGGCGGATTCCTCGATGGTCAAACTCGATGTGTTCTTGTTGAAGAAACGCTGCGATGCACTTTCCACGCCGTAGAGGTTCTCTCCGAAGGGTACGGAATTGAAGTACAGTTCTAGCACATCCTCCTTGGTGTAGACTTTTTCGAGCCGCCGCGCCACGATGGCTTCCTTGATCTTGTTCACAGGTACCGTAAGCAGTCCATGCGGTTCTCGACCATATAGGTTCTTGATGATCTGCTGTGAGATCGTACTACCACCGCCTCCGCTACGGTCTCCGCCAAGGATGCTGCGGAAGATCACCCGTACATAGCTGCGGGCGTCCACACCCTCATGCGCGAAGAAGCGTTGATCCTCTGTGGCCACGAGCGCCTCCACCAGATGCTTGGGCAGGTCGCGGTAGCGGATGTTCGTTCGGTCCTTGGCGAAAACTTTGCCGATGATGGCGCCATCACTGGCCAAGATCAGTGTGCCTTCCTCACTTCGCAGGGCTGCAAGGTCCTCGGCGGTGGGCAGCTTGCCGAAAGCTCCCGCACGTACGGTCAGGATCAGAATAAGCAAAAGGCCCACAAGCGCGCCCAAGGCAATGGCCGCAACCTGCAAGAGGCTCTTTTTCGATGATCTTTTTCGCTTTGCCATGAGGTATTCGCCAACCGTGGTCAACGCACTGGAGCGATCGGTCGTGTCTTCGACGATCAGTTCCCGTCCAGGTCACCGCCCTCCATCCATTGCTGGTAGAGGAGGTCCTTCTCATATGGATAGCGTTCCAGATGAATGGCCTTCACGCGGTCGTACACGAGTTTGCGAAGGGCATCAATATTGTCCTTCCGGATAGCGCTGATGAAGATGGTCTCCTCGTCGTGTACACTGGTCTGGGAACTTGTATCGCGCGCCATCCAAGTTTTCTGCAGTTCCTCCAAGGTGAACTGGTCCTGCCGCTTCGGGGCCAGGTCGTGCGGGTCGTGAGCAGCCGGACGGTAGGCATCGATCTTATTGAAGACAACGATCGTGGGCTTGCCACCCGCGCCGATCTCCTGCAGCGTGCTCTTCACCGTACGGTATTGTTCCTCGAAATTGTGATGGCTGATGTCCACCACGTGCAGCAACAGGTCCGCTTCGCGCGTTTCGTCCAGCGTGCTCTTGAAGCTCTCGATCAGTTGGTGTGGCAGCTTGCGGATGAAGCCAACTGTGTCGGTGAGCAGGAAGGGGAGGTTGCCCAGCACCACCTTGCGCACAGTTGTGTCCAACGTGGCGAATAGCTTGTTCTCTGCGAATACATCGCTCTTGCTCAACAGGTTCATGAGCGTGCTCTTGCCCACGTTGGTGTATCCCACTAGCGCCACTCGTACCAGCTTGCCGCGGTTGCCGCGCTGGGTGGCCATCTGCCGGTCGATGTCCTTTAATTGGCCCTTCAACAACGAGATGCGGTCGCGCACCAATCGGCGGTCGGTCTCGATCTCCTTTTCACCTGCGCCACCGCGTGTTCCTGTGCCGCCGCGCTGCCGCTCCAAGTGGGTCCACAGCTTGGTAAGTCGGGGAAGCATATATTCGTACTGGGCTAGTTCCACCTGCGTTTTCGCATGGCTGGTGCGGGCCCTGCGGGCGAAGATGTCCAGGATCAAACGGGGTCGGTCGAGCACGGGTCGGCCGATCTCTTTCTCGAGGTTACGCTGCTGTGCTGCGGAAAGTTCGTCGTCGAAAATGACCATCTCACATCCGCTTGCCTCCATCCATTCCTTGATCTCCGCCAATTTACCACTGCCTACATAGGTCCGGCCATCAGGTTTGTGCAGGCGCTGAGTGAAACGCTTCAACGTACGGATGTCCGCGGTGCTCGCGAGGAAGTCAAGTTCATCCAGGTATTCCGTCACCTGGTCCATGGTCTGCTCGTCCGTGATAAGGCCAATGAGCACGGCCGTCTCCCCCTTCGTGCGGGTCTCCTTCAGGTCGATCATTTCGTTGGTCCTTCAATTCCGACCGGCTTTCGCAGGCTCAAGGCATGATCCACAACGGCTTGTATCTGTTGGCGCTTCAGCAGTTCGCCGTAGGGCATCATTGCGCCCCTTCCATGTATCACCACGGCGAGCATCGAGTCGCGCGTGAGCACCGACACGGTGAGGTCCTTGGCGCCACCGATGCCCATGTTCCCTTTGCGACCATGGCAATTGGCGCACTGCATATTGTAGAGGAGCTCACCTTCACCGGGAGCGGCTGCGCTCGTGTTCTGGGGTTCTGCGGAAGAGCCACAGGCAAGGACCACGGACCCCAGAAGGGCCAGATGAATGAAGGGTCGCATCATAGCCATGCGCGGCCTACGCCTTCCCGCGATGGCCAAGGGATCATCGCGATCATTAACGCGAGCGCGATGAGGTAGAAGATGGCGACGCGCAACTGTTTACCCTGTTCGGTCTCGGCCTTCTTGCTCAGTACACGACCAGTCGTAACGAGTGCGATCGCTAGGACCATGGTGGCCACATGCTCGTATTTCCAAAAGCGCACGACCGAATCGGTCATGGCCGTGAGCTTCCCCGTGCCGCTTACCGTGGTGTACATCTTGATCCGAAATGCATATAGCACAAGGCCGAGCAGCAGCTGCACATGGCACAGTACCATGGCCAGGATGGCCACGGAGCGTTCCCATACGATGATGGGTCCTTTTCGGAGATAACCAAGAAGCGCGACCAGACCAGCAATGCCGACACTGAACAGGATCAGCCAGCGTAAAATGCTGTGCAGCAGAAGCAGGAGTCCGGAAGGGTCTTCCATTCGTTAACTGGTTTGCGAAGCCCCCAAATGTAGAAGCCGGCGCACTCTCGGCCGTCCAATGCCCAAGAAAGGCCTCACATCCTACATTCGCACACCCCTATGGTAAGGCGCGCTCGGCTATTCCTCCTCACTACGGCCGTGCTGGCCTTTGAAGCGCGCGCTCAGGTGAACGCCCCCTTGAACGGGCCGCAGGACAAAGCCGGTGTCCCCGTTGCTTTCATACATGCCACCGTGCATCCAGCCCCGGGTGAGGTGTTGCGCGATGCCACCGTGGTGATCCTGGACGACCGCATTGTATCCGTGGGCCAACGCGTCGTTCTGCCGCCCGGTGCGGTGGTCGTAGACCTGAAAGGCCTGCATCTGTGGCCCGGCCTGATCGAGCCGTACAGCGACCTGGGCATGGCCAAGGGCGAAAAGAGTGAGCGTAAGGGCGCGCGCTTCTGGAACCCCGCGATACGTGCAAGTACCCGCGCCGATGAACTCTTTCAGGCGAATGAGGAAAAGGCCGACGCTTTGCGCGCGCAGGGTATCACCACCGTGGTCACGCATATGATGGACGGGATCGCACGTGGCACATCGGCCGCTGTGCAACTCGGCGGGCGCAATCCCACGCAGGACATGCTTGTGCCGCGTGCATCGGGCCAGTTCTCCTTCCGCAAAGGCAGCAGTTCATACGACTATCCCAGTTCGCTCATGGGCTCCATCGCCCTCCTGCGCCAGACCCTGTATGATGCCCGCTGGTACGCGCAGCAAGGGCATTTGGAACAGAGTGATGCAGAACTGCAGGCCCTCAACGAACAGCTCACCCTCCCGCTCGTTTTCGAGGCTTCGAACCACAATGACGTATTGCGCGTGGCGCAGCTGGCCAAGGAATTCGGATCGCCATTCATCGTGAAAGGGAGCGGCGATGAGTACATGGGGCTCGCTGATATCCTGGCCGAGGGCACAGAGCTCATTGTTCCTCTTCAGCTGCCCGAAGCGTTGGACGTGGAAGATCCGTTCGAGGCGCTCGAGGTCACACTTCCACAATTGAAGCATTGGGAGCTGGCCCCCACAAATCCGGCACGCATCCACGAGGCCGGCGGAACCTTCGCCTTCACCACGCAGGGCATGAAGGAGCCTGGGGATATGTGGACATCGCTGCGGCGCATGGTGCGCCAAGGCCTTGATAGCAGCACCGCAATAGCCGCGCTCACCACCGTGCCTGCGGCCATGTACCGTATGGATGACCGTGTGGGGTCCCTGAAAGCCGGTATGTTCGCGGACCTGGTCATCAGCTCACACCACCTCCTCGATCCACGCAACGTCATCAAGGAGACCTGGGTCAGTGGCCAACGCTTCCGGATCGGCGAGATCAACCCCATCGATCTTCGGGCCACCTACGACCTCAATCTGCGCAGCACCATCCTGCGCCTGCGGGTGAGCGGCGAGAGCGATAAGCCAGAGGCGGATGTGTCGCGTATCGGGGACAGCACCCGCGTGAAGGCCGGACTCCAGGTCGACAATGGCCTGGTAACACTCTGGTTCGCTGGGGAAAAGTTGGGATTTCCCGGCACTGTGCGCCTGAACGGATCGATCCACCCGCCGGGAAGCATCTGGGATGGTCAAGGCCAGTTGCCGGGAAGTGAATGGATCGCGTGGAGCGCCGTGCGACAAGGGTTGGCCATCAATACATCACCCCGTGAGAAGCTCGCAAGCCTCGACAGCCTGTGGAGCCTGCCCACCGGACAGGTCTGGTATCCGTTCAACGCCTTCGGTACGCCCACGCTACCTGATACCGAAAATATGGTATTTCGTAACGCCACGGTCTGGACGAACGGTCCGCTGGGCGTTCTCGTCGATGCGGATGTCTGCATCAGCGGCGGGCGGATCATGGGTGTGGGCCCAAGGTTGAACGTGGATGCGCTCTTCACGGGGAAACGCAGGCCGTCGATCAGCGAGGTGGACGCCACCGGCAAACACATCACCTGTGGCATCATCGATGAACACTCGCATATCGCGATCGAGCGCGGCGTGAACGAAGGGTCACAGGCCATCACGGCGGAAGTGCGCATCGGCGATGTGGTGGACCCGGATGATGTGGACCTTTACCGTAACCTAGCGGGTGGCGTGGTGGCCGTGCAGCAGTTGCACGGTAGTGCGAACCCCATCGGCGGGCAGAGCTCCCTGATAAAGCTGCGGTGGGGTGCCTCTGCTAACGAGATGCACATCGCAGGGGCACCGGGCTTCATTAAGTTCGCGCTCGGCGAGAATGTAAAGCAGAGCAACTGGGGGGACCATGGCAGCCGCTTCCCGCAAACACGCATGGGCGTGGAACAGTTGATGTATGACGCTTTCCACCGGGCGCGGGAATATGACCGTGAATGGCATGCATGGGAGCAGGCACAAATGCCGAACGGCCGACGGTCCATGCGCTCCACGCCGAACGTTGCGGCCCCGCGTCGCGACCTGGAGTTGGACGCGCTGGCCGAGATCCTCCGGAATGAGCGCTTCATCACTTGTCACAGCTACGTCCAGAGCGAGGTGCTCATGCTGATGCGCGTAGCCGACAGTATGGGTTTCCATGTGAACACGTTCACCCACATCCTCGAAGGCTATAAGGTGGCGAAGCAATTGAAGGCCCATGGCGCCACGGCCAGCACCTTCAGTGATTGGTGGGCCTACAAGTTCGAAGTGAACGATGCCATTCCGCAGAACGCTGCATTGTTGACCCACCTGGGCGTGAACACATGCATCAATAGCGATGATGCGGAGATGAGCCGCCGACTGAACCAAGAGGCCGCGAAGACCATGAAATATGGCGGGCTTTCGCGTGAGGAGGCGTGGAGGACCGTGACCCTGAATCCTGCGAAGGCCCTGCACCTGGATGCGCACATGGGCAGTGTGGAAGTGGGAAAGGACGCCGACATTGTGCTGTGGACCACCGATCCACTTAGCATCGATGCAAAGGTGGAAACGACCTTTGTGGACGGTGTGCGGCGCTTTGATCGTGCTGTGGATGCCGAACTGCGCAAAACGCTGACCACCGAGCGTGAGCGCATCATCACGCGCATGATCGCGGCGAAAAAGGCCGGTGCTCCCGCGAAAAAGTCAGGTCGCAAAGAGCACGGCCATTGGACCTGCGAAACACTTGGCGAAGCACCATGAGGTCAGGAGCAGGAACCGGAGCAGTTGGCAGGGCTATCATACTCCTGCTCCTGATGCTATCGTTGAACGCCACGTTCGCGCAGCGCCCAACTCCCGCTCCGCCCCAATCCAAGAGCATCCTGCTAAAAGGCGGCACTGTGCATGTGGGCGATGGCACTGTGATCGATGACGGCGCGGTGGGCTTTCGCAACGGTGTCATCGATTTTGTAGGCCATAGTTACGGGGTGAAGGCGAGCTACGATTCCATCATCGTCACGGATGCACAGCACATCTATCCCGGCTTCATCCTAGCGGACAATACGTTGGGTCTGCATGAGATCGATCTGGTGCGCGCTACGGATGACGAGGACGAAACGGGAGAGATGGAGCCGGAAGTGCGCGCCATGTCCGCCTTCAATGTGGATTCGCGCATAATTCCCACAGTACGGAGCAATGGTGTGCTGATCACTCAGGCCACGCCACGCGGAGGCGTGATCAGTGGCAGTAGTAGCATCATGCAACTGGATGCGTGGGACAACGAAGCAGCCACGGTGCTTGCGGATGATGGCGTTCACCTCAACTGGCCGCGGGCGTACAAACGCGAAGGCTGGTGGGCCGAACCGGGCGAGAACAGCGCCGAGAAGAAGGATGAACGCGGCAAGCGCCTGGATGCCCTTCGACAGTTCTTCACAAGGGCGCGCGCTTACGCACAGAGCCGTGATCGCGCTGAAACGGATACGCGCATGGAGGCCATGCGCGGCCTCTTCAATGGAACAAAGACCTTGTTCATTCACGCCGATCTGGCCCGGGAGATCCAGGAGGCCGTCCTCTTCGCGCATGAGCTGGAGGTAACGCGCACCGTGATCGTAGGCGGTTATGACGCTTGGCGGGTGGCCGACCTGCTGCTGGACAAGAAGGTGGATGTGATCCTGGGTCGCGTACACAGTTTGCCTTTGCGGGACGGCGACGATATCGACCTGCCTTATCGACTGCCAACACTGTTTAAGGCGAAAGGCATCCGCTTCTGCCTTGGCTACGAAGGGGATATGGAACGCATGGGTAGTCGCAATCTGGGCTTCACCGCAGGAACTGCTTCTGCATATGGGCTTTCCCAAGAGGATGCACTACAGGCCATCACCTTGGATGCTGCCCGGATCCTGCGCATTGATGCGAAATACGGAAGTCTGACCGTGGGCAAAAGTGCGACCCTTTTTGTTAGCTCGGGTGATGCCTTGGATATGCGCACCTGCGACGTTCGTCCAGCTTTCATCGATGGCCGGCGCCTTGACCTGGACGATCACCAGAAGAAGCTGTACCGCCAGTACCTGGAGCGGTACCGATAGTCTAGTAAAAGGACTGGACGATCTCCAAGTGGATCGTTGACATCCCGCCCCATGGCCATTACAGTCCGTATGATGTGAGGCTACCTTCGCCACCCCGCAGCTCTTGCACGGGTGTCCCTGAAGAGTGAACGAGCCCACGTTGTATTTGGATCATGCCATCCGCGCTGCTTTTGCAGCAGGTCGCGAGATCCTCGACGTGTATGCGCGTCCGATCAGCGTGGAATTGAAGGACGACCGCTCGCCCCTTACAGAGGCCGACAAGCGTGCGCATTTGGCCATCATGCGTGAGTTGGAGCCAACAGGTCTCCCCGTGCTGAGCGAGGAGGGCAGGAGCATCGACCCGGAGCAACGGCAACACTGGCCGCGCTATTGGCTCGTAGATCCGTTGGATGGCACTAAAGAGTTCGTGAAACGCAATGGCGAGTTCACCGTGAACATCGCGCTGATGGAACGTGACGACGAGCCCTTGTCGTCACTTGGCGCTTCCAGGCCATTGGCCGGTGTGCTGTATGTGCCGGTGATGGATCGTCTGTATTTCGCCTGGCCCGGGCTGGGTGCCTTTCGCTTGGAGCGGGCGGCAACTTTCGGCACCGCTCCAGCGTATGAACTGATCCCGCACGCCCAGCGCCTACCGATGCCGAACCAACGCAACGTCTTCACCATTGTGGCCAGTCGCAGCCATGCCAGTCCCGATACCGATGCCTTCATCGAACGTATGCGGGCCCAACATGGTCAGGTGGAGCTCACCAGCATGGGCAGTGCCCTGAAGATCTGCCTCGTGGCCGAAGGCGCGGCCGACGCCTATCCGCGCTATGCCCCCACCATGGAGTGGGACACCGCGGCAGGTCACGCGATCGCGAACGAGGCGGGTAGAACGCTCCTCGATGTGACAACGAATGCACCTTTGCGGTACAACAAGCACGACCTGGTGAACCCGTGGTTCATCGTTCACTAAGCACCTCCAAACACCATTACACGCCTACGCCGGGCTACGGCGCGCAACGCATGGCAAAGAAGAAGGAAGTAGCTCCAAAGAAGCGCAAGGTCGCATTGATCACCGGTGTTACCGGCCAGGACGGTGCCTACCTCAGTGAGCTCCTGCTCAACAAAGGGTACGAAGTGCACGGCGTGAAGCGACGCAGTTCGTTGTTCAACACGGACCGCATCGATCACCTGTACCACGACATGCATGAGAAGGGCCGTCCCTTCCACCTTCACTACGGCGACCTGACCGACAGTGTCAACTGCCTCCGTTTGGTAAAGGAGATACAGCCGGACGAGATCTATAACCTCGCCGCCATGAGCCACGTGGCGGTGAGCTTCGAGCTGCCCGAGTACACGGCGAACGCCGACGGCATCGGAACGCTCCGATTCCTCGAGGCCATCCGCATCCTTGGTCTGGAAAAGAAGACCAAATTCTACCAGGCTTCCACCTCCGAGCTGTACGGTGGTGTGCTGCCACGTGCACAGAACGAGGAGACGCCGTTCTATCCGAAAAGTCCCTACGGTGTGGCCAAGCTCTATGGCTTCTGGATCACCAAGAACTATCGCGAGAGCTACGGCATGTTCGCCTGCAATGGCATCCTGTTCAACCACGAAAGCCCACTGCGAGGTGAGACCTTCGTAACGCGCAAGATCACCCGCGCCGTGGCCAAGATCAAGCTCGGACTGCAGGATGCGCTCTACCTCGGCAACATTGACGCGAAGCGCGACTGGGGCCATGCCAAGGACTATGTGGAAGGCATGTGGCTCATGTTGCAGGCCAAGAAACCCGATGACTTCGTGCTGGCCACCGGCAAGACCTACACGGTACGCCATTTCATCGACCTTGCCTTCGCAGAGGCAGGCATCAAGCTCGAGTGGAAGGGCAAGGGTGTGAACGAGAAAGGCGTGGACAAGAAGACCGGCAAGACCCTTGTGGCCATTGACAAGCGTTACTATCGTCCGGCGGAAGTGGACCACTTGGAAGGCGATCCCTCCAAGGCCAAGCGCGTGCTCGGTTGGAAGCACAAGTACGATCTGAAGGCGCTCGTGAAGGAGATGGTGCAGAGCGACCTTGAACTGTTCAAGCGCGACGTTTACCTGAAGCAAGGCGGACACAAGATCCTGCACGAGCAGGAATGATCGCTGATGCGATCATTCGGGTAAGGGCGTACGATCCCGATCCCTCATGATCTAACCAACGTAAGGGCCGGAAATTTCCGGCCTCAACCACATGAACACGACAGACAAGATCTACATCGCAGGCCACCGGGGCATGGTGGGTAGCGCCATCGTGCGCCGCCTGCAGACGGACGGCTTCACCAACATCGTCACCCGCACGCACAAGGAGTTGGACCTCACGAGCCAGCAGGCCGTGGCCGACTTCTTCGCCAGCGAGAAACCCGACGTGGTGGTGCTCGCAGCTGCGAAAGTGGGCGGTATCCACGCCAACAACGTGTACCGCGCACAGTTCCTGTTCGAGAACCTGATGATCCAGAACAATGTGATCCATAGCGCCTATTCCAACGGCGTGCAGAAGCTGCTGTTCCTGGGTTCCTCGTGCATCTACCCGAAGCTGGCCCCACAACCATTGAAGGAGGAGAGCCTGCTCACCGGTATGCTCGAGCAGACCAACGAGCCCTACGCCATCGCCAAGATCGCGGGTATCAAAATGGCCGAGAGCTACCGTCGTCAGTATGGCGTGAACTACATCAGCGCCATGCCCACCAACCTGTACGGGCCCAACGACAACTACGACCTCAACAACAGCCATGTGCTGCCTGCGCTCATCCGCAAGTTCCACACGGCCAAGATCATTGGCACACCCAGCGTGGAGGTATGGGGCACCGGCTCGCCCATGCGCGAGTTCCTGCACGTGGACGACCTGGCGGATGCCTGCTTCTTCCTGCTCCAGAACTACGACGAAGAGCTGTTCGTGAACATCGGCACCGGAGAGGACCTCACCATCAAGGCGCTGGCCGAGATGATCAAGGATATCGTGGGTTACACTGGAGAACTGAACTGGAACACCGACAAGCCCGATGGTACACCGCGCAAACTCATGGATGTGGGACGTCTGCACAAATTGGGATGGAATCACCGCATCGGCCTCCGCGAAGGCATCACCAGCGTGTATGCCGAGTTCGCTAAGACCGAGTTGGCCAAGGCATAGGGAATCCTGAAGCCGATGAAGCCCCTCGACCTGTCGAAGGGCTTTTTCTTTGGTGGCCCCGCCCATCTTCTACCTTCGGCGACCCGTCACCGCGCCATGTCCGTCCGTTACATCGTTGTCCTCGCCTGTCTTGCCGTGCTCCCCGCATTGGCCCAGCAGAACGACCTGCCGTTGGAGCGCGATATCTACTATGACATCGACCGCAATGGCGCGTGCCGGACCAGCACGGTACACACGGGGCTCCGTCCCATCATTGAAAGTCGGGCCGACCTGGAGAACGTGATGGGCTTTCGGCCCGATAGCTCGCGCCAGTATTATCTGCTTACCACAAAGCTCTTCAAGGAGCATTTGATCCAGGTGAAGAGCGGCGACTTCCGCGTGACCATCGATCCGGCTTTTCGCTTCGAGGTGGGCAAGGACTTCGTGGAGACCAGTTTGGCGAACAGCAACAGCGCACAGAACTCGTACAACAGCCGGGGCTTCTGGATCAAGGCCGACCTGGGGCGTACTGTGTCCTTCCAAACGGGCTTCTACGAGAACCTGTCCATCGTGCCGCTTTATCTATATGCCTACGTGCAAGGCAACGGCGTGGTGCCGGGGCAGGGTCGAGTGAAGGGCTTCGGGGAGCGGGGTCTCGATTTCGCTTGGTCCCATGGCAATGTGAGCTGGAGCCCGAAACGCTGGCTGAACGTCCAGTTCGGCAATGGCAGGCACTTCGTGGGTAATGGTTATCGGAGTGTCCTGTTGAGCGACAATACCTTTCCTTACCCCTACCTCAAGTTCAGCGCGATCACTAACGACCAACGCTTCCAATACACTACCATCAACACCAAGTTCCAGATGGTGAGCGACCCAGCTGACCGCTTGGACGCGGGAGCGAGCAGCGAGAGTTTGTTCTTCTGGAAACGCGGCAGCTTCAAGCACCTCAGCGCGAACCTGGGCCCGCTGCAGCTTGGGCTGTTCGAGGCTACCATCTGGCGGAACATTGACAGTGCCGGCGTGCGGCCCTTCAATGCCATGGAGCTGAACCCAGTGATCGGCCTGAACACGCTGGTGAACGGCTTCGCTGGCGAGCACAAGCAGCTGCTCGGGGTCGATGCGAAATACCGCCTGACCGACAAACTTTTCTTCTACGGTCAATTCGCCCTTGATGGTCCGAAGCGCACTGCCTGGCAGGCCGGGGTGCAGTGGTTCGATCTCTTGCGCCGCGACCTGCACCTGTTGGTGGAGTACAATAGCGTTGCGCCCTTCACCTATACCTCCAACACCACGCGCGGCAGCTACAGCCATTATAACCAGCCCCTCGCGCACACCCTGGGCACCGGCGTGGATGAGGCCATACTGATCGTGGACTACGGCATCAAACAGAAGTTCTGGATCAAGGCCCAGGCCAGTATGAGCATGTCCCAGCTGGACACCTCGGAAACACGGGTCAGCGGCAGCAACATCTTTGAAACCCGCGTGGCCGCGGGGGCGGACAGTCTGTCGGTACAGCGCCAGCGTTACTGGCTCGACCTGAGCTTCGCTTGGCGTTTCAACCAGATGAGCAACGCAAGCTTCAGCGTAGGCTACATTGTACGTGATGTGAGCTTTGCCCCCGACATACTCAACTCACACTATCTGTACATCACCCTGCGGACCGGCCTATTCAACCGATATTTCGACCTCTAAGGGCGCATGGCATCACACGGCTACATCATCCTGCTCGGTTTCTTCACCGCCTTCGTGGTGGTGCTGTTCACCATGCCGAGCCTGATCAAGGTAGCGCGCATCAAGCATCTGGTGGATGAACCCGGCGATGCGCGTAAGGTGCACCGGCGTAGTGTGCCCACCATCGGCGGCATCATCATCTTCGCCGCCATCCTCTTCAGCTACAGCCTCTGGTTCCCGCAAGCTTCTTCGGGCGGCCCCCAATTGGACGGATTCAAGGCGCTCTACAACGACATGGGTGCGGCCTACAAGGACTTCAAGTTCGTGATCGCGGCCATGGTGCTGCTGTTCTTCATAGGCGTGAAGGATGATATCATTGGCTTCAGCCCGGTGAAGAAGCTCGTGGGCCACATGGTGGTGGGCTACATTCTCGTGGTGATGGGCGGCATCCGCGTGCACGACATGCACGGGGTCTTGGGCGTATATGAGCTCCCGAATGAGATCAGCATCGCTTTCTCGTTCTTTACCTACGTGGTGCTGGTGAACGCCTTCAACCTGATCGATGGTGTTGATGGGCTAGCTGCTGGCATCGGCCTGATCGCCTCCACCGCCTACGGCATCTGGCTCTACTGGGCGGGAGATGTGGCCTTGGCGTTGCTGGCCTTCGTGCTTTCCGGTGCGTTGGTGGGCTTCCTCGTCTTCAACTTCCACCCGGCCCGTGTGTTCATGGGCGACAGCGGCTCGCTCATCATCGGGGCCATCATCAGTGTGCTCGCCATTCGTGTCATCGACCACGACACCGGCCGCCTGCCGCATTGGTTGGCTTCCGTGCCCACGCCACTCTTTGCCATGAGCGTGATCGCCTATCCGCTCGTGGATACCTTCCGGATCTTCGTTGTCCGCATGGCCAAGGGTCAAAGCCCCTTTGCGGCGGACAAGAACCACATCCATCATCGGCTGATGGCCCTAGGTCTCGGGCATCGGGGAATCACCATGGTGTTGTACTTGTACGCCATGGTCATCATCTCGCTCTCGCTGATCACCCGCGACATCCTACCCAACAAGGGGCTGCTGGTGCTTGCCACCACCGCCTTCGCCCTGGCCATGTTGCCCTTTGCCATCTCCACGCGCAAGGACGGATGAGGTCATCGCTTGTGTTGTTCGTTTGCGTCCTGGTACAGGAGGCCTCCGCCCAGCAAGGGTGGCTGCCCTTGAGCCGCATGGTGGACATGCCCTACGAAGGGGCCATGCGCAAGTCGGCCTCTGATCCCGCCCTGCACAGCGCCATTCGCCCCTACCTGCGCGAAGACCTTGCTCGGATCCCGGGGGCGGATACGCTTCTGCCACACGCATGGAAGCCCTGGCTGGACAGTATCGCTGATCCCACACACCGGGTATTCGGAACGCCGCTGGTGGAAGCGCTCGTGGGTGTTTCGCCCGGTGAAAAGGACCTGTTCAAGATGCGCAACGGCCTCGGTGGTACGCTCACGTGGAATGCCACCAAGCGCTGGACGCTGAATACCGATATCATGGTATGGGGCGAACTGCTGCCGAATTACCTCGACAGCTTTGCTACCGCCAGCTCCGTTGCGCCCGGTGAAGGCTATGTGGGCTCCGGCGATCTGCGCGTGCATCACGATTGGAACGCCTATGCCGACTACAAGGCCGGCACGTACTTCCACTTCACGCTGGGGCGCGGCAAGAATTTCTTCGGTGAAGGACTTCGCTCCCTTTTCCTCAGCGATAACGCATACAGCTATCCCTACCTCAAGATCACCACGTCCGTGTGGAAGGTGCGTTATGTGAACCTCTTCGGCGCCATGAGCGACATCCGTGGAACGGGCGGCCGCTGGAACGAATTCGACTTGAAGTTCACCAGCATGCACTACCTCAGCTGGAACGCCCTGAAGCGATTGAACGTGGGGATCTTCGAGGCGGTCGTGTGGCAGGACAACGATCCCAGCTATCGCCGTGGTTTCGACATCAACTACCTCAATCCGGTGCTGTTCTACCGTCCCGCCGAATATGGAGTAGGCTCTCCGGACAACGCCCTGTTGGGCTTTGCGGTGAACGTGCGGGTGGGCAAACGGACCCTGCTGTACAGCCAACTGATGTTCGATGAGTTCCTGCTGGCCAACGTGCGCGCCGGCCAAGGCTGGTACGGCAACAAGCAGGGTCTGCAATTGGGTGCCTTGAGCCATGATGCCTTCGGGCAGAAAGGTCTCTTCCTGCGGGCCGAGTTGAACTATGTCCGACCCTTCATGTACACGCATAGCGACACGCGGCAGAACTATGCCCACTTCAACCAACCACTAGCGCATCCATACGGAAGCAACTTCTTCGAGGGGTTGTTGCAGGGGGAATGGCGAAAGGGGACCTGGATGCTCTCGAACGTATTGAGCATCGCGGTGCTCGGCCAGGATACCGGTAGCACGGCGAACAGCAGTTGGGGTAGCAACATCTTCCTTCCCGAAAGTGCCCGTCCGCTGCGCGATGCTGTGCGGCCCGACAACTTCGGATTCTACCTCGGCGATCCCACGCAGGTGATGCTGTACCACAATGAATTGCGCATGGGCCGGCTGTTGGAACCACGTTCAGGACTGATGCTGGAAGCTGCCTGGACCTTGCGCGTGCGCGCGCCCGAAGTGGGTGAGGGGCTCACCACGAACTACTTCCGCGTGGGGATCTCCGCCAACCTACGCGACCGGCATTCATTGCAGGACGCTCGGTACAGCCTGCCCTGATCGGGGACTATTCAACAGCGGTCCGCATATCGATCCCGCGCGGTACTTTTGCGCCCGCGATGACCTACAGGTCAAGCGATAATTGATCTTGGAACGTCCCGCCACCCTGGTCGCATCATCCGTCTTCAGCGTCAAGCTGAAAGAGGTTGCGGCGCTCTTCAAGCTTCGGTTGACTTCCTTGGTGGTCCTGAGCGCCGTGCTGGGCTACTGGATGGGCGTGCCGCGCGGAGGTTTCGACCTCGTGAACGCGTCGGTGCTGGCCCTCGCAGGCCTGCTTGTTACCGGTGGCAGCAATGCCTTGAACCAAGTGCTGGAGGTGGAGGCCGATACGCTGATGAAGCGCACCGCCCAACGCCCCCTGGTGCGCAGTACGCTGGGCATCGGCGAGTCCGTGCTCATTGCTTCCCTGGCCGCTGTGGCCGGGGTGCTTATCCTCTTGGTCCAGTTCGGGCAGTTGACGGCCATCCTCGGATTCCTCTCGTTGTTCATGTACGTGGCCTTGTACACGCCGATGAAGAAGGTGAGCGCTTGGAGCGTCTTCGTTGGGGCCTTCCCCGGAGCGTTCCCGCCTATGTTGGGCTTCGTGGCTGCCACAGGCCACTTCGGCATTGGCCCCGGCTTGCTCTTCGCCATGCAGTTCATGTGGCAGTTCCCACATTACTGGGCCATCGCCTGGGTGCTGCATGACGATTACCAGCTGGCGGGCTACCATATGCTGCCCAGCCGTGGCGGACGTGATGGATACACCGCCCTACTGATCCTTTTGTACACCTTATTCGTTATTCCCGTTGGTATGCTGCCATGGGTGTTCGGTCTTACTGGTGGGTTCGCCGCCATCACTGCGGTCCTCTGCGGGCTGGTGATGCTCGTTCCCGCTGTGCAACTCTTCCGCTCTCGCGACAAAAAGGACGCGCGACGGTTGATGTTCGCCAGCTTCATTTATCTACCCGTGGTGCAGCTTGCCTATGTCCTTGATAGACCATGAGCGAGACCCTCACAGCCACAATTGAAAAGGACCAACAGGTCCGCGCCCGTAAGAACCTCACGTACCTCCTGCTCTTCGCCATCGTCATGTTCTTCGTGGCGCTGAGCAGTGCCTATGTGGTGAGCCAGAGCAGCACCGACTATTGGGTGACTTTCCGCATCCCCAAGGCCTTTTACATCAGCACAGCCGTGATCCTGGTGAGCAGCGTGGCCATCCAGCTGGCGCTGGCCAACATCCGCAAGGGCCATACGCGGGCCTCCATGGCCTGGATCCTAGTGACTCTCTTCTTGGGAGGTGCGTTCACCTGGAACCAACGGGCCGGATGGTCTGAATTGATGAGCCGAGGGTATTTTCTGGTGAGCAAGGTGATGGGGTCGCAAGACCAGTATGGCGTGGATTACAGCATCCTGCGCAAAGGCGTGGTGGTCCTCAAGGAAGGCGACCAATTCTACCTGCCAAGCGACATGCAGCGTGCCAAGCCGCTCAACGCCGAGATGGAGGACTACAAGAACACGTCGAGTTCCTACTTCTACGTGATCACAGTGGGTCACTGGCTGCACTTGGCCGGGGGGCTCATCATGCTCTTGGTGCTATCCGTGAAGTCCGTCATGGGTCGCTACACCGCCGACGACCATGTGGGGGTGTGGCAGGGCACCCTTTATTGGCACTTTCTGGGGGGCTTATGGGTCTACCTCCTTTTGTTCCTCGTGTTCGTTCATTAACATTGCGGCCGCAAAACGTCCCTATGTCCGGAGAAGCGACCAAAACACTGAGCAACGACGTCCTCTGGGGCGGCGGCCGCTCCCCGTTCAGCGTGAGCTACGGGAAGATGATGATGTGGTTCTTCCTGGTGTCCGACGCCTTGACCTTCAGCGCCTTGCTGGTGGGCTACGGGTTCGCACGCCACAGCCTTCCCCCGGGAGCCGAGTGGCCCATGGGCGAAAGCGTGTTCCGCGCACTGCCCTTTACCCACGGCGATTTCCCATTGATGTACGTGGCCTTCATGACCGCTGTGCTGATCTTCAGCTCGGTGACCATGGTGATGGCCGTGGAAGCAGGACACCGCATGCACAAGAAGGGCGTGATCATGTGGTTGTTCCTCACGGTCATTGGCGGGGCCATCTTCGTGGGTAGCCAGGTGTGGGAGTGGGGCCACTTCATCCATGGTGGAGGTGGTTACATCACCATGAACGATGGGGACAAGTACTGGGTGCACAACGAAACGCACGACACCGAGGATCCCACCAATGCCCCGGGATTTCACCTGGTGAAGGCAGAAGGCAGCCGCTATCTCGCCGGACATGAAGAGGTGGAGGGTGCAGAAGCCAAGGCCCTGTTCGCCGGGTCCGTTAGTTACACCCATGGCGCCTTGGCGCCATGGAGCAGTGAAGGCATACTGGAGAATGAGTATGGTCCTGCGCAGTACGCCAACTTCTTCTTCTTCATCACCGGATTCCACGGATTCCACGTGTTCAGCGGTGTGATCATCAACCTGATCATCCTGCTTATGGTGATCAAGGGTGTCTTCCACCGCCGCGGGCACTATGAGATGGTCGAGAAGGCCGGTCTGTACTGGCACTTCGTTGACCTCGTGTGGGTGTTCGTATTCACGTTCTTCTACCTCGTCTGATAAACCGGTAACGCCTTCGCCGAGCGTACGGCGACAAGATCATGGAGCGCGACGACATCATCGAATACAGCCTGGATAACCACCACAGTGAGGAGGAAGGCCGTGTTATGCGTCGGAAGATCTGGTTCGTGACCGGTTTCCTGGCCCTGGTCACCACCTTCGAAGTGGTGCTCGGTGCCTACTGGCGCAACTTTCTGCCGCCCGAAATGTGGCAGTGGGTGAAGTGGAGCTTCATTGTTCTGACCCTGGTGAAAGCCACTTATATCGTGATGACCTTCATGCACTTGGGCGATGAGCGCCGTAACCTGCGTGGCCTCATCCTGCTGCCTTATGGCCTGTTCATCTGTTACCTGATCTTCATCGCCATCTGGGAATCGAACTACGTGAACCGGATGCTGGAGATGTTCCAGTGAGCACTGCGTTCACACCGGCAAGCAAGCGGAGGAAGTTCCTTGTCTTGGCCGTGCTCATCGGCATCGTGCCCATCGGTCTGCTCTTCATGCGGACCGGCAAGCACACCTTCGTAAAGCTCCCGTACTACGGACCCAAGGAGGTGGTTGGTGCGGGTGATACCATCTTTCACAAAGTGCCGCCCTTCTCGTTCATCGACCAGGACGGCAACGTTGTTTCGGACAGGACAACGGCGGACAAGATCCTGGTAGTCGACTTCTTCTTCACCAGCTGCAAGAGCATTTGCCCGCGCATGAGCAAGGAGATGCAGCAGCTGCAGTTCAAGCTGAGCGACAAGGTGCTCGGGGATGTGATCTTCCTGAGCCATACCGTGGACCCCGAACACGACACGCCTGAGGTCCTGAAGGAATATGCACGCAAGTTGCAGGCTGACACCAGCCGTTGGAAGTTCGTGACCGGTGATGCGGCGACGATATATCGCCAGGGCAACCTGGGCTACCTGCTTAGTGCCATGGAGGACACGGCCAATCCTGAGCGCTTTGTGCACAGCCCCAACTTCATCCTTGTGGACAAGCGCCGTAACATCCGGGGGATCTACGAAGGCACGCGCACCAGCAGCGTGGACAGTCTGGTGACCGATGTGAAGATGCTGGTCGGTGAGGAACGCCACCGCGCACGCCTCGAGCGGGAGGCTGCAGAGGCCCAGCATTGAACATTTCACCCGCGAACGGGGTTCCTTTCTCGTTCTGAGCACCATGTCCAAGCCTTATCCACCCGCACAGTTGTTCGTTCCGGAGAAGACCGCCGAACGAGCGATCTGGGCCTTCTCCATCGTGGTGTTCCTGGCTGTGGTGTTCCTGGCTGTGGGCATCGAAGCCGCTAGGCACTGTCACCTGCACGCGGTTGAGGATCACCACAGCCAGGAACACCACGATGGAGAAGGCCCAGATCGCTCGTTCGGCGG